>JAEXCA010000090.1 GCA_023393755.1 Actinomycetes bacterium | reverse complement strand
GTGCGGCGACGGCGAGTCCTGCGCCGGCCAGGAGTAGGCCGATTACGGCGACTGTGCGTACGCCCAGTAGGCCTATGGCGCGGCCGGCCGTCTGGGCGCCGCCCAAGGTGGCGACCGCGACAGGGAGGAAGAGCAGCCCGGTGGTGAGGGCGTCGTGCCCGGCGGCGGCCTGCAGGTAGAAGGTGCCGAGGAAGAAGACCGCGACCATGAGGCCGGTCCCGACGAAGAGCACGATGGATCCGCCCAGCATTGGGCGCCGCGCGACCAGGGCGGGGTCGACCAGGGGCTGGGGGCGCCGACGCAGCCACGCGCCCAGCGCGAGGAACAGCACCAGGCCGACAGCCAGGGCGGCGAGGGGGCGGGGCGAGGCGATGCCGGTGTTGCCGGCGTCGATGCAGGCGAAGATGACCGATCCAAATGCCAGCGTGCCCAGCAGCGCGCCGACCAGGTCGAGGCGTGCCCCGGCAGTGAGCGGCGGCAGGGCGGGCAGGACTGCGGGCAGCACGATCAAGATGGCCGCCCCGATCGGGACGTTGACCAGGAACACCCAGGGCCAGCCGGGGCCTGCGGTGAGCACGCCCCCGACGAGGACGCCGACCGCCGCGCCGACGCCGCCCAGGGCCGACCAGATCCCCAGCGCCCGGTTGAGTTCCTCGCCGGCGAACAGGCGCACGACGGTCGACAGGGCTGCGGGGGACATGATGGCCGCGCCCACGCCTTGGGCCACGCGGGCGGCGAGGACGAGCGCGGCGTTGTCGGCTAGGCCGGCCGCCAGTGACGCGACGGTGAAGATGGCCAGGCCGATCAGCACGATCCGGCGGGGCCCGACGACGTCCGCGAGGCGTCCACCGGTCAGCATGAGGCCACCAAAGGTGAGCGTGTAGGCGCTCATCACCCAGGTCAGGGCATCGCGGCTCATTCCTAGGTCGGCGCCGAGCTGCGGCATCGCGATCGCGACCACGGTGATGTCGAGGATGAGCATGAACTGAGCCACGCCCACCAGGGCGAGCGCGGCCCATCGTCGGGGGTAGGGCTGGTGGGTGGGGCGACCCTCCGTCGCCGGTTCTGCTTGGGACATGGGAGCACTCCTCAATAAGTTAGACATTTGTGTCTGATTTACAAGGTAACAACCCGTACTCATGTGTTCAAGATAAGTCTGTACAATGGTGTCCAACTTCTTGGAAGGAGTGCAGATGCATGAGTCGAGGCCTTCATCGACGGCGAGGCGCACGAGCGCCACGGCGTCCTCGGCCGGCGCCGGGAGGGGGGAGCAGTACGCTGACGTCCACGTTGTCGAGGTGCCGGAGGAGGAGGGCATGGCCGCCGAGCCGGACGTGCAAGAGACCAGGCGTCGGGCCGATGCCCGGCGCAATGCGGCAGCGATCCTGGACGCCGCGACCCGCTGCCTGGCCCGCGACCCCGACGTGAGCCTGAAGGACATCGCCACCGAGGCCGGGGTGGGGCGCGTCACCTTGTACGGGCACTACGACACGCGTGCAGCCCTCGTGGACGCGGTGGTCGACCGAGCCATCGGCCAGACCGAGTCCGACCTGGCCGACCTCGACCTGTCCGGCCACCCGATCGAGGCCATGGCCCGCCTGATCGCGGCCACCTGGGACCTCACGCACCGGTTCGGCGCGTTGGTGGTGGCTGCCGAACGGACCCTGCCGGCAGATCGCATCAAGGTCCTGCACGAGGCGCCGGCGCTCCGCGTCCGCACGCTGCTCGAACGCGGTCGAGGGGCGGGCGTCTTCCGGGCCGACATGCCCGCCGAGTGGCAGCTCTCCGCGATCCAGGCGCTCGTCCACGCCGGCGTCGAAGCGGCCTACCGCAACGAACTCACCTTCGAGCAGGCACGGACCCTGGTGCCGAGCACCATCCTGGGCGTCCTTGCCCCCAGCGCCAGCTGACAGCACGCCCCGACCGAGCGTGCCCAGCTATCGGCGTGGCTCCTCCGGGAGGTGTCGAGAAGTGAAGGGAACCCCCGTGACCATCCCAACGTCCCCCGCCAACATGGAACTGACCATGGACGAGCTGCGCGCAGTGACCGCGTACGCCCGGGCGTGCGCCGAGCCGGTCCTGCACCTGTTCAACCAGGCCTGCCCTCAGGATCCGCGCCCAGCCATCGCGCTGGACGCCGCCCGCGCGTTCGCCGAGGGCGGGCGACGGTCGCGCCTGCAGCGCACGGCCGCCACGGACGCCCAGCGAGCCGGCCGGGACGCTACGTCAGAAGCCGCCCGGCACGCCGCCCTCGCCGCCGGGGACGCCTGCGCGGCCGCCTACCTCCACCCCCCGGCCAGGGCCGCCCAGCTGCGCCACATCCTCGGGGCAGCCGCGCACGCCGCACGGGCGGGCGAGTTGGCCCGCGGCGACGACCCCGTCGTGGCGCACTACATGCTCGATGCTGCCGCCAAGCGCGCTACCGCGACAGTGCGGGACGTCCTGAGCCGCTACCCGCGCGCACCCCAAGGACGGACCCGGGTGGCAGCGCTCCTGGCCCAGCTCGACAGCCTGCTGCGCGACCCGCCCCCGCCGCCACGCCCGGTCGACGACCCGGGCCCCTTCTACCACGGGACCAGGGCTGATCTCCGTCCGGGCGACCTGCTCACGCCCGGTTGGCGGTCCAACTATGGGTCGGGCAAGTTGGCCCGGCACATCTACCTGACCGCAAGCCGTGAGGGTGCGCCCCTGGCCGCCGAACTGGCACGCGGCGACGGTCCGCCGCGGGTGTACCGCGTCGAGCCCGAGGGGACGATCGAGGACGACCCGAACGTCACCGACATGCGGTTCCCCGGTAACCCCACCCGCTCCTACCGCACCTCCGGACCCCTCCGCGTCGTCGAGGAAGTCGTCGACTGGACGCCGCCGTCGCCTGATCTCGTCCGCACCCTCCGCGACCATGTGGGGCAACTCGCCGAGCTCGGCATCGAGGCGATCGACTGACCGGTTCGACCACGCAATTCAGCCAAGGCCGTGGCCTGCCTGCGGCGGGGTCAGCCCCAGGGCGGTCAGCGCGGTGGGACGCCTGGCCGCAGCCAGGCGGGACGGCGTCTCGCCGGCGTGGCGGGCGACCGCGCGGGTGAAGTGGCTCTGGTCGGCATAACCGTGCCGGGCGGCCACCTCCGCTGGTGGTAGCTCGCCCAGGTCGGCGAGGGCACGCTCGAACCGGACCACGTCGGCGGCCTGCTTGGGGGGGAGCCCCACGTGCTCGGTGAACGTCCTCGTCACGTGGCGGTGGCTCCACCCCGTCTCCTCCACCAGGGAGCCGATCCGAACCTGCCCCCCTGTCGCGACGATCCGCTGCCACATCCACTCCACCCATCGCGGCACCCGGTTTTCCGTGCCCTCGAGTTGACGCAGGAGTTCCGCCTCCACCAGGCAGAGACGCTCGTCCCAGGCCGGGGTGGACGCCAAGCGCTCGGCCAGGACGGCCACCCGGGGCAGGACCTGGTCGGCAGCAATCACCCGGCGGGCCACCTCGTGTGCGGTCGCGCCGAGCAGTCGGCCCACCCCGGTCGGGTGGAGGTAGACCTGGACGCACTCCTGGCCGCCGGCGAAGCTGGTGGTCGCGTGTCCGGGGGAGAACCCGGCCACGAACGAGCGGTAGGACGTGCCCGCACCCACGGCGTCCGACAGGGACTCGACCGTCAACGGATCGCCGAACGAGATGACCAGAGGGATCAGGCTGCCAGCCGGCTGGCGACGACGCACGACGCCGGGAGCCCGCTCGCACATCCCGACCATGCCGGCCACCACACCGATCAGGCCGGGTGGGGGAGCGTGCCGCACCAGCACGATCTCGTGGGAGTCCATGTCGCACCCCTTTCTGATGGGTCAAATTCGTTCAAGCCATGCACGCCGGCTGCCCCCCAGCATGGCAGGTATGCGAAAACTGGTTGTCATCGAGTTCCTGACCGTCGACGGCGTCATGCAGGGACTCGGCTCGCCCGAGGAGGACACCGACGGCGGCTTCACCCACGGCGGCTGGGGTGCCCCCTACGCCCCGGCGATCCACGAAGCCGTCGCCGCCGACCACACGCGGGTGACCGATGCGTTCCTGTTCGGACGCCGCACCTACGACAAGATGGCCGCCTACTGGCCCTTCCAGCCCGACAGCAACCCGATGGCGCACCAACTCAACACCACACCCAAGCACGTGGCCACCCGGACGCTCACCGAGTTCGCGTGGTCGGGCACCCAACGGCTGGGCGAAGATCTGGGCGCCGCGGTGTCCGAGCTGAAGGCCTCCGGTGAGGGCGACCTCGTGGTGCTCGGCAGCGGTGAGCTGGTCCAGCAGTTGATGGCGCTCGACCTGGTCGACCAGTTCCGACTGTTCGTGCATCCCCTCCTCCTGGGAACCGGCAAGCGGCTCTTCCGCGGACTGGATGCCCCCCGCGAGCTACGGTTGGCCTCGGCGGGTACCACCAGCCTCGGGACGGTCGCCCTGACCTACGACGTGCTGGCGGGCTCATAGCTGCATCGGTAGATCGACAGCACCGCACCTGAGGAGAAGCGACGCTGGTCGGTCAGCTCCAGCCCGGCACGGCACCCATCGCTGAACAGCGGCCTGCCCTGGCCCAGGAACACAGGGTGCCCCACCAGGTGGACTTCGTCGAGGAGCCCGAGGAGGTCGAGGCCGGCGAGCACGCTGAGGCTGCCGTACACGACGACATTCCCGGTCGAGGCCGCCCGGATCCTGTGCACTGCATCGACCGTCACCTCCTGGAGGCGTCGGGTGCCCGGCCAGTCCGCCACGTACCCAGTGCGGGACGCGACCACCTTGTCGAGCTCGTCCAAGCGCCGCGCGTACCTGCCGGACCCTTCGTCGGCGTCGATGTCGCCGCGGGCCACGGCCGGCCAGTAGGAGGCGAAGTCGGCGTGGGTGATTCGGCCCAGCAGCAGTGTCCCGGCTCCCTGGACCAGCCGGGTCTCGTAATCCATGAGGTCCAGGTCCGGCCGCAGCCAGTCCATGCTGTCGTCGGGTCCGGCGACCTTTCCGTCCAGGGTGACCCACGCACTGGCGATGATCTTGCCTGTCACGCTGAGGCCTCCCGCACTCCCGATCGGGGGTTCTTGCAACGCATCGTCGTTCTCCTTCATTCGAGTGGGGCTCGCCTGGCGCGGGCCCTTGAGCGGAACTGGTGACTGGGTACGGTTCTGGCATGGCGGACTTGGTGGCGACTTGGAACAGTGACGCGTTTCGCGCCGAGCTGACGGCCTGGGTCGACGCGCACCTCCAAACCTTGGGCGTCCGTCGGCTCGGCGTCCTGCTGCCGGTCCGGGTGCGGTTCTGGTCGGCGGTGTTCCGGGTGCCTGTGGATGGGGGAGGGTACGTGTGGGCGAAGGTCGGCAATCCCGGCCAGGCCTTCGAGGGCGAACTCCTCGGCGCGCTGGCCACGGTGACGTCCCGGTCGGTCGTGGAACCGTTGGCCGTGGATGCCGAGCGCGGCTGGTGGCTGCTGCCCGACGGCGGCCCCACGCTGGGGGAGGAAGTTGGGCCGGACTTGCCGGCCACCTGGACGCGGCTGCTGGAGCAGGTGGCGAACCTCCAAAGGAACCTTGTCCCCCATCGGGAGACCTTGTCGATGGTCCCGGGCTTGCCCCTGGGATCGGTGGCCGACGAGGTCGCCCTGCGCCTGGACCACCTCGCAGCCCTGGACGAGGGCGATCCCCAACACTTGGACGCGGATGCTGCGGCTGACGCCCGCGCCAGCCTGCCCCGTCTTGATGCGGCGATGACCGTGCTCGAGGGACTCGGGATCCCCGACACGCTCCAGCCCAATGACGCCAGCCTGGGCAACGCGGTCTCTCCCACCTCGCCGGGCGGCCCCTACCGGTTGTTCGACCTGGGTGATGCGTTCTGGTCGCACCCATTCGGCGTGCTGCACCTTCCATTGCGCCAGGCTGTCGGCGCCAGCCTTGCCGGGCCACGCCCCACGGCGTCCGAGACCGGCCGTCTGGCGGAGGCGTACCTGCGCTGCTGGCCAGAAGTCCCCCAGCGATGCTGGCCCGAAGCCCTGGACGCCGCCGATCGGCTCGGCGCGGTGCACCGTGCTCTGTCGTGGGAACGGCTCCTCGCCCACGTCGACGCCGGGGCGGTGCCCAGCCCGCCGTGGCTGGCGACGTGGCTGTGCCAGGCCGTCGCCCCCTGAAATCAGCCGGCCCACCGGCCAGCCAGCGCCCGCCAGCGCCCCGTCAGGGTTGCCAACAGGCCGGCGAGCATCAGGACGTGCTGGACGAGCAGGGCAGTCCCCGCGGGGGCGAGATCCCTCGCCACCAACAGGATTCCGATCAGCGTGGCAGCCACGAAGCTGCCGACGAGTTCGGCCGTGGGGCGTCCGGGGTAGCGGCGCAGCGGGAGCCAGACGGCGACGGGCAACGTCATGGCCACTCCCATCACGGCGATGCCGGCCCAAACGGGCAGGCCCGGCGGTGGCCAACCCGGCAGCCGCTCCAGCAGCCACAGCACCAGGCCGGTGCCGAGGATGACGACGGTGAGGATCTCGGCGGCTGCGGCCAGGAATCGGGCGGGGGAGGCGGGTCGATGGATGCGGGGGGTGGGGGTCGTCGTGCTCATGGGGTCTCCTTGGTGATCAGGTCGTGGTTGGTGGGCGAGGTAGTGAGCTGGCGGCGGACGCGGTCGATCAGCTTCTTGGCGAGCGGCGCCACCAGGGCGATGCCGATCAGCACGAGGGTGACGGTGGAGGCGTGCCGGTCCACCAGCAGGACCGCGTCGACGGCGTGCTGGCCCAGGCCGTAGCCGAGCCCGGACACGAGCGCGGTGATCGCCAGGGCGCCTGTCAGGTCCAGCAGCAGGAAGGTGGTGAGCCGCATGCCCGCCCAGCCTGCGAGGACGTACACCACGGCCGTGGGTACTCCCGGCGCCGCGGCCATCGCCACGGCCAGGCCCATGACCCAGGGCCGGGTCCGGTCGAGGCGCCGGGTCCAGGTCGCGGCCTGGGCGGGGGTGGAGAGCATCCCGAGGATGCCCTCGCCCCAGCGTCGCCCGGCCCACCAGGTGAGCAGGTCGAACTTCACCATGCCCACGGCGCCGGCGACGATCACCAGCGCCAGGGGTGCCTCGCCGATGCGGGCGAACGCGGCGGCCGCCCCCACCGCGACCAGATCACCGGTGAGGAACTCCAGCAGGACGGGGTGTTCGGCGATCAGGAACGGCTTGGCCGGACGCAGGGCCAACCCGAGCGCGACCACGGTGAGGATCCCGCCGAGCAGCACCCAATCGGCCATGGCGGCAGGCCCGCCCCACGGGACCACACGCCGGGCCCCCAACTGGGAGCGGACCCGCTGCGCTCCTTGACCGGACGTGTGATGGATTTGCGCACTCGCGTTCATCGACCCACCTAACTCAAACAATGTTGTTCAAGATGTGAAGATAGCAAGTTGAACTCGAGAGTTCAAGATACCTCTTGGTGGGTGACGGTCGCCGCCGCGGATGGGTGCCCGTAGCTGCGGCTCAGGCGTCGATAGGGTCCGGATGCGAGGGCGAGAAGGGTCGCGGCCAGTCCGCCCAGGCTGGCGATGACGAAGACTTTGGCGGGCCCCGGCACTACCGAGACCTCCTGGCCGGCTCTCTTGAGGGCATCGCTTCGAACATCCTTGTGGGACGCTTGGAGAAGCTGACTGCGGTGGGGCTGCTGAGCCGCCACCCCGTCCCGGGGCATCGCCAACAGGTGCAGTACCGCCTCACCGAACCCGGCATCCAGCTGCTCCCCATTCTGGTGGCCCTGGCGTCCTGGGCCGTGCGTTGGCTCCCCGCCGACCCGGAACTGGCCCAGACGGCCATCGACCTTCGCGAACCTGTGGCGCAGCAAGCCTTCATGGACGAGTTGCGCCGAACCCAACTCGGGGATTACCGACACGGCGGCCACGCGCAGCCCTGAGTCCGCGCCTCGCCCATACTTCACGCCGCGGCAACGAGGGCCTCGATCCTGTTGGGAGCAGCAGCGTCCTATTCCACGCGCTCGAACCTTTTCTCCTGCGCGCGGCGGATGGGCATGAGGGTGCTCGTATCGGGGGAGGTCAGGAAGTCACGCACGAGTTGGGTGCACAGATCGGTCTTCTCGTTCAGGAGCAGGTGGGAGGTGCCCGGCACGATCGCCAGCTGGCTGTCGGGAAGGGCGCGGTACAACTCGATGGTGTGCTCTAGGCGCACGAGGTCGTCGTCGGCGCTGATCACCAGTGTGGGGCAGGTGATCGTCGCAACCTCGTCCACGGTGAGCGGCGGGTCGTGCTCGGCCGACTCGACAATGCGCTCCAGGACCGACATGAAGTGACCGGGCCCGTGGGGGGTTACCTGGTCGTGGGCATCCACCAAGGCGGTTGGTGGCGGTTCGGTCATGCTGGGGCCGAACAGCATCCCTTGTTGGTCGAAGGCGCCGCTGATGAGGACCAGCTTGGCGACGCTCGCCGGATGCGCCACCGCGACCCGGATCGCCACCATCGCCCCTGCGCTGTACCCGACCAGCGAAACGGGCCCCAGGGCCAGGGTCTCGATGAAGGCGGCGGTGTCAGCGGCCATCGTGGCCAGGTCCAAGGGTCCGCCCACGTCGTGGGAGCGGCCGTGGGCGCGCCGGTCCGGAACCAGCACACGGTGGGTCTGGTCGAGGGCGGCCAGGTTGTTTTCGAAGTCGCGGCCGTCGACGAGCCCTCCGTGCAGGAGCACCACGGCCTCGCCGGTGCCGTGATCCTGGAACCACGTGTTGACGCCGTTGACGTTCACGTATCCGCTCATAAGGCCCCTCCCGAGGGAATCGCGTTCGGCTTGGTGTCGGCCCGGCGCAGCACGTGCATCACCGACCGGTAGTGCTCGGTGACCTGTCCGCCGAGTTCATCGACCGCCCGTTCCGCGGCAGCGACCTCATCAGTGCTCCAGTCGCTGAACGTGGCAAACAACCGACGCACCTGCTCGGAGTTCAGGTCGATCGACCACTCCCACCACAGTGTGCGCACCGGGGAGAACCACCCTCCCGCGGCCAGTTGCTCCATGCTGGGGTTGTCGTCGGGCCGGCGCCGAACGGCTACCCCGCGTGCCGCGACGATGGCCGCGACCTTGGCCCGGAACGGGGTGGGGCGCGACTCGTCGCCGAAGATGGTCCGCCACACCCCCAGGAGGCCGCCCGGCCGCAGGGCTGCGTGCATGATGGGCAGCCCCCGGTCGAGGTCGACCCAGTGCAGTGCCGTGGCCCCCACGACCGAGTCGAAGCTGCCGTCCTCCAGAACGCTGTCCTCCAGAGGCGCGACGAGGACACGGGCAGCTGGTACCTCCTGCCTCAGCAGGCGTGCGAGTCGCTCCCCGGGCTCCAGGGCGACGACCTCGCAGCCAGCGGCCACCAGCTCGCGGGTGGCCAAGCCCGCACCGGCACCGACCTCCAACACACGGACGCCTTCGCCGATAACGCCGCTCTGCCTCAAGGCCTCATAGACCCCCGGCGGGTACGGCGGACGCGCACCGGCGTAGTCAGCGGCCATGCGGTCGAAGTGGGCCTCGAACGGCGTGGTGGCCGCGCCATCCGACAGTCTGTTCGACGTCGCCCCTCCCGTCGGGTGCGGCCGTGAAGGCCCCCGCGCCAAGCTGCGGGCGGCCTCGTCGGGCACGTACCCCACCTCAGCCACAGCTCGACGCACCGCGGCGCGCGTCGTCGCACTGACCGGCCCTTCTCCCCGGACGACCCGCGAGACCGTCGCTCGAGAAACGCCGGCCAGTCGTGCGACGTCCTCCATCGTGGGCCGTCGGCCCTCAAAGCCGGGCACCCGGACCTGTGTCGATGCCATGGGCCCGATCATCGCCGACGCCCACCACGGAGGCTTGAACGTTTTCGACCATTCCCGGCGATCGGCTGGGGTCGCTGGCGGTCCGAGCCCACTTACTCGGGTCAGGGGATCGTTCGGATGGCCGATGTCGCATCCTCATGTACACGCCGCCTTCTCCCAGTTCGCTCAGCATCTGGCTTATTCTCTTCTCCCGAATTTCGGGTCGCTTCGCCCGACCGATCCAGCCGAGATAGTCGTTGCGCTGGTAGGCCGGGCGGTCGTCGTAAGCGTCACGCAACCGGTGTTCGGCGAGGGCTTCGGCGATATCGTCCGGCATCCGCTGGACCGGCCTGTGCAGAGTCATGAGGCGTCACTGGGCACGAAAGCCAGTGCCTCGATCTCCACCAGGACGCCGGGTCTCGCGAAGGAGTGCACGGTGAGCACCGTGACCGCAGTCGGGTTCACGCCCCATACTTCGAACGCTGAGGTGTACCCGGCCCCAACGTCGGACCCGACGGCAAGATAGACGCCGAGCCGGGCGACGTTGCTCGCGTCTGCGCCCACCTCGGCGAGCACTGTGAGAACGTTCCACAATGCCTGCTTCGTCTGCTCCCCGAGGTCGGCGGAGACGAGTTGCCCGCTCTCGTCCGTGCCGTGCTGTCCTCCGACTACGAGCAGCGAACCGCCTGTCGCCAGCACGCCCTGAGAGAAGGCAGGGTTCCTATGTAATGCTGCGGGGTTGATGCGTGTGAGCTTCATGATCTGGTCTCCTCACGTGGTTCCTGTTCTGGATCTCGTTTCTTGCTGGTGGTAGGCGTCACGCTCCACGTCGCCACTTCTTGGGGATCTGCCACCCGGAAGTGCGCCAGACCCGCCGAGCGCAGAGAAATCGCGGACTGCGCATGGCTGGAAGCTTGGTGGAGGTCAACGGGGTGCGCGTCAGCCGGTCGGCCAAGATGATCTGCCGCATCGGGTGATCCGCCCACACGGTGCGTCGGGTCACGGAATCCACCTCATGACGCCAGCTTCGATCCGAACCCACAGGTCGTGGTGGAGTTCCAGCAACTCCCGGGAGCGTGCTCCTGAACACCTACCGACCGGCCGGCTCGCACACGTGAACACCCCCCAGACGCTCCTGCGGCTTGAGCCGATGGGGTCGGTCTTGTCGAATCGAGGCTGCTGGGGCCTGGTGGCCAACATGGCGTTCTTGGTCATTGCAGTTCTTGGGCGAGCATGACGATGATTCCCTCGGGGCGCGTACGTAGCACAGGCGGTAGGCGTTCAGGTACTGGACGACCTGGCCCACCAGGTCGAAGCCGCGGGCACTGAGGTCGTTCACCTCGGTGTCGAGGCGTCCACCACGAAGCGAGGCGGCGGATGCCCAAGGTGTTGGGCGGTGCGTTTCCCTCGCCGGGGTGGACGCCGGGGGCGAGGAACTTCACGAGTTCGAGGCGTCCGTATGGTGCTGGTGCAGCGGCTGTACCTCGCCTCGCGGGTGACGTCGTGGGGCCGGTAGCCGAGACGGTCGTAGTTGTCCCGGACGGCGACGAGCGGTGGGGTCCTGACCAGCCGGAGCGTGCAGGACCAGCGGTGCGTCAGCGCCGTGGTGACGGCGTCGAGGAGGGTTTTGAGTATGTCAACTCGACTTGGCCCCACTAGGGCGGCTTGAGTTGGCCCCACCTGCGCGGGTGTGGGCGAGGCGGTAGCTGGTGGTGCCGGTTTCGATGATGGTGGCGTCGTAGGTGAGCCGGTCGA
>JAEXCA010000058.1 GCA_023393755.1 Actinomycetes bacterium | reverse complement strand
CGCCCCGGGGCCGTGCGACTCCACCAGGTCGCCTTCGCGTAGCTCCCACGCCGGGTGCGGGCCGCCGAAGAAGGTCTCGACGTTCCGCCGGGCGATCGCGGCGAAGTCGGCCCGCCGCTCGTAGGAGTACAGCCGACCGTCGCTTCCGATCGCTCGCAGCAGGTGCATGCTCAGCGCACCCGAGCCGGCCCCGGCCTCCAGCACCCGGGCGCCGGGGAAGATGTCGGTCTGCATCAGGATGTGCGCGGCGTCCTTGGGGTAGACCACCGTCGCCCCGCGCGGCATGGTGACGGTGAACTCCTCCAGCAGCGGACGGAAGGCGGTGTAGGCCACCCCGCCGGCCGACCTGACCACGGCACCGTCCGAGCCCCCGATCAGGTCGTCGTGGCTGATCCCACCCTTGGTGGTGTGGAAGATCCCGCCCTCGGCGAGCAGCACCGAGTGCCGCCTCCCCTTCGGGTCGGTCAGCACCACCCGCTCGCCGGCCACCAGCGGTCCGGTCCGCACTCCGCTCGGATCAACCACGTCGCAATCCCCACAATCCCAGTTGTCCCGAACTGCCGAACGGCAGCCCCGCCAGGGTGATTCCCCGGCCCAGCATCAACACTCCGTCGGCCTGCGAGACCGGCAGCACCGTGAGATCGGCCGCCGCCTGCTTCTGCAGTTCGCCCAGCGCCACCATCCGCGCGTCGCCGGTGGTGGTCCGGGCCCGCTGATTCAACTCGGCGAGCTTGTCCGCGCTACCCGGCAGCGGATCCTCCAGGTACAGCTGCAGCCAGCCGTTGGCGGTCGGCACCCAGGCCGGCAAGTCGGTCAGGATCAGATCCGCCTCACCCGAGGTGACCAACCGGACGCTCACCCGGTCGAGTTCCTCGATCCGGCCGCGCAGCAGGCTGGCCAGGTCGGCGTGACCGGGCGCCGAAGGCTGGTAGGCCAGCTTCAGGGTGATCCGTTTGCCCTCGATGGCAGGCAGGGTCGGCCGACCGCCCACCTCGTAGCTGTCCAGGTGGCCCTCCACCCCCACCGGCACCAGCGAGGCCAGGGTGCGATCGGCCTGCAGCGCCTGCGCGACCCCGGCCCGCAGGACCGCGTCGGCGCGGTACCGGGAATCCGGCGACCAGGCCAGCCGGGTCACCCGCGCGCCGTTCATCGGCCACCTGGTGAACCCCTGCGCCGTGGTGTGCTCGGGGCTGGCGGCAATCTCCGCCTCCACCCGCTCCACGGCCGCCGGGTCGAGCGTGCGCCACACTACATCCGTAGAGCCATCGGCGATGGCCGTCTCCGCCGCCACCGAATCCGCCACCCGCTCCAGCCGGATCAGGTCCAGCGCACCGCCGACCGGGCCGGTGTAGTCGAGGTAGCGGGTGAACACCACCTGGTCCTGGTCGATCTCGTCCACCTGGTAGGGGCCGGAGCCGACCGGTAGCTGTTCCAGCGGCAGGCCGCTGTCGGGGTCGTAGCCGGCCTCGTCCACGATCGACGTGGCCAGCGAAGCCAGCGCGTAGCCGAACCGGTTGTCGGCGTACGACAGGTAGAACCGCACGATGGTCGGGTCCGGCGCCGCAACCCGGATCAACGCGTCCAGCAGCTTCACCCCGGTTCCGGGAGTGTCCAGCCGCAGCACCCGCTGGATGCTGAACCTGACATCGGAGGAGGTCAGCTCGTCGCCGTTGTGGAAGAGCAGCCCCTCCGGGAGGGTGCACTCGTAGATCGTCTCCGAGGTGAAGTAGCAGTCGGTGGCGGCGTCCGGCTTGAGCTCACCGGTGTCGGTCTGGATCTGCATCAGCCGCTGGTAGACGTTGGTGACGATCAGCGCGTCGGTGTCACCCCTGGCCAGCGCCGGATCGGCGGTGGTGATCGGACCGGAGGTCGACACCGTGAAGTCCCGCGGGGTGGGCGTGGGGCTCGGGCTGAGGGTGGGCGTCGGCTCCACCGGCGCGGTGCAGCCGGCCAGCGCCAGCAGCGCCGCCAGCACGACCAGGGTCCGCCTAGCGGGCATTGAAGTACTTCGCCTCCGGATGGTGGACGATCAGCGCGTCGGTCGACTGCTCCGGATGCAGCTGCAGTTCCTCGGAGAGCTCCACGCCGATCCGGTCGGGCTCCACCAGATCGACCAGCTTGCGCCGGTCGGCCAGGTCGGGGCAGGCCGGGTAGCCGAAGGAGTAGCGCGAGCCGCGGTAGGCCTGATCGCGGATCATGGCTTCCTTCGACCCGTCGCCGCCCAGCCCGAGTTCGGCCCGCACCCGGGCGTGCCAGTGCTCGGCCAGCGCCTCGGTCAGCTGGACGGAGAGGCCGTGCAGTTCCAGGTAGTCGCGGTAGGAGTCGGACGCGAACAGCTCCGCGGTCGCCCTCGCCACCGCCGACCCCATCGTGACCAACTGGAAGGCGATCACGTCCGGGCCCAGTTCGGTGGCCTCCTCGGCGTCCCGGAAGAAGTCGGCCAGGCAGAGCCGGCGGTCGCGCGACTGCCGCGGGAAGCGGAACCTGTGCAGTTCCCGGGAGGGATCCTGCGGGTCGCCGACGATCAGCGTGTTGCCCTCGGAATGGCACGGCCAGTAGCCGTAGGTCACAGCGAACTCGGCCAGCTGCTCGGTGGCGATCCGGTCCAGCCAGCGGCGCAGCCGCGGCAGGCCCTCGGTTTCGACCAGTTCGTCGTAGCTCGCCCCGCCCGGGGTGCCGCGCAGCCCCCACTGGCCCATGAAGGTGGCCCGGTGGTCGAGCCACTCTGCGACGTCGGCGAGCTTGACCCCCTTCACCACCCGGCTGCCCCAGAACGGCGGGACGGGGACGTCCACCCGCCGGGCGACGTCCGAGCGCTCCTCGGAGTCGGCCTGCTCGTCCTCTGCTGCCGGACGGGCCACGGCCCGCACCCGGCGACGGCGGGGTTCCGGCAGGGCGGCGCCGGGCTCGCCCCGCTTCACCGCCATCACCGACTCCATCAGCGACAGGCCCTCGAAGGCGTCCCGGGCGTAGCGCACCTCGCCCTCGTAGAGCTCGTGCAGATCCTCCTCGACGAACGCCCTGGTCAACGCAGCGCCGCCGAGCAGCACCGGGTAGCGGGTCAGCCCGCGGGAGTTCAGCTCGAGCAGGTTGTCCTTCATCACCACGGTCGACTTCACCAGCAGCCCGGACATGCCGATCGCGTCGGCATTGTGCGACAGCGCCGCCTCGATGATCGTGCTCACCGGCTGCTTGATGCCCAGGTTGACCACGGTGTAGCCGTTGTTGGTCAGGATGATGTCGACCAGGTTCTTGCCGATGTCGTGCACGTCCCCCTTCACCGTGGCCAGCACGATGGTGCCCTTGCCGGCGGTGTCGGTGGCGTCGATGTGCGGTTCCAGGTAGCGCACGGCCGACTTCATCACCTCGGCCGAGGCCAGCACGAAGGGCAGCTGCATCTGGCCGGAGCCGAACAGTTCGCCGACCGTCTTCATGCCGGCCAGCAGGTAATCGTCGATGATCTGCAGCGCCGGGCGGTCGGTGAGGGCCTCGTCCAGGTCGGCCTCCAGGCCGTTGGCGTCCCCGTCCACCACCCGCCTGGCGAGCCGTTCGCCGACCGGCAGGTTGGCCAGTTCCGCCTTCCGGGCGGCCCTGGTGTCGGCGGTGGTGACGCCCTCGAAGAGTTCCAGGAAGCGGGTCAGCGGGTCGTAGTCCAGGCGGCGGCGGTCGTAGATCAGGTCGAGCGCGACCTCGCGCTGTTCGTCCGGGATGCGCGCCATCGGGACGATCCGGGCGGCGTGGACGATCGCCGAGTCGAGCCCGGCCTGGACGCACTCGTGCAGGAACACCGAGTTCAGCACCACCCGGGCCGCCGGATTGAGCCCGAAGGAGACGTTGGAGACGCCGAGCGTGGTGTGGATGCCGGGGTGCCGGGTGGTGACCTCCCGGATCGCCTCGATGGTCTCCAGGGCGTCTCGGCGGGTCTCCTCCTGGCCGGTGGCGATCGGGAAGGTGAGGCAGTCGACGATGATGTCCTCGACGCTCATCCCCCACTCCTGCGTGAGAGCCGTGATCAGGCGCTCGGCGACCCTGACCTTCCACTCCGCGGTGCGGGCCTGGCCCTCCTCGTCGATGGTCAGCGCCACCACGGCGGCGCCGTGCTCCTTGACCAGCCGCATCACCCTGGTGAATCGGGAGTCGGGACCGTCGCCGTCCTCGTAGTTGACCGAGTTGACCGCGCAGCGTCCGGCCAGCCGTTCCAGGCCGGCCCGCAGCACCTCGGGCTCGGTGGAGTCCAGCACGATCGGCAGCGAGACCGCGGTGGCCAGCCGGGAGGCGAGTTCAGCCATGTCGTCGGCGCCGTCGCGGCCGACGTAGTCCACGCACAGATCCAGGACGTGGGCACCGTCCCGGCTCTGCTCCTTGGCGATGTCGACGCAGTCCGCCCAGTTGCCAGCCAGCATGGCTTCGCGGAAGGCCTTGGAGCCGTTGGCATTGGTCCGCTCGCCGATCGCCAGGTAGCTGAGATCCTGCTTCAGCGGCACCTCGGTGTAGAGCGAGGAGACGCTCGCGGTCACGGACGGGTGGCGCTCCGCCGGACGGGTCTGCGCCACGGCATCGGCCAGCGCGCGGATGTGCGCCGGGGTGGTGCCGCAGCAGCCACCGACCAGCCCGAGGCCGAACTCGTTGGTGAACTGCCGGACGTACGCCACGAAGGATTCCGGGCCCATCGGGTAGACGGCACCGTTCGGGCCGAGTTCGGGCAGACCGGCGTTGGGCATGCAGGCCACCGGGATCCGGGCGTGCCGGGACAGGTGCCGCAGGTGCTCGCTCATCTCGGTCGGCCCGGTGCCGCAGTTCAGGCCGATCACGTCGATGCCCAGCGGCGCCAGCGCGGTGAGGGCGGCGCCGATCTCGCTGCCCAGCAGCATGGTGCCGGTGGTCTCGACCGTGACGTTGACCAGCACCGGCAGATCGACGCCGAGGGCGGCACAGGCCCGGCGGGAGCCGACCACGGCCGCCTTGGTCTGCAGCAGATCCTGGCAGGTCTCGATCTGGAAGCCGTCGATCCCGCCGGCGATCATCGCCTCGGCCTGCACCTGGTAGGCGTCCCGGAGCGCGGCATAGGGGACGTGGCCCAGGCTGGGCAGCTTGGTCCCCGGCCCGATGCTGCCCAGGACGTAGCGCGGACGGCCGTCGGTGGCGGCGGCGTCGGCGGACCGCCGCGCCAGTGCGGCGCCGGCCCGGGCCAGCTCGGCGATCCGGTCGGTGATGTCGTACTCCCCCAGCGCCGCCAGGTTGGCGCCGAAGGTGTTGGTCTCGATGCAGTCGGCGCCGGCCGCCAGGTACTCGTCGTGAATGGCGGTGACCACGTCCGGCCGGGTGACGTTGAGCACCTCGTTGCAGCCCTCGTGGCCCTGGAAGTCGTCCAGCGACAGGTCGAAACCCTGCAGCATCGTCCCCATCGCGCCGTCGGCAACCAGGACGCGGTCGGCCAGCGCAGCACGGAGATCAGTCATAGGGCGAAGTGTACGAGGGGTGCTGGTGGGGCAGCACTACAGTGGCCCTATGGCAAGACTGGGGCTGAAGGACCTGCGCAAACCGGCGGTGATCGGCGCCTTCGGGGGCTGGAGCGACGCCGGGGATGCCGCCAGCGGCGTGATCGACCATCTCGCCGACGTCTACTCCGCCAAACTGGAGTTCTCCTTCGACCCCGAGGAGTTCTACGACTTCCAGGTGAACCGGCCCACCCAGCGGCTGCTCTCGCCCACCGACCGGATCGTGGAGTGGCCGACCACCGAGGTGCTGGTGGCCTCCCTGCCCGAGCGCGACCTGGTGCTGCTCGGCGGTCCGGAACCGAACTACCGCTGGCGGGAGTACTGCAACCGGCTGATGTCGATGCTGCGGACGGTCTCCCCCGAGGTCGTCGTGCTGCTGGGCTCGATGCTCACCGACGCCCCGCACTCCCGGCCGGTGCCGATCTCGGCCTCCGCCGGCGATCCCGACCTGGCGGCCGAACTCGGCTTCGAGTTGCCCAGCTACGAGGGCCCGACCGGCATCGTCGGCGTGCTCGGCAGCCAGTGCGAGGACGCCGGCCTGTCGGTGGTGTCGCTGTGGGCCTCGGTACCCCACTACGTCGCGGAGCCGCCCAACCCCAAGGCAACGCTGGCCCTGCTCACCAAGCTGGAGGACGTGCTCAACACCCCGCTGGACTACGGGGAGCTCCTGGAATCGGCCGCCAACTGGGAAGCCCAGGTCAGCGAACTGGTGGCCGACGACCCGGACATCTCCGGCTACATCGCCGCGCTGGAATCCCGCCGCGACGAGGAGATGCCGCAGCCCTCCGGTGAGTCCATCGCCGCCGAGTTCGAGCGCTACCTGCGCCGCCGGGATCGCCGCGACCGCCGCGGCTGAGCGCCTGATTTCCGATCCCTGAGGTCGCGCGAAGCGCGAGTCTCGAAGGGTCGGCCACTCGCTACCGCAACGTCACGCTCTCCGCTCGGAGGATTTCGCCCTCGGACCGTGGCTGACCGATGCAGAAACCGGCGTGTTGGCCCCACTGGCCCTGCGGATTGTCGCCATCCGGCAGGTCGCTACGGGTGATGAGGGCGCCAACGATCTCCACCTGCATTCCTGGCCCGATCTCGGTCCCATCCGCCAGTCGGACGTTCGCCTGGTGCTCGCCGGTGGACTCGTAGCTGGCGCCTGCTGGCCACACCACCCACACCGAGACGTCCTGCAGCTTTAGGTGGAGACAACTACCGTTCTTCAAATGCACGACGCCGACGTAGGTCGAGGTCTGACCGATCGGAGGAAAACCGTCAGCCGAAATCGGCCCGGCACCAACACGCCCGAAGAGGCCGCAACCCGCCAACAACAGGGCGATCGGCGGGATCGAGGTAAGCGCAACTAACAGAACGCGCCTTCCAGACCCCATCATCCAACCGGCTTCTTCCGAGATGCACGACTCATCATGACCAGGCCACAGACAAGGGAGATGACGCCGAACCCGATAGCACCCCGCAGAAGCCATGTTCGCTGCGAACCGTCGGGAAAGACCCCAGGCATCCCCCCTGCGCGGCCGGGCGACGGCGCCTGCTCAGCTTCCTCTACCAACTTCCGGACTGTTCCCACATAGTCCGGGACACTCATGGGACTGCGGTCGGGCTGCTCTACGGGAGTGACCACATCGCGCTGCGTATCGATCAGTAGCAGGCCGCTTCCCAACGGATCGGTCACGAGAAGGAGGTGGGGATTCGCAGCAGCCGTCACGGCACCTTGCCCTGCCGACGCCCTGTCATCAAAGTACGCAAGCGCAACCTCTCCCGTAGAAGGTGAGCGCCAAGCAACCACTTGGCCGACTACAACCGTGTCCAAAAAAAGAGCGGCCACCCACTCGCCACTCGAGACCCAACTTGCTCCGATCGGAGCATCCAACGACATCACATGCAGTGGTTGAGGTTCACCTACTGCTATGCGATCCAGAGCGGCACTCTCGGACGGCATGAGATCCCGGCCAGGTCTGAGTCCCGAGATCAGCTCTACTGCGACGTCGCGGAACCACGCCTCCACGTCTGGCGGCACATCGCCATGGGCATAGGCAGGCGAAGTCGCCGAGTTGAACATCGTGATGACCATAAGCGCCGCGCAAATCACACGGTGGATACATTTCATTTCTTCACCATATTAACTCGAACATGAGGTTCGGCATCATCGAACGCCAAGCCATCCGCCGCGGCACCTTCAACTCCGTCCGCGACCTCAACGCGAAGATTCGCGCCTTCATCACCGGCTGGAACAAGCGATCCCACCCCTTCGTGTGGACCAAGACCGCCGACCAGATCCTCGCGAAAGCAAACCCTCAAAAGACTTCACAGACAGACCACTAGTAGGCGAAGCCGCCAAACCTTCCCTGACGATCTTGCATCAACGGTCAGACGCCAGAGCGTTCGTGCCTTTCAGCACCAAGCCATCGCGATCCGATATCGCAAACGCTAGGTTCGCGTCAACGATGGCCAGTAGGAAAGGCATCGCGTCTCCAGTTGTGTGTAACACGGCGCCTCAGCGCGGCTCCGGCACCCGCCAGACTCGGACGTCCTACTCGGGACGCTGTTTGGCGGCGCCCTCAGCCTGCTGGGCCAGCGCGCGCACCACCGCGTCCGGATCGTCGGCGGAGTAGACCGCCGATCCCGCCACGAACGTGTCAGCGCCCGCTTCCGCGCACCGTTCGATGGTCTGGGCGGAGATGCCGCCGTCCACCTGGAGCCAGAGGTCCTTGCCCAGCTTGTCGAGCAGCGCGCGCGTCCGGGCGATCTTGGGCAGGATCACGTCCAGGAAGGCCTGGCCGCCGAAGCCCGGCTCGACGGTCATCAGCAGCACCATGTCGAGTTCGCCCAGCAGATCGGCGTAGGGCTCGATCGGCGTGGCCGGGCGCAGCGCCATGGACGCGCGGGCGCCCAGGCCGCGCAGCTCGCGGGCGAGCTTGACCGGGGCGTCCGAGGCCTCGATGTGGAAGGTGACGGACTCGCAGCCGGCCTCGGCGTAGCCGGGCGCCCACCGGTCCACCTCGGCGATCATCAGGTGGATGTCCATCGGCATGGTGGTGTGGCGGCGCAGGCTCTCCACCACCGGCAGGCCGAAGCTCAGGTTGGGCACGAACCGGTTGTCCATCACGTCCAGGTGCACCAGGTCGGCGCTCGGAATCCGGGCGACCTCGTCGGCCAGCTGGGAAAGATCGGCGTTCAACACGCTCGGAGTGATGCGGATACCCATGCCCGCCAGACTAGCGAGCCCGCACCCGCAACAGGGCCAGGAACATCGCGTCGGTGCCGTGCCGGTGCGGCCAGAGCTGGACGAAGTCGCCGGCCGCGGCGTCCGGCACCTCCGGCAGGTAGTCGGCCGCGCGCAGCAGCTCGGCGCCGGTGGCCGTCGCCACCACCTCCCGGGTCTCGGCCAGGTGGGGCGAGCAGGTCACGTAGGCGACCACTCCGCCCGGACGCGCGGCCGCCAGGGCCGAGCCCAGCAGCGCCGCCTGCAGGCCGGTCAGGTCGTCGACGTCGCCGGGCTGCCGACGCCAGCGGGCCTCGGGACGCCGGCGGAGCGCGCCCAGCCCACTGCACGGGACGTCCGCCATCACCCGGGCGAAGCCTCCCGGTGCCCAGGCCGGCCTGGTCCCGTCCGCGACCAGGGTGACCGGACGGGTCCCCGCCGGTTCGGTGGCGTAGGCCGCCAGGCTCCGGGCGACCAGCCGCGCCCGGTGCGGCTGGAGTTCACCGGCGACCAGCCGGGTGCCGTCCCGGACGGCCAGGCCGGCGAGCAGGGCCGCCTTGCCGCCGGGCCCGGCGCACAGATCCAGCCACGGACCGGCCGGTGCGTCGACCCGGCTCAGCGCGAGGGCCACCAGCTGCGAACCCTCGTCCTGGACGCCGGCCCGTCCCTCGGCGACCGCGGGCACCGCGCCGGGCTGACCGGTGAGGTAGGCGCCGAACGGCGAGTACCGGGCCGGCTCGCCGCCCAATTCCGCCACCTCCGCCAGCCCCGGACGGACCACCAGGTGGTTGACCGGAGCCTGGTTGTCGGCCTCCAGCGCGACGCGCAGCTCGGCCTCGTCCGGCCGGCCGAGCGCATCGGCCCAGGCGTCGACGATCCAGCGCGGGTGCTGGGTGGCCAGCGCCAGGGCATCGCGGGGCTCGGCCCCGGCGGTGAGCCGCTCCACCCAGCCGGCCAGGCTGTCGCCGGCCACCCGGCGGAGCACGGCGTTGACGAACCCGGTGACCCGCGGCCCCACCTCGGCCCGGGCGAGCGCGACGGTGGAGTCCACCGCGGCGTGCTGCGGCACCCGCATGGCGAGCAACTGGTGGCTGCCCAGCCGCAACAGGTCGAGCACCGGCGGATCCAGCTCGGCCAGCGGCCGCGTCGAGACCGCCTGCAGGACGGCGTCGTAGCTGCCCAGCGCCCGGCAGGTACCGAAGGTGAGCTCGGTGGCGAACCCGGCGTCCCGCGGCCCCAGTTCCGCGGCCTCGTGGGCCAGGGCGAGGTTCGCGTAGGCGCCCTCGGCCGTCACCCGCCGGAGCACCCGGTAGGCGACCCGGCGGGCCGGATCCACCCGCCGCGGGGTTGCCCGGCTCACCCCAGCGCTCCGGGGGCGCCGCGCAGCCCGTTGGCCCAGGCGGTGGCCGGCATCGGCCGTTTCCCCTGCGGCTGCACCTCGAGCAGCCGCAACGCACCGGCCCCGGTGCCGGCCAGAACCTCGCGGCGTCCGACCCGGAGTTCTCCCGGCGCCAGCTCAGCAACCTCCGGCGCCGGTTCGGCCCGTAGCACCCGGAAACGCTCGCCGTCCTGGGTGGTCCAGGCCATCGGGGACGGGTTGCAGGCCCGCACCACCCGCGCCAGGAGGTCGGCGGGTGCCGACCAGTCCAGCTGCGCGTCGGCCACGCTCAGCTTGGGGGCGACGGTGACGCCGTCCTCCGGCTGTTCGACGGGCTCGACGGGGCCGGCAGCCAGGCGGTCGATGGTGCGGATCAGCAGCTCGGCGCCGAGCGGGGTGAGCCGGTCCAGCAGCTCGCCGGAGGTCTCCCCCGGTGCGACCTCGACCGCCGAGGTGGCGAACACCGGTCCGGCGTCCATCGCCGGCACCAGCCGGAACACGCTGACCCCGGTCACCAGGTCCCCGGCCAGAATCGCCCACTGCACCGGTGCGGCGCCCCGCCAGCGTGGCAGCAGGGAGTAGTGGACGTTCAGCCAGCCGTGCCGCGGGATCTCCAGCACCCGCTGGGGCAGCAGCGCGCCGTAGGCGATCACCGGGCAGGCCTCCGGCGCCAGCTCGGCCAGCCGTGCCACCACGTCGGGCTCGCCCGGGCGTTCCGGGCGGAGCAGCTCGATCCCGCGCTCCAGCGCCAGCTCGGCGACCGGACTCGGCACCGGCCGCTTCGACCGGCCCACCGGGGCGTCCGGCCGGCTGATCACGGCGACCACCTCGTGCCCGCCGTGCTCCAGCAGGTGCGCGAGGGTGCGCGCGGCGACGGTCGGAGTACCGGCGAAGACGAGACGCATGGCGGTCAGCCTACGACCTGCGGATCGACCCGGACGCGCAGGGCTCCGGGGGTCTTGGCGGCAGCCCGCTGGGAGAGCATGGTGCGGACCGCCGCGACCAGCTCCCTCGCCGACGACAGCTCGCACCGCAGTGTCACCCGCGGCTCCGCGGCGGTCTCGAACGGGCCGTTGACCTGCACCCGCTGCGGGAGCGTCAGCTTCGCCAGGGCCTCGCGCAGCACCCCGTACTCGCCCTCCAGCGCCACCAGCTTCACCGCCGGGGGAAAGCCGGCGGCGTGGCGCTCGGCCAGCTCACGCTCGGCGTAGCCGACCGGATCGAGACGCAGCAGCGCCTGCACCTGGCGGTCCGCGGCCTCGCCCACCACCAGCACGGTGCCGCCGTCCTCGCCGGGACGGACCAGCGCGGTCACCGCCAGCCAGCGACGCAGTGCCTCCTCGCCGGCGCGCAACTCCGGCCTGCCCAGCGTCGCGGCGGTGTCGAGCAGCACCGCGGCGGCGTAGCCGAACCGGGTGCCGGGCTCCACGCCGGGGGTGGAGAGCACCAGCACCGGTTCGTCGTCCGCCAGCACGGCCAGCGGACGGTCGCCCGAGGAGGACAGCACCCGGACGCCGGGGAAGGCCTTGCCGAACTCCTCCGCCGTCCGCAGCACCCCGGCGACCGGGGCCCGCACCCGCCGATCGCCGCATTCGGGGCAGCGCCAGCCGGGCAACGGAGGCCCGCACCACGGGCAGGTGAGACCGCGGCTGCCGTTGTGCAGCGACTGCCTGCAGGACGGGCAGCGGGCCGGCTCGTGGCAGCCCGCGCACAACACTCTCGGCTGGTACCCGGCCCGCGGCACGCTGACCAGCACCGGCCCGTGGGCGAGCCCGGCCCGGATGGTGCCGAACACCTCCGGCGGCAGTCGCTGGTCGTCGCTGCGGGTGACCCGGATCGCGGCCGAGGCCGCCCGGGTGGCGTTCGGCTCCACCTGGATCGGGTGGGCCCACCCGGTGGCCACCAGCCGTTGCACCTCGGCCGTGCGGGAGCGGGCGGCCAGCAGCAGCCCGCAGCCGGCCAGGTGGGCACGCAACGCGGCGACCTCACGGGCGTGCGGGTAGGGCGCCCGGGGCTCGGCGTAGGAGTCGTCCCCGTCGTCCCAGAGCGCGATCAGGCCCAGCTCGCGGACCGGGGCGAAGACCGCCGCACGGTTGCCCAGCACCAGGCGCACCTGGCCGCGGGCGGCCGCCAGGAAGGCCCGGTAGCGCGCCGCCGGCCCCAGCTCGGCGGTGAGGGTGACGAAGCTGCCCGCGCCGAACCGTTCGGTCGCGCGCCTGCCGAGTTCCGCCAGGTCGCGGGCATCCGGCACCACCAGCACCGCGCCGCGGCCCGAGGTCAGGGCGGCCGCCGCGGCGTCCAGCAGCCCGCCGGCCCAGTCCCCCGGCCCGTCAGGGCGTGGGACCACCGTCCAGGCCGCCCTGGGACGCCCACCGTCGGCCAGGTGCTGCAGATAGCCCTCGCCGGCCGGGTACCCCGCGAGCACCGGGGCGGCGGGCGGAACCAGCCGTGGCTCGGGATACTCCGGTGGCGTGGCGCGTTCGGTCAGCGCGTGCCGCGGCGGCACCGCCAGCCGCACCACGTCGGCGAAGCTGCTGGCGTAGTGATCGGCCACCGCCCGCACCAGCCGGGTGACTTCGGCGGTCAGCACCGGCTCCGGCGACAGAACGCCCTGCAACGGCAGCAGCTTGTCGCGCGGGGCGTCCGTCCGCAGCTCGACGATGAAGCCGTTCCGCAGCCGCCCGGCGAACCGGACGCGCACCCGCGCCCCGACCACGGCCGCCTCGGCCATCGCCTCCGGCACCAGATAGTCGAACGGCCGGTCGAGATTGGCCAGCGGCACGTCCACCGCCACGCTGGCCAACCGCACCTGCTCCATGCCTCGCATCGTAGAGCCAGCTCCCGACACCCGCTCGCAGAGCGGCGACGGCACCCGCCGTCCTCCGCACCGCGTCACCCTGTCATCCCCGCGAAACCGGGGATCTCTGGCCCACGATGCCTGAGCCGCTGTGGCGACCCTTGAGGTCGACAACCGTCTGGGAGACGATCCCCGGCTGCTGAACGCGCATTGGCGCCGCATATCGTCGTGGCGCGAGGGCGTGAGGACATGGTCAGCGCATTCGCACCGCATACCGGCGCTGGAAGCGAGGCGATATGCGGCGGGTTTGCGCAACCGGTGGTCGGCGTCTTCCGCTGGGCTTGGTATGCGGCGCGGATGCGCGGATCAGACCCGATGAGCTGTCGTGATCGTGGACCTCCCCACTCGGCAGGCGATCTGTTGTCGCGCCTGTTCGGCCAAGACTCAAAGGAAGCCGACCAGGTACAACGTCAGATGCGGGAACACGCCTGAGAAACGCGACTGAAGATCCCCCGCCCACGCGGGGATGACGATGGTCGGCGACGGAGGGCGCAGCGATTCGCGCTTACCCCTTGACTGCAGCCGCCAGCGCGTCCGCACGATCCGTCCGCTCCCAGGTCATGACGTCCAGCTCACGACCGAAGTGACCGTAGTTGGTCACCCGGGAGTAGATCGGACGCAGCAGGTCCAGATCCCGGATGATCGCCGCCGGACGCAGGTCGAACACCCGCAGGACGGCGTCGCTGATCTGGGCCAGCGGCACCTGCTCGGTGCCGAAGCAGTCGGCGTAGAAGCCCACCGGGTGGGCCCGTCCGATGGCGTAGGCGGCCTGCACCTCGCAGCGTTCGGCCAAGCCCGCGGCCACCACGTTCTTGGCCACCCAGCGCAGCGCGTAAGCGGCCGACCGGTCGACCTTCGAGGGGTCCTTCCCGGAGAACGCGCCGCCGCCGTGGCGGGCCATGCCGCCGTAGCTGTCCACGATGATCTTCCGGCCGGTCACCCCGGCGTCGCCCATCGGCCCGCCGACCACGAACTTGCCGGTGGGGTTGACGTAGACGGTCATGCCCTCGTGCGAGATCGGGTACTGGGCCAGCACCGGCTCGATCACCCGTTTCTTCACCTCGGCGGCGATGGTCGCCTGGCTGACCGCCTCGATGTGCTGGCTGGAGACCACCACGGTGTCGATCCGCACCGGACGATCCTCGTCGTACTCCACCGTCACCTGGGTCTTGCCGTCGGGCAGCAGGAAGTCGAGCTCCGCCCGCTGCCGGACCTCGGCCAGCCGTTCGGCGAGCCGGTGGGCGATGTCGATCGGCAGCGGCATCCCGGTGGCGGTCTCCCGGCAGGCGTAGCCGAACATCAGCCCCTGGTCGCCCGCGCCCTGCAGGTCCAGCCGGTCGCGGGAGCCGCCGGAGCGGGCCTCCAGAGCGGTGTCGACGCCGAGCGCGATGTCCGGCGACTGCGTGCCCAGCGAGACCAGGACGCCGCAGGAGCGGCCATCGAAGCTCTTCTCCGAGGAGTCGTAGCCGATCTCAAGGATCCGGTCGCGGGCCAGCTTGGCGATGTCGGCGTAGGCGGTCGTGGTGACCTCGCCGGCAACCACCACGGTGCCGGTGGTGACCAGGGTCTCCACCGCCACCCGGCTGCGGTGGTCGTCGCGCAGCAGGGCGTCCAGGACGTGGTCGGAGACCGAGTCCGCGACCTTGTCGGGGTGGCCTTCGGTGACCGATTCGGAGGTGAACAGGCGGCTCATGCGGGGTCCCCGCGGAGTTGCTCGGGGGAGCGCAGCGGCGGAGAAGAACTTCGTGGGGTGTTCACGCGGGCGTCCTTTCCCAGACGGCGACGGCGGCGTCCAGGATGGCATTCGCGGCGGCGGACTTGCTGCCCGTCCGCTGCGCGACCACGCCGGCGCCGGAGATGATGGTGATGTCGGTGGCCGGCGAGCCGAACACCCGGCCGCCGCTGACGTCGTTGAGTACCAGCAGCTGGCAGCCCTTGCGGGCCAGCTTCTCCCGGCCCAGCCGGAGCAGTTCCTCGGCCGAGCCGGCGGTCTCGGCGGCGAAGCCGACCACCAACTGCCCGGACGGGCGGGCGGCGGCCAGTCCGGCCAGGATGTCGACGGTCTGCCGGAGCTCGATGGTCAGCCCCGCCTCCCCCGACTTCTTCAGCTTGGTGTCGCTGGGCGCCACCGGGGTGTAGTCGGCCGGGGCGGCAGCCATCACGACAAGGTCCGCGGACGGCGCCCTGGCGACCATCTCCCCCGCCAGGTCGGCGGTGGAGACCACCGGCACACCGGTCACTCCGGCCGGGATCGGCAGCGCGAGATTGGCCGCCACCACCGTCACCTCGGCTCCCCGGGCGGCGGCGGCGCGGGCCAGCGCCAGCCCCATCCGCCCGGACGAGGAGTTGCCCACGAACCGGACCGGGTCGACGGCCTCACGGGTACCGCCGGCGGAGATCAGCACGCTGCGGCCGGCCAGATCCTGCTGGGCCACCCGCTGGGCCAGGCCGGGGTCGTCCAGCAGGGCCAGCGCCAGGGCTTCGATGTCCTCGGGCTCGGGCAGCCGTCCGGGACCGGAATCGGCGCCGGTCAGCCGGCCCTCGGCGGGGTCCAGCACCGCCACCCCGCGGGAGCGGAGCGTGGCGACGTTCGCCCGGGTGGCCGGGTGCAGCCACATCTCGGTGTGCATCGCCGGCGCCAGCAGGACGGGGCAGCCGGCGGTCAGCAGGACGTTGGTCAGCAGATCGTCGGCCCGTCCTGCGGCCGCGCGGGCCAGCAGGTCGGCGGTCGCCGGTGCCACCACGACCAGCTCGGCCTCCCGGCCGAGCCGGACGTGCGGTACCTGGTCGGCGTCAGCGAAGACCTCCGCCGAGACCGGCTTGCCGGAGAGCGCCGCCCAGGTGGTGGCGCCGACGAACTCCAGCGCGTTGCGGGTCGGCACCACGGTGACGTCATGACCGGCCTCGGTGAACCGCCGCAGCAACAGGCATGCCTTGTAGGCGGCGATGCCCCCGGCCACGCCGAGCACGATCCGGCTCATGGCGTCGGGGCTCAGGCCAGTTCGTCGGGGCCGAACGGATCCAGCGAGAAGTCGGGGTCGGCCTCGGCCTCGGCCCGGGCGGCCGCCTCGGCCTCGGGATCGATGTCGGTGCACTCCAGCACACCGGCGTTGATCTCGCGCAGCGCGATCGACAGCGGCTTCTCCTGGATCCCGATGTCCACCAGCGGGCCGACGTTCTCCAGCAGGCCCTCGCCCAGCTGGGAGTAGTAGGCGTTGATCTGGCGGGCCCGCTTGGCGGCGTACAGCACCAGCCGGTACTTCGAGTCGACGCTGGTCAGCAGTTCGTCGATCGGCGGATTGGTGATTCCCTCGGGAGTCTGAGTGCTCAAGGTGTGCCTTCTGGTGTGGGAGAACGGTGCCCGGCAGCCTCCCGGCTGCTCACAGACCGAGTAAGTCTACCAACTCTCCCACCGCGGTCCCCAAATCATCGTTGACCACCACGTGATCGAACTCCGCGGCGGCGGCCAACTCCTCCTGCGCGGTGCGCAGCCGCCGGTTCATCTCGGCCTCGTTCTCGGTGCCGCGGTGCAGCAGCCGCTCCCGCAGCGTCTCCCACCGCGGCGGGGCGATGAACACCGAGCGGACGCCCGGCAGCTTGGCCCGGACCTGGCGGGCACCCTGCAGATCGATCTCCAGGATCACCCGGCGACCGGCCGCGACCGCGTCCTCCACCGGGCCGGAGGGCGTCCCGTAGCGGTGGACGCCGTGCACCAGCGCCCACTCCAGCAGGCCGTCGTTGGCGATCAGCTCGTCGAAGGCGGCGTCGTCGATGAAGTGGTAGTGAACCCCGTCCACCTCGCCCGGCCGGGCGGGACGGGTGGTCACCGAGACCGACACCCAGATCTGCGGACACCGGTCGCGCAACGCTGCGACGACCGAACCCTTGCCTACGGCAGTGGGCCCGCAGACGATGGTGACGTCACCGATCACCGATCACCGAACTCCGCCCGGAGCCCGGCCAGCTGGTGCCGGCCCAGGCCGCGGATCCGCCGGTTCGGGGCGATGTCGAGCTTCTCCATCACCACGGCGGCCCGCTTCTCCCCCACCCGCGGCAGCGCCTTGAGCAGGTCGACCACCTTCACGTGGGCGAGGATGTCGTCGTCGGCGGCAGAGTCCAGCGCCTCGGCGAGGCTGAGCTTGCCGGCTCGCACGCTGTTCTTCAGATCGGCCCGGGCCCGGCGCGCGGCGGTTGCGGCGGCGCGAGCGGCCTGGAGTTGCTCGCTGGTGAGCTGTGGAATGGTCACAAGATTCTCCGGCAGACGAATTGGCTGGCTGACGTCGCCAATCTAGCGCGCAACAAGGACGTTCGCAGGTATTCCGGCAGATTCAGCCCAGCAGGGCGTCCACCTTGCCGCGCAACGCCTGCGGGTCGGGGCCGGCTGCGATCACGCCGCGACCGACGACGGCGAGCACCTGATCGACGGCGTCGCCGAACAGCGCCGGGAGGTCCTCCATCCGGCCGCCCTGGAAGCCGATCCCGGGCACCAGGATCGAACCGTTGAAGTCGGAGAGGTCGCAGCCCAGCGTCTGATGGGTGCCGCCGACCACCAGGCCGACCGCCTTCTGCCGGGACTCCCGGTTCACCTCGGTGGCGGCGTCGATGATCGACTGCACCACCGATCCCTCGCCGTCCTGGGTGAGGGCGAGCTGGACCTCCCCACCCTCGGGGTTGGAGGTGCGGGCCAGCACGTAGAGGCCGCGCTCGTAGCGGTGGGCCAGCTCGATGGCGGGCTGCAGGGAACCGAAGCCCAGGTAGGGGGAGACGGTGATGGCGTCCGCGGAGAGCGGAGCGCCGTCGGTCAGGTAGGCGTCGGCGTAGGCGGCCATGGTCGAGCCGATGTCGCCCCGCTTGACGTCGAGGATGCTCAGCGACGCGGTCTGCCCGATGTCGGCGAGCACCCGCTCCAGCACGGCCACCCCGGCGGAGCCGTGGGCCTCGAAGAAGGCCGACTGCGGCTTGAAGGCGGTCACCCGGTCGGCCAGGGTCGCCACCAGGTGGCGGCTGAAGCGTTCGACCCCGGCGGCGTCGGCGGACAGGCCCCAGGCGGTGAGGATGGACGGGTGCGGGTCGATCCCGACGCAGAGCGGTCCGCGCTCGGAGACCACTTCGCGCAACCGACGCCAGTAGGTCGTCACCTGGGGTACCTCCTTGTATCCGCGGCGTTGATCGCGGCGATCAACCCCGGCCCGTGGTAGATGAAGCCAGTGTAAAGCTGAATCAGGGCCGCGCCGGCGTCGAACATGCGCATGGCGTCGTCGCCGGTCATGATTCCGCCGGCCCCGATCACCGGCAGCCCGGTGTGCCCGGTGACGTACCGGACGACCTCCAGCGCGCGGGCGGTCAGCGGCGCGCCGGAGAGCCCGCCGGCCTGGCCCGCCACTCCGGCGTCGGCCGCGGCGAGGCCGTCCCGTCCCAGCGTGGTGTTGGTGGCGATCATCCCGGCGATCCCGGCCGCCTCGCAGGCCGCCAGCACCTCGTCGATCTGCCCCCAGCCCAGGTCCGGAGCGATCTTGACGAAGATCGGGACGGGGTTCCTGCCGGGGGTCCCCTTCGAGACCCGGTCCTGCGAACCGACCCCGGGGATCGGTCGGCTGTCCTCGGGGATCGTTCGGGCGCGGGCGACCAGCGCGGTGGTCAGCTCGGCCAGCGCTCCACCGTCCTGCAGGGTGCGCAGGTTGGGGGTGTTGGGGCTGGAGACGTTGATCGCCACGTAGTCGGCGTACGGTGCCACCGCGTCCAGGCTGGCCAGGTAGTCGGCCACCGCGTCCGGCACCTCCACCAGCTTGGTCTTGCCGATGGAGATGCCGAGCGGGATGCCGGCCGCCAGGTTCCCCCGGACGATCCCCGCGCCGGCCAGGGTGCGGACCAGAGCGGCCGCGCCGTGGTTGTTGAAACCCATCCGGTTGATCAGGGCGTGGCTGTCGCGCAGCCGGAACACCCGCGGCCGGTCATTGCCGGGCTGGGGCTGCGCGGTCACCGTCCCCAGCTCGGCGAAGCCGAACCCGAGCGCCGCCCAGGCCAGGGCGGCCAGACCGTCCTTGTCCATCCCCGCGGCCAGGCCGACCCGGTTCGGGAACCGGACGCCGGCCACCTCCGCCGACTTCCCGCGACTGGCCGAGACCAGCCCCAGCAGTCCGCGGAGCGGCGGGGTGTCGCCGACTCCGGCCAGGATGGCGATCAACTGCTCGTGGATCGCCTCCGGGTCGCCGCCGTGGGCGTTGAACAGCACCGGACGCAGCAGGCCGGCGTACCCGCCCTGCAGCAGGTCGGCGGGCAGGCCCATCAGCCGGCGAGCTCGGCGGTCACCGCGGCGCTCCACGACTGCAGCGACCGCACCCCGATCTCCCGGCGCTGCAGCGCCTCGATCCCCTGCACACAGGCCGACAGGCCCTGCACGGTGGTGACGCACGGGACGTCCGCCAGGATGGCGGCCGAGCGGATCTCCCAGCCGTCCCGGCGCGGTGAGCCGTCCCGGGACTGGCCGTGCGGGGTGTTGAAGATCAGGTCGACGTCGCCGGCCAGGATCGCCTCGACGATGGTCGGTTCGCCGTTCGGCCCGCGGCCCTGGGAGTGCTTGCGGATCACCGTGACCTCCACGTCGTTGCGGCGCAGCACCTGCGCGGTGCCCTCGGTGGCGAGCACCTTGAAGCCGAGGTCGGCCAGCCGCTTGATCGGGAAGATGGCGTGCCGCTTGTCCCGGTTGGCCACCGAGACGAACACCGTGCCGCCGGTCGGCACCTCGCCGTAGGAGGCCGCCTGGCTCTTGGCGAAGGCGGAGCCGAAGCTGGCGTCCAGGCCCATCACCTCACCGGTCGACTTCATCTCCGGGCCGAGCAGGGTGTCCACCCAGCTGCCGTCGCTGGTCCGGAACCGGTTGAACGGCATCACGGCCTCCTTCACCGCGATCGGTGCCGCGTCGATCATGGCGGTGCCGTCCACCTCGGCCCGCAGCAGCCCCGCGGCCCGCAGCTCGACGATCGACTCCCCCAGCGAGATCCGCGCCGCAGCCTTGGCCAGCGGGGTGGCGGTCGCCTTGGAGACGAACGGGACGGTGCGGGACGCCCGGGGGTTGGCCTCCAGGACGTAGAGCACGTCGCCGAGCAGGGCGAACTGGATGTTCAGCAGCCCGCGCACCCCGACGCCGGCGGCGATCCTGGTGGTGGCGTCGCGGATCACGTCCATCACCTCGCTGCCCAGGGTGAGCGGCGGCAGCGCGCAGGCGGAGTCGCCGGAATGGATGCCGGCCTCCTCGATGTGCTCCATCACGCCGCCCAGGTACAGCTCGGTACCGTCGTAGAGGGCGTCCACGTCGATCTCGATCGCGTCGTCCAGGAAGCGGTCCACCAGCACCGGCTGGGACGGCGTGATGTGGGTCGCGCGTTCGATGTAGGAGGCCAGCGAGGCGTCGTCGTAGACGATCTCCATGCCCCGTCCGCCGAGCACGTAGGACGGCCGCACCAGCACCGGGTAGCCGATCGCGTGGGCGATCGCCAGCGCTCCCTCGGACGACTCGGCCATGCCGTACGCCGGAGCGGTCAGCCTGGCGTCCTCCAGCACCTTGCCGAAGGCCCCGCGTTCCTCGGCCAGGTTGATCGCCTCCGGCGAGGTGCCCAGGATCGGCACCCCGGCGTCCTTCAGCGCCTGGGCGAGCTTCAGCGGGGTCTGCCCGCCCAGCTGCACCAGGACGCCTTCGACCGGTCCCGCCTGCCGTTCGGCGTGGACGACCTCGAGGACGTCCTCGAGGGTGAGCGGCTCGAAGTAGAGCCGGTCGGCGGTGTCGTAGTCGGTGGAGACGGTCTCCGGGTTGCAGTTGACCATGATGGTCTCGTAGCCGATCTCGCGCAGCGCGAGGGTGGCGTGGACGCAGGAGTAGTCGAACTCGATCCCCTGCCCGATCCGGTTCGGCCCGCTGCCCAGGATGATCACCGCCGGCTTGGTGCGCGGCTCGACCTCGGTCTCGGAGTCGTAGCTGGAGTAGTGGTACGGGGTCCGGGCGGCGAACTCGGCGGCGCAGGTGTCCACCGTCTTGTAGACCGGCCGGACGCCCAGCGCCCAGCGCAGCCCGCGGACCACGTCCGGCGAGAGGTTCCGCAGCCGTCCGAGCTGACCGTCGGAGATGCCGTGCCGCTTGGCCAGCCGCAGTAGCGGCTCGGTGAGCGCGTCGGCGTCCCGCACCTGGACGGCGATGTCGTGGATCAGCAGGATCTGGTCCAGGAACCAGGGGTCGATCCCGGTGGCGGCATGCACCTGGTCGACGGTCGCGCCCAGCCGGAAGGCGTTCATCACCAGCTTGAGCCGGCCGTCGTGCGGCCGGGAGGCGGCGGTCAGCACCTCGTCCAGGGTCTGGGTGAGCTCGCCGGTCAGGTCGAAGCCGGCCTTGGCGTCCTCCAGGGAGCGCAGCGCCTTGCCGAGTGCCTCGGTGAAGTTGCGGCCGATCGCCATCGCCTCACCCACGCTCTTCATGTGGGTCGACAGGGTCGAGTCGGCGGTCGGGAACTTCTCGAAGGCGAACCGCGGCACCTTCACCACCACGTAGTCGAGGGTGGGTTCGAAGGAGGCCGGGGTCTGCTCGGTGATGTCGTTCGGGATCTCATCCAGGGTGTAGCCGACCGCGACCTTGGCGGCGATCTTGGCGATCGGGAAGCCGGTCGCCTTCGAGGCCAGCGCGGACGAGCGGGACACCCGCGGGTTCATCTCGATCACGATCATCCGGCCGTTCTCCGGATGGATCGCGAACTGGATGTTGCAGCCGCCGGTGTCGACCCCGACCGCGCGGATCACCGCGATGCCGACATCGCGCAGGTTCTGGTACTCCCGGTCGGTCAGCGTCATCGCCGGGGCGACGGTGATCGAGTCGCCGGTGTGCACGCCCATCGGGTCGAGGTTCTCGATCGAGCAGACGATCACCACGTTGTCGGCCTTGTCGCGCATCACCTCCAGCTCGTACTCCTTCCAGCCGAGCACGGACTCCTCGATCAGTACCTCGGTGACCGGGGACGCGGCCAGGCCGGTACCGGCGATCCGGCGCAGTTCCGCCTCGTCGTGGGCGAAGCCCGAGCCGACCCCGCCCATGGTGAAGGACGGCCGCACCACCACCGGGTAGCCCAGCTGGTCGGCGGCGACGACCACCTCATCGAGGGTGTGGCAGATCGCCGAGCGGGCAACGCCCACGTCGACCCCCGGGACGTCCAGACCGAGCACGATCTCCTTGAACCGTTCCCGGTCCTCGCCGGCCTGGATGGCGTCCACCGAGGCGCCGATCAGCTCCACGCCGTAGCGCTCCAGCACGCCGGATTCGTGCAGGGCGACCGCGGCGTTCAGCGCGGTCTGCCCGCCCAGGGTGGCCAGCAGGGCATCCGGACGCTCGGCAGCGATCACCTTCTCCAGGTAGTCCGGCTGGATCGGCTCGACGTAGGTGGCGTCGGCGAACTCGGGGTCGGTCATGATCGTGGCCGGGTTGGAGTTCACCAGGATGACCCGGAACCCCTCTTCGCGGAGCACCCGGCAGGCCTGGGTCCCGGAGTAGTCGAACTCGCAGGCCTGGCCGATCACGATCGGCCCGGAGCCGATCACCAGGATGGACGAGATGTCGGTACGGCGCGGCATCAGAAGACCTCCTCCACGTTGGACGAGTCCGACGGTGGCTGAGGTCGGACGGAGTCCGAGTCTCGAAGCCCCGGACGACCCTTCGAGACTTCGAGCTGCGCTCGAACCCCAGGGATCGGGTCACGACGTCTCTGCATCACGTCGATGAACCTGTCGAACAGGTGGGCCGAGTCGTGCGGGCCGGCGGCGGCCGCGGGGTGGTACTGGACGGAGAAGCTGAGCAGCTGGCCGTCGGGCGAGCGCAACTCCAGGCCCTCCACCACATCGTCGTTCAGGCAGACGTGCGACACCGCGGCCTCGCCCCACTTCGTGGAGGTGCTGCCCTCCAGCGGCGCGTCCACCGCGAAGCCGTGGTTCTGGGCGGTGATCTCGACCTTGCGGCTGGCCAGGTCCATCACCGGCAGGTTGATCCCGCGGTGGCCGTACTTCAGCTTGAAGGTGCCGAAGCCGAGCGCCCGGCCGAAGATCTGGTTGCCGAAGCAGATCCCGAAGTAGGGCAGGCCTGCGTCCAGTACCTGCCGCAGCAGCGCCACCTCGGTATCCGCAGCGGCCGGGTCGCCCGGGCCGTTGGAGAAGAAGACCCCGTCCGGCGACAGCGCCAGGAGTTGGTCGATCGTGGTGGACGCCGGCAGCAGGTGCACCTCGATGCCGCGCTCGGCCATCCGCTGCGGCGACATGTCCTTGATCCCCAGATCGATGGCGGCCACGGTGAACCGCTTCTCCCCCACCGCCGGAATCAGCCTGGGCTCGGGCGTGGTGACGTCGGCCACCAGGCTGGCCCCCACCATCGGCGGGGTCTGCAGCACCCTGGCCAGCAGCCTCTCCGGGTCCAGTTCGGTGGTCGAGATGCCGACCCGCATGGCGCCGCGTTCCCGCAGGTGCCGGGTGAGCGCCCGGGTGTCGACCTCGGCGATGCCCACCACTCCCTGGGCGCGCAGTTCGTCGTCCAGCGAGCGGTTGGAGCGCCAGTTGGACCGCACCCGGGAGAGGTCGCGGACGACGTAGCCGGCCACCCAGATCCGGCCGGACTCGTCGTCCTCGTCGTTCCAGCCGGTGTTGCCGATGTGCGGCGAGGTGGCGATCACCACCTGGCGGTGGTAGCTCGGGTCGGTCAGGGTCTCCTGGTAGCCCGACATGGCGGTGGAGAAGACGGCTTCGCCGAAGGCCTCGCCCTCGGCCCCGAAGGAGATGCCGCGGAAGGATCGTCCGTCCTCCAGAACCAGTAGGGCGTCGGTGAGTGGGCGCGCATACAGGCTGCTTGGCATGGTTTCCCTTCGCGGTTCGCAGGGATCGCCAGGACCGACCCCGCAGGACTCTACCAAAGCCCGCTGGGCAGTCCGGCTCGGGTTCGCGGCCGTGGGCTGGCTACACTGCCAGGCGTGTCCGCCACCGCCCACCCCACCCACCGTCCGGTCAGGAACTGGCTGATCGCGGCTGCCGTGGTGCTGGTGGTGGCGGGGGTGGTCGCGGCCCTCGGCGGGTTCGGGCCGCGGCGGATCGGCTCGCTGACCGCCCAGCCCGGCGACGAGATCGACGCCCACAACCTGGTCTTCCGGCTGGAGTCGGCCACCGTGCAGTACGTCCGGGGGAACACCAGCAGGCCGTGGAAGCTGGTGGTGACCGGCAGCGTGCGCAACCCGACCGAGGAAACCCTCTACCCCAAGACCGGGCCGTTCGGGAACCTGATCGCCATCGCCGAGGGTGCCCAGCCGGTGCGGACCGGCGACTTCTCCGCGAAGCTCGGTCCGGCGGATCCCGAGCGGACCTTCAACCCGCGATGGGTCATCCCGCCCAACGACGCCTGGATGTCGCTGACCGCAAGCTACGAGTTCGAGAGGTTCTGGGGCGTGGACACCGTCGAGGTCGCGGTCGTACCGATGGAGTTCACCGCGAACATCATTCTCGGGCTGAGCGACGTCCCGGAGTGGAATGTCGCGTCCTACGAACTGCCGACGTCGGTCCACCTGCCGGTCACCCGGCTGCCGGACGTCGACTACTGAGGTTTGACCTCGCCGGCCAGGACGGCCTTGGCTCCCTTGCCGATCACCGCGACGCCGCGGATCTCGTCGACCGCCGAGAGCGGGACCTCGAAGAACTGCATGACGGTGCCGGAGGTGTCCTTGCAGGTGGACGTGTACCTGGAATCATCGATGTACACGTAGGCGGACCCCCACTGCCGGTCGTTCCCGAGCAGGTACAGCAGGCAACTCGCCTCTGCTCCGTCCGTGCTCTCGTAGTCGATCAGGACGCCAACGTAGGTGGCACCGGACAGCGGAGTCTCCACCTCCCCCGAGCCCTGCGGGATCTCGTCCACGGTCGCCATCCCGCGCAGGGTGAAGTCGGTTCCGCCCGCGACGGCCGTCTCGCCCTGCGGCGTGGTCGGCGGATCGCCGACGTAGTCCATGGGTGCCCGGATCACCCACAGCGTGGTCAGCACCGCGGCCGCGGCGACTCCCGACGCGAGCACCAGCCAGCCCCGTTCCAGGTAACGTCCGAACCCCGTCATGGCACCCACTGCGTCGGCCTCTCGTGGTGGTCGACCTGGGCGGCGGGCTCGGGCGACGGCAGGGCTATCCGCGCTCTCAGGTCACCCAACTGCAGGGAACCGCCCGGCCTGAGCACCAGCACCAGCTCCTCGCTGAGGTCGGCCGGATCGAGCTCGAAGACCGCCTCCTTCTGGGTGACGAAGCCCGGCTCGGTGTCGAAGGGTCCGAAGGTGTCCCAGGGACGGTAGAGGTGGTCACCCGCCTCCAGCGTTGGATACAGGTTGGTGGTGCCGCGCACCGAGCCGACCGCCACCGGCACCACCAGGAACACCAGCTCGGTGGGGTTGCTGTAGCCGTTCGAGTTGACCAGCGCGCGTCCGGCTCGCGGCTCGGACACCGTGACCTCGCTGTCCAGCACCCGCAGTGACGTGCCGACCGTGCCGCTCACCACCACCTCGGTCCGGTCCTGCCGGATCGCCAGGCTGGAGAGCGCCAGCGCCAGGCAGACCACGAACACGGTGACCGCCTGACCCAGCCGGTGCCGCGGCGCGGCGGCCCCGGACGCCAGCACCTCGCTGACCCGGGCCACCGTGACGCCGAGCAGCGCGATCCGCAGGCTCATCACCAGCACCATGGGGATCAACTCATCCAGCGGCATCGCGATCAGGGCGGCGGTGCCGTACTGCGGGCCGATCAGCCGGATCAGGCCGGTGGAGATCAGGTCGCCGAACAGGTCGATGGCGGCGAAGGCGAGGACGTAGCCGCCCAGCAGGGGCAGCCCCGCCCGAGCCAGGAACCGGCCGGCCTGCCAGAGCGGCGCGAACTTGTCGTCCAGGTCGCCGGTGAAGAAGCCGTTGGCCACCTTGGCGAAGCCGGCGCCCCGGCCGCCGGCCGACTCCTGCAGCAACTCCGCCGAGGTGGCGACCTTGATCCCCGCCACCACGGCCGCCAGCGCCAGCCAGGCCAGCGGCTGGGTCAGGACGTCCCAGAAGGCCGGCCAGGCCTGGCGTGCCAGGAACTCCCAGGCGTCCAGCCAGAACCCGGTCAGCCGGATCCAGCCGAACAGCAGCTCGACCAGCTCGAACCCCCAGGCGGCGAGTTGCCGGCTGTTCAGCCAGAGCTTCACCACCTCGACGATGCGGAACAGGCTCAGCAGGGCCAGCAGCACCCAGGATGCCTCCACCAGCGCGCCGAGCAGGGTGATCCAGGCGTGGTCGCGGCGTGCGGCCAGCCGGTCCAGCACCCGGCGCGCCAGGTACAGCGCCACCACCACGCCGGCGACGATGGCGAGGGTGGTGTTCGACTTGGTCGGGTCCAGCTGGTTCATGAACTCGATCGCGCTGAAACTGAATCTGCCCTGCAGCGCGAGCATGACGTTGCGGGCGTAGTCATCGACGAAGCCGAAGGCGGCGTAGATCGCCAGGAAGGGCAGGATGGTCCGGGCCACCAGGCGTATCGCCCCTGGTGGCTGCCGGCCGGGGACCTCCGCCACCGAGTCCACCAGGACCTGGCTGCGGTCCATGACCAGCCGCAGCGCGATCACGATGGTGGCCAGCTGCGCCACGGTGCCCATCGCCAGGCCCAGGATCACCAGCCAGGGCCACTGGAAGGCGAGTTCGGTGCCCAGCAGGACGGCGGCGAAGTAACCCGACCAGCCCAGCAGGCACAGGCCCAGCAGCCACGCCGCCGTCCGCCACCAGGCGACGCCGGCCCGAACCAGCAGACCGGCGAACTCCTCGCCGATGCCGCGCAGCGTGCCAACCATCATGCCGATCAGTCCCGGCGGGCCCCGACCGCGCGCAGCACGCCGTTCAGGAAGGCCGCGGAGTCGTCGGTGGAGAGCTCCTGGGCCAACGCCACGCTCTCGGCGACGGCCACCTCGCGGGCGACCTCGGTATGGACGATCTCATAGGTGGCCAGCCGGGCCAGGTTGCGGTCCACCCGGGGCATCCGCTCCAGCGTCCAGCCGGCGGACAGCGACTGCGTGATCAGCTGGTCGATGCCAGCCAGGTTGGCCACCACGCCCTCGACCAGTTCGCTGGTGAACTGGCGCACCGGCGGCTCGCCCAGTTCGACGTGGGCGGCCAGGACGGCCAGCGGGTCGGCCTGGCGCAGGTCGGCCTCGAACAGGATGTCCAGGGCGCGCTTGCGCGCCTTGGAACGCGCCGAGGCGCGCTTGGCGGGGGCAGCCGCCATTCAGACCCGACCCAGGTAGCTGCCCTCGCGGGTGTCGACCTTCACCCGGTCGCCGGTGTTGATGAACAACGGCACCTGGATCTGCCGCCCGGTCTCGACGGTGGCGGGCTTGGTGCCGCCGGTCGACCGGTCGCCCTGCAGGCCCGGCTCGGTGTAGGTCACCTCGAGCTCGACCGACGCCGGCAGGTCGATGTACAGCGGGTTGCTCTCGTGCAGCGCGACCGTCGCCAGGGCGTTCTCCAGCAGGAAGTCCTTCGCATCGCCGACCACCGACTCCGGCAGGTTCAGCTGGTCGTAGGTGCTGGTGTCCATGAAGACGTAGGTCTCGCCGTCGTGGTACAGGTACTGCATCTCGCGGCGGTCCACGTTCGCGGTGTCGACCTTGGTGTCGGAGTTGAAGGTGCGATCCACCACCTTGCCGCTCAGCACGTGCTTGAGCTTGGTGCGCACCACCGTGTTGCCCTTGCCCGGCTTGTGGTGCTGGAACCAGATCACGCTCCACAGCTGACCGTCCAGGTCGAGCACCATGCCATTCTTCAGATCGTTGGTGGAGACCACGCGCTTCCGCCCCTCATTCGTCTACATTTCGCCGGGTCAGTTTAGGCGGTGGGCAGCCGACGGCGCACCTTGAGCCGTCAGGCGGAAGCGATAGCGGAGAAGGCGGCGGCCATCGCGTCCTCCGCCGGATCGGCCAGGATCGCCGGCTCGGCCAGTCCGTGCAGCACCACGAACCGGACGCTGCGACCCCGCGCCTTCTTGTCCAGGCTGATCGCCGCCCGCAGGGCCAGCCAGGCGTCGCCCCGGTACCGGATCGGCAGCCCGGCGGTGAGCAGCACCTCGCGGTGCCGGGCGACCAGGTCGGCGTCGATCAGGTCGAAGCGGTGGGCCAGTTCGGCGGCGTAGACCATGCCGATGCTCACCGCCTCGCCGTGCCGGAAGCCGAAATGCTGGTGGCGTTCGATGGCGTGGCCCAGGGTATGGCCGTAGTTCAGCGCCTCCCGGCCGATGTCGGTGCCGTCGCCGGTCCGCTCCCGCAGGTCGGCCGAGACCACCCTGGCCTTCACCGCCACCGCGCGCCGGATCAGCCCCGCCTGCCGCTCGGAGAGGGTGAGCGCCTCCCGCGGCGCGGCCTCGAAGTCGGCCAGGATCTGCGGGTCGGCGATGAAGCCGCACTTCAGCACCTCGGCGAAGCCGGAGCGCAGTTCGGGGTCGGGCAGGGTGCCCAGGAAGTTCAGGTCTCCCAGCACGGTGAACGGCTCGTGGAAGGCGCCGACCAGGTTCTTGCCGGCGGCGAGGTTGATCCCGGTCTTGCCGCCCACCGCGGCGTCCACCATGGCCAGCACCGTGGTCGGCATCGCGATGTAGCGGACGCCGCGCAGCCAGGTGGCGGCGACGAACCCGGCCAGGTCGGTGGTGGCTCCGCCGCCCAGGCCGACGATCGCGTCCGACCGGGTGAAGCCGGCCTCGGCCAGCACGTCCCAGCACTGCGTCAGCACCGCCGGGGTCTTGGCCTGCTCGGCCTCGGGGACCACGATCGGGGTGATCCGCTGTTCCAGGCTTTCGGTGATCCCGGCGGCGAGGCTGCCCAGCCCGGGCGGGTGGATGATCGCCACCCGCTCGACGCCGTCGAGGAACTGCGGCAGCAGCGCGGAGACGCCGTGCTCGACCAGCACCTGATAGGGATGCTCGGTGAAGACGTCCACGGGATCCCACTGGGTCATAGCTGTCCTTCCCAAAGCTGGCCCACCCGGTCGGCGACGGCGTCGACGTCCAGCCGGTCGGTGGCCAGGGTGTGCGTGGCGACCTCTTCATACCAGGGTTCCCGCTGTCCGAGCAGCACGTCCAGCTGCGCCCGGATCGCGGACAGGGTCTCCATTCCGAGGCCCGCCATGCCCAGTCGCCTGGTCAGCTGGGTGGAGGAAACCCGTAACCACACAACGAACCGATCGGCCAGCAGGGCTCGTACCCGCGGCTCAGCGACGGATCGGCTGCCCAGGGCGATCACTCCCCGACCGGCCAGGCTCTCCTGGCAGACCTCGGTCTCCAGCTCGATCAACCGGTGCTCGGGCAGGCTGGCCGAGGCCTCCGGCAGGCTCAGCCCCAGCCGGGCCGCCAACACCTCGTCGGTATCGGTGAAGGGCACCCGCCGCCGGCCGGCGACCAGCCGGCCGACCGTCGTCTTGCCGGCCGCCGGGGCTCCCACCAGGATCAGCTGCTCCGCGGTCACCACAGCCGCTTGTCGGCCAGCCGCGCCAGGTAGCCCTCCAGGTTGCGCCGGGTCTCGGCCAGCGAATCGCCGCCGAACTTCTCCAGCACCACCTCGGCCAGCACCAGCGTCACCATCGCCTCGGCCACCACGCCGGCCGCGGGCACCGCGCAGACGTCGGACCGCTGGTGGTGGGCGGACGCGGCCTCGCCGGTGGTGACGTCCACGGTGCGCAGCGCCCGCGGGACGGTGGCGATCGGCTTCATCGCTGCCCGGACCCGCAGCACCTCGCCGTTGCTCATCCCGCCCTCGGTGCCGCCGGAGCGGTTGGAGACCCGGGCGATCCGGCCCTCGCCGGGCACCATCTCGTCATGGGCGAGGGAGCCGCGGGTGGCGGCCAACGCGAAGCCGTCGCCGACCTCGACGCCCTTGATCGCCTGGATGCCCATCAGCGCGCCGGCCAGCCGGGCGTCCAGCCGCCGGTCGCCCTGGACGTGGGAGCCCAGGCCGGGCGGCAGCCCGTAGGCCAGCACCTCGACCACCCCGCCGAGGGTGTCGCCGCCGGAGCGGGCGGCCTCCACCTCGGCCTGCATGGCGAGGCTGGTGGCCTGGTCGAAGCAGCGCACCGGATCGGCGTCGATCGCGGCCAGGTCGTCCGGTGCCGGCAGCTCACCGCCCGTGGCGGCGACCCCGCCGAGCGACGCCACATGGCTCAGCACCCGGATTCCGGCCAACTGATCGAGGAAGTTGGCCGCCAGCCGGCCGAGGGCCACCCGGGCCGCCGTCTCCCGCGCCGAGGCGCGCTCCAGGATCGGCCGGGCCTCGTCCCAGTCGTACTTCAGCATGCCGGCCAGGTCGGCGTGGCCGGGGCGCGGCCGGGTGAGCGCGGCGTTGCGGGCCAGCGCGTCGAGTTCCTCGGCCGGCACCGGATCGGGGGCCATCACGGTCTCCCACTTGGGCCATTCGGTGTTGCCGATCATGATCGCCACCGGGGAGCCGAGGGTCTCACCGTGCCGGACGCCGGTCAGCAGGGTGACCTCGTCGGCCTCGAACTTCATCCGGGCGCCCCGGCCCAGGCCGAGCCGACGCCGGGCCAGGGCATCGGCGATGTCCCGGGTGGCCACCGCGACGTGGGCGGGGATGCCCTCGATGGTGGCGACCAGAGCGCGCCCGTGGGATTCCCCCGCAGTGAGGTAACGCAGCATGGTGGCCAGTGTGTCACGAAGTGCCGGTACTGCCCGACCCCGCCACGAACGTCAGTCGCAGATCTTGGCGCGTTCCGGATCCGCGGCACACCAGGCCTTGTACTTGGCTCTGCTCGCCTCGAACTCCGCCTCGGTGGTGCCGAACTCGGTCTCGCCTGTCTCCAGATCGACGGTAACGAAGTAGATCCAGGTGCCCTTGGCGGGGTTCACCGCGGCTTCGAGTGCGGCCTTGCCGGGGGAGTTGATCGGCGTTGGCGGCAGACCCTTGTTGACCCGGGTGTTGTACGGCGAGTCGAGATTGTAGTTGGTCTGTTCGAGACCCTCTCTCCATGAGGCGTAGATCGAGGTGGAGTCCATGCCGAGTTCCCGGCCGATCTTGAGCCGGTTGTAGATCACGCGGGCGACCTTCGGACGATCCTCCTCGCGGAAGACCTCCTTCTCGATGATGCTGGCCACGATCACCGCATCGTAGGGGTCCACCTTCAGCTCCCCCGCCTTCTTCTCGAAGTCGATTTCCTTGATCTTCTTCTTGAAGGCGTCCGTGGTCATCTTGAGCATGGTCGACGCCTTGGGAGCCTGCGGCACCTCGTAGGTGTCGGGGTAGATGAAACCCTCCGCGGACTTCTTCGCCCACTTGGGCAGCCCGAGCTTCTTCCACTTCTTCAGCAGCGCCTCGAAGTCCTCGGCGGGAAGCTTGGTCGACTTCGCCAACTGCGCCACCGACTGGTCCATCCGCTGCCCCTCAGCCAGCGTCATGTAGTCGCGTTCGATGTTCTTCTTGTCCAGCAGCATCGCCAGCGCGAGCTTCGCCGGCAACTGGGTCTTCAGCTTGTAGCGGCCGGCCTGGATGTTCTTCGAGTCCGCGTTGGCCGCGGCCTCGCGGTCGAAGGCCTTGGCGGTCTTGATCACGTCGTGCTGTACCAGGATGTCGGCGATCTGCGACAGCGTGGTACCGCTGGCGATCGTCACCTCGACCGGGTCGACCCCGGTGCCGACGTAGTCCTCGGCGGTGCGGAACTCCATCCAGGCTTCCTCGACCCGCCCGGCGACGAAGGTCACGCCGCCGACCAGCACACCCACGCTCAACAGCACGGCGAAGGCGCTGCGGGCACGGAGCCAGATCTCCTTGCCGCTGATTCTGCCGGTCTCGGAATCTCGCAGGTTCCGGGTGAACCAGGCCATCGATTATCCTCCGTCGGTTTCGCCTGGAGCCACCCTAGCCGACCCGGCCAATCGCGACCGGCAGGCCGGGCTCAGGCGCACTTGGCCTGGTTGGCTTCGCTGGCGGCGCACCAGGCATGCAGTTCCTCGACCGCCTTCTGGTGCTCCTGGTAGGTGGTGGAGAACCGGGTCTCCCCGGTGTCGAGGTTCACCGCCACGAAGAACAGCCAGGTTCCGTCGGCCGGGTCGACGGCTGCCTCCAGCGCGGCCTTGCCCGGAGAGGAGATCGGGCCGGGTGGCAGCCCCTCGTGCTGGTAGGTGTTGTACGGCGAGTCGTCGGCGCGGTCCTCGTCCGAGGTCCAGACGCTCCCCCGCCTTCCCGCGGCGTAGTGCACGGTCGAATCCATCTGCAGCGGCATGCCGGCGGCGAGCCGGTTGTAGATCACCCGGGCCACCTTCGGCCGGTCCTCGGCCCGGTTCACCTCCCGCTCCACGATGCTGGCCACCGTCAGCGCCTCCAGCGGGGTCAGGTCCAGCGCCTTCGCCCGCGCCTCGAAGTCGAGGTCCTCGATCGTCCGGGCGAACCCGTCGGTGGCCAGTTCGATCATGTTCACCGCGTCCACCGGTTCGGGCAGCTCGTAGGTGTCGGGGAAGAGGAAGCCCTCGGCCGAATCCTCCGCCCACCCCGGCAGGTCGAGCGAGGCCGGGTCGCCCAGCAGTTCCTCGAAGTCGGACGCGGGCAGGCCGCTGGCGGCCGCCATCGCCTCGACGTGATCGGCCAGCCAGCCGCCCTCGCGCAGGGTGAAGGTGCTGCGCTCGACGTTGGCCGGGTCGAGCAGCATCGCCACCGCCTCGCGGGCCGGGATCTCGGTCCGCAGCCGGAACCGTCCGGCCTGGATGGTGGTGGCTTCGGGCACCTCCGCGGCAGCCCTGACGAAGGCCGAGGTGGAGGCCACCACGCCCTCGTCGGTCAGGATGGCACCGACGCCGGTGACGCTGGTCCCCTTCGGGATGGTCACCACCACGGTCTCTCCGCCCGGTCCGGGGAAGTCGGCCGGGGCGAACCAGCCCTGCAGGGTGTCCCGGGCGAGCAGGAAGGCCAGCCCACCGCCGCCGATCACCACGGCCAGCGACACCACCAGCGCGATCCAGCCCCTGATCCGCGCCGGCGGGTGCTCGTCCTCGTCCGGTTCGATGGCTCGTCTGGCGGTCATACTGCTTCCCCTGGTGGTTGGCCGGTCGCCCGTTCCTGGGCCAGTGCACCTTCCAAGATAGCCACCGCGGCCGCCTGGTCGATCACCCGCCGCTGCCTGCGGGTGGATCGACCGGCCTGGCCGAGCTGCCGCGAGGCGGTGGCGGTGGACAGTCGCTCGTCCACCAGCCGGAGCGGGAGACCGGGCAGCGCCGCCGTCAGTTCCGCCGCGGCCGCCCGGATGTTCTCCGCCGCGTAGGACTCGGTGCCGGCCAGGGTGCGCGGCAGCCCGAGGACGAGCTCGACCGGCTCGTACTCGGCCACCAGCGCCCGGATCCGGGCCACCGCTCCGGGACCGGCCGGGACCGTCTCCACCGGGTAGGCCAGGGTGCCCGCCGGATCGCAGGCCGCCACCCCGATCCGGGCGGTGCCCCAATCCAGGGCCAGCCGGACACCGGGACGCATCTCAGCCCCGCAGCGCCGCTCGGATCGCGTCCAGGGCTGCCGGCGCCCCGCTCGCATCGGTACCGCCGCCCTGGGCGAGGTCGTCGCGACCACCGCCCCGGCCGCCCAACGCAGGCGCCGCGACTCCGACCAGCGCGCCCGCCTTCGCGCCCAGACCACGGGCCGCCTCGCTCACCGCCACGATCAGCGCGGGCTTTCCCCGCACCGAGGCCGTCGAAGGGGCCTCGCCGCCGATCAGGGCGACCACGCCGGGCTCGCGGCCGAAGCCTTCCCGCACCTGCGTGGCGAGGGTGCGCAGGTCGTCCGCCGCCACGCCGGGCAGCTGCCGCGCCACCAGCCGGTAGCCGCCGACCGCCTCGGCACCGGCGACCAACGACGGCACCTGTTCGAGCAGCTGCCGGCTGCGGATCGCGGCCAGTTCCTTCTCGGTCGCCTTCAGCTGGGCCACCAGCTTGGTCACCCGGTCGGTGAGCTGGTCGGGCTGCACCTTGAGGATGTCGGCCAGCTCGGCCACCAGGGCGCGCTCGGCGGCCAGGTGGTCGAAGGCGTCGGCGTTGACGAACGCCTCGACCCGGCGGATGCCGGAACCCACCGAGGATTCGCCCAGCAGGCTGAGCAGGCCGATCTGCGAGGTGCGCTCCACGTGGGTACCGCCGCACAGTTCGCGCGACCACGGCCCGGCCAGCTCGACCATGCGGACGACCTCGCCGTACTTCTCGCCGAACATCGCCTGCGCGCCGAGTTCGCGGGCCCGGGCCAGCGGCAGCTCGGTGGCGGTCACCTCGTAGTCGGCGCGGATCGCCTCGTTCGAGAGGCCCTCGAGCTCCTGCTGCAGCTGGGCCGACAGCGCCTGGGGGGCGTTGAAGTCGAACCGCAGGTAGCCGGGCTTGTTGTACGAGCCCGCCTGGTGGGTGGAGTCGCCCAGCAGCTGCCGCAGCGCCGCGTTCACGATGTGGGTGGCGGTGTGGGCCTGGCAGGCCCGGGCCCGCGCCGCGGCGTCCACCGCCGCGACGACAGCGGTACCGGTGGCCAGCTCGCCGTCCTCGACCCGCACCTTGTGCACCACCAGGCCGGGGATCGGACGCTGCACGTCCAGCACGTCCAGGCTGAGTCCGTCGCCGCTGATCAGGCCCGCATCCGCGTCCTGACCGCCGGCTTCGGCGTAGAACGGGGTCTGGTCGAGCACGACCTCGACGACATCGCCGGGACGGGCCACGTCCACCAGCCTCCCGTCCGCCACGATGCCGCGGACCTTCGCGTCGCTGGTCAGGTCGGTGAAGCCCAGGAAGGGCACCTCGCCGGCCGCGCGCAGTTCACGGTAGGCCTCGACGGCCGCCGTGCCGCCCTTCTTGGCCTTGGCGTCGGCCTTGGCCCGGTCCTTCTGCTCCTGCATCAGCCGACGGAACTCGGCCGCGTCCACGGCCAGGCCCTGTTCCGAAGCCATCTCCAGGGTGAGGTCGATCGGGAAGCCGTAGGTGTCGTGCAGCTTGAACGCGCTGTCGCCGCTCAGCGTGGTCGCGCCGGCCGCCTTCGCCTCGGACGCCGCCAGGTCGAAGATCTGGGTGCCGGCGGCCAGGGTGCGGCGGAACGCCTCCTCCTCGCCGTAGGCGACCTGGCTGACCCGCGCCCATTCGGTCGCGATCTCGGGGTACGAGGCGACCATCCGGTCCCGGCTGACCGGCAGCAGCTCCGGCAGCACCGGATCCTGCACACCCAGCAGCCGCATCGCCCGGATCGACCGGCGGAGCAGCCGGCGCAGCACGTAGCCGCGCGCCTCGTTGCCGGGCGTGACCCCGTCGGTCATCAGCATCAGCGAGGAGCGGACGTGGTCGGCCACCACCCGCATCCGGATGTCGTCTTCGGTGTTCGCACCGTAGGCCTTGCCGGCCAGTTCGCCGGCCTTGGCCAGCACCGGGAAGACCTCGTCGATCTCGTACATGTTGTCGACGCCCTGCAGCAGGTAGGCGATCCGCTCCAGGCCGGCGCCGGTGTCGATGTTCTTGCTGGGCAGCGGACGGGCGACGTCGAAGTCGACCTTGGAGCGCACCTCGGAGAGCTCCTCGGTCTGGAAGACCAGGTTCCAGATCTCCAGGAAGCGATCCTCGTCCGCCTCCGGACCGCCGTCCGCGCCGAACTCCGCACCGCGGTCGACGTAGATCTCCGAGCAGGGGCCGCCCGGGCCCGGGATGCCCATGTGCCAGTAGTTGTCCTTCAGGCCGCGGCGTTGGATCCGGCCGGCGGGGACGCCGACCTGCTGCCACAAGGCCATCGCCTCGTCGTCGTCGAGGTAGACGGTCACCCAGATCTTCTCCGGGTCGAAGCCGTAGCCGCCGTCCGCCACCGAACCGGTGACCAGCTGCCAGGCGAACTCGATGGCGCCGGCCTTGAAGTAGTCGCCGAAGGAGAAGTTGCCCAGCATCTGGAAGAAGGTGCCGTGCCGGGTGGTCTTGCCGACCTCCTCGATGTCGAGGGTTCGGACGCACTTCTGCACGCTCACGGCGCGCTTGAACGGCGCCTCCTCGGCACCGGTGAAGTAGGGCTTGAACGGCACCATGCCGGCGTTGACGAAGAGCAGGGTCGGGTCGTTGTAGACCAGCGGCGTCGACGGCACCACGGTGTGGTCCCGGGCGGCGAAGAAGTCGAGGAAGCGACGGCGCACTTCAGCGGTGTTCATCTGGATGGATCCTTAGGTCGAGAGGGATGGCGGGTGGACGAACAGGTCTCCTGGAGCAGTGGGGTCACTGATCCAGGCCGAGAGCCTCCCGCAACTCGCTTTCGCGGGCGTCCATCGCCTCGCCCATGGTGGAGAAGAAGTCGCCGATCCAGGAACCGGCCTCGACCCGGGCGTGATCGATCTGCTCGACCACCCCCTTGGGGGTGTAGCGGTGATAGAGCTCCTTGCCCTTCACCACGACGAAGGCGGCCACGCCGACGCCGACGGCGAACCAGAACAGGCGCTTCATCACTTGGCCTTCTTCTTGCTGCTGACCGCCTTGCGCACCCCGTAGGTGAACGCCGCGGTCTTGATCAGCGGGCCACCGAGGGTGGAGCGGAAGATCGTCGACAGCTGCGCGGCGTTCTCGCTGACCACCGTGGCGTGGGAGCTGACCTTCGCGACGTCCTCGGTGACCAGGCTGAGCTTGGAGAGCTCCTCGTTGGTGGCGCTGACCGTCCCCCGGAGTTCCTGCAGGATCGGGACCGAGTTGTGGCCCAGATCGCGCACCGCGAGACGGACCTCCTCCAGCACCCTGCCCAGCTTCAGCAGCGGGACGGCGCAGAACACCACCAGGGCCACCGCGGCCACCGCGGCGATCAGTCCGGCAACCTCTCCAACGGACATGGGTTCCCTCACTCACTGGGGTCGAACGTTACGACGAGCAGCCTACGCGAACCGCTGGACGCGAGGCGACTTCCAGTCGCGACCCGACCCTTCGAGACTCGGCCTGCGGCCGACCTCAGGGATCGATGGCCGACCAGTCCGTGGCTGAGGGGCCACCGGGGACGGTTCTTGGTGGTCCCGGAACCGTCCCCGGTGGTCCGGCCGCGGAAACCCGGCCGGAGTCTCGAAACCCCGGCGACCGGCTCAAACCGTCGCCGGAGTCTCTCGGTGGCTGAGGTCCGGCC
>JAEXCA010000261.1 GCA_023393755.1 Actinomycetes bacterium | reverse complement strand
GTCGTCGCTAGTGCGTCACGCCTTGGCGATCGACACGAAGGCGAGGTTCTCCGAGGCGCCCAGGGTGATGCCCGAGACACCGGTACCGGAGAACGCCCACTGCGAACCCTGCAGCAGCGGCAGGGTGGAGAGGTACTTCTCCGCCAGCGTCTTCTGGATCTCCTCGATCTTCGCCTGACGCGCCGCCGGGTCGGTCTCGGTGACCTCCGCGTTGATCGCGTCCTGGATGTCCTTGGCGTCGAAGTGGTTGGCCAGGAAGTTGTTGGCGTTGAAGAACGGGTTCAGGTAGTTGTCCGCGTCCGGGAAGTCCGGGAACCAACCCAGCTGGTAGGCCGGGTACGCGTCAGCCACGCGCTCCTTGGAGTAGGTGACCCATTCGGTGGCCTGCAGGTTCACCGTGAACAGGCCCGAAGCCTCGAGCTGCTGCTTGACCAAGCCGTACTCCTGATCGGAGCTGGAGCCGTAGTGATCCGGGTTGTACTGCAGGCTGAGCTCCACCGGCGTCTTCACCCCGGCGTCGGAGAGGTACTTCGCCGCCGCGTCGGCGTCGAGCGGGTAGGTGTCGCACACCGCCGAGTTCGCGCCGACGTAGCCGTCCGGCACGTAGGAGCACAGCGGCGTGTACTGACCCTTGTAGACGTTCGTCGACAGGGCGTCGCGGTCGACCAGCGAGGCGATGGCCTGGCGGACGGCGAACTTCTGCTCGTCGGAGTCACCCGGCTGGGTCTTCAGGTTGAACACGATGTAACGGATCTCGCCACCCTTGGCCTGCCAGACCTTCACGTTGGAATCGGCCTGCAGCGACTCGATGTCGGTCGGCGTGAGCGAGCGGTACGCCACGTCGATGTCACCGTTGCTGATCGACAGCTTCAGGTTGGTCGCGTCGGTGAACGTCTTCAGGGTCACGCCCGCGTTGGCCGGCGCGGGCTGGCTGCCCTTGTAGTCGGCGTAGGGAGCGAGCTCGAGGGTGTCGTTCACGTTGTAGGACGTGATCGTGTACGGCCCGGAGAAGGCGTTCGCAGACACGATGTCGGCGTCCGGGGTGAGCGCGTCGGGCGACAGCACCTCCTCGTCCACGATCGGGCCGGCGCTGGTGGCCAGCACCTGCAGCCAGGTCTGGTCGTTGGCGCTCTTCAGCTTGAACTGGACGGTGAGGTCGTCCGGAGCGGCGACCGAATCCAGGTTGCCGAGCAGCGCGGCCGGGCCGTTGGGGTCGTTGATCTTGAGGATCCGGTCGTAGGAGAACTTCACGTCCGAGGAGGTGAGGGCGTGGCCGTTGGCGAACTTCAGGCCCTCCTTCAGCTTGCACTCGAACACGGTCGGCTCGGTGAACGCGCAGGACTCGGCGGCATCGGGTTCCGGCGCGTTGCCGTCGCCGACGAAGCCGTAGAGGAACTGGTAGACCTGAATCTCCACGGTCAGCGAGCCGTGGTCGTAGGAGCCGGCCGGGTCGATGGTGCGCACCTTGTCGGTGGTGCCGACCACATTCGGGCCCGCGGCGGTGCCGCCGGAGGTCGGTTCCGTGGTGCCGCTCGGAGCGGCGCTCGACGGCGGCGGAGGAGTCTCGGTGCGGCCGCAGGCGGTGAGCGCCAGTCCTGCCGCGACGGCGACGGCTGCGAAGCGCGCAGCCTTGGTGACCTTCATGGGTTTCCTCTCTGTCCCCGGCACCGGATTCGGCGGCCGAGGAATCAACTCGTGAGGGGGGACATTCCACAGCACCCCCGACCTCTGCGCACCACCCTGGGGTCGCCGCAGGCCAAATCGATATCAGATCGTTTCCAACCGTCTCACATTGTGGAAGATGCTGCGCCGTGCGCTCCCCCGACGCCGCCCGTCGTGCTATTTCGTCGAAACGGACAAATTTCGTCTCAAATCGTGGGCATATGTCTCATGACCCGGTATAGGGGTTGCCAAAGGTGGCTCCCGGGGAGGACGCTTGACCCGCAAGACCGGCAACGGAGCCGCCCCTTCGAAGATTCGGGAAGGCACGGTAGATGACGGCTCCAGCGCTGGTGGTTGTGTCCAACGGTAGCCCTGATCCGCGGGTGGCCCAGGTCACCCACGAACTCCGCAAAGGCTTGCAGACCCTCCGTCCCGAACTGACCGTCCACGGGGCGTTCCTCGATCAGTGTCCGCCCAGCGGCAGCCAGGTGGTCTCCCAGCTGGTGCGGCAGGGCGTGGACGAGATCGTGTTCGTCCCGCTGCACCTGACCAACGCGATCGAGGCGGACGCCGGAGTCGACGCCCTGGCCCAGCGCTGCCGGACCGCCCACCCCAACGCCCGCTTCGCGATCTCACGGCCGATCGGCCCGGAGCTGAGCCTGCTCACCGTCCTGGACGAGCGTCTCCGCGCCGCCCTGTCGCACGCCCGCTGCCTGGAGCTGGACGGCCTGGTGCTCTCCGCCGAGTCCTCCGGCGACGTCCGGGGCAGCGCCCTGCTGGCTCGCCGGGCCCGGCAGTGGTCGACCCACCACAAGCTCCCCTGCCTGACCGCGGTGGCCGATGACTCCGGCCCGTCCGTCGCCCAGGCGATCATGGGACTGCGGGCGCAGGGACGGCGGCACATCGCGGTCGGCTCCTTCTTCCTCAGCGCCGACACCTCCTTCCACGCCCAGGCCGACCTGGCCTACCGGTACGGCGCGGTCTCGGTGAGCGAGCCGATCGGTGCCGCCCGCGAAGTGCTCGACCTCGTCCTGGCCCGTTACGCCTTCGCCGCCATGGATCTGCTCGACTTCGGCGTCGCCGAGGAACTCGACGAGCCCCAGCAGCCGCACCTGACCGTGGTCAGCGCGTAGCACGACGTTCCCTGAGGTAGCGAAGCACGAGTCCGCGCCCCGAGGTCACGAAGCACGAGTCCCCACCCGGAGGCATGCGAAGCGCGAATCCCGGTCCCTGAGGTCACGCGAAGCGCCAATCCCCGATCCATGAGGTCGCGCGAAGCGCGAGTCTCGAAGGGCCGCCGTGGCTTCGACGGGCTCAGCGCGAGAAGCTCGACCGTCGGCGGGTTCCCCTTCCTACCCGGCTGCGGCCAGCCGGCGCTTCTCCGCCTCCACGTCGAAGTCGGCCTTCGGCCAGTCGATGTCCAGCCCGGCCAGCGTCTCCCGCAGCAGTTCGGCGACCGCCCAGTTGCGGTACCACTTGCGGTCCGCCGGAATGACGTACCAGGGCGCCGCCTCGGTGTTGCACAGTTCCAGCGCGGCCGCGTAGGCCTCCTGGTAGGCCGGCCACTTCGCCCGGGCGTCCAGGTCGCCGGGGTTGTACTTCCAGTACTTGGTCGGATCGTCCAGCCGTGCCTTCAGCCGCGCCAACTGCTCCTCGAAGGAGACGTTCAACATGCACTTGATCAGCGTGGTGCCGTTGGCCACCAGTTCGGCCTCGAACTCGTTGATCTCGTCGTACCGCCTGCTCCACTCGGCCTCGGGAACCAGGCTCTCCACCCGCACCACCAGCACGTCCTCGTAGTGCGAGCGGTCGAAGATGCCGATCATCCCGCCGGTCGGCAGTGCCCTGCGGATCCGCCACAGGTAGTGGTGGCTGAGTTCCTCCTCGGTGGGCGCCTTGAAGGACTTCAGCTGCACCCCCTGCGGATCCACCAGCCCGATCGCGTGGCGCACCACCCCGCCCTTGCCCGAGGTGTCCATCCCCTGCAGCACGACCAGGACGCTACGGGCGTTCCCGGCATCGCTGCGGCCGTGGGCGAACAGCCGCTCCTGAAGGTCGGAGAGCTCCGGCGCGAGCGCCGCCAGCAACGCCGGCGCGTCGTCCTTGTCCCGGCCGGGGAAGCCCGGCGTCGCCGCCGGATCGAAGTCCGCCATGGAGACCGGTCCCGAGGGAACCCGCAACAACGAACTCAGCGGGACCGCGGAGGCGCCCGGAGACCTGCTCTGCTTCTTCGCCATGGCCGTAGTCTGCCGAAGAACGCGAACCGGTGGAAGGATGGCCCCCATGTTGCGCAGGAGGACATCGTGAGTCTGCCGGTCACCCCGCCACTGGAGCCGATGCTGGCCCGGACGGCGGCGTCCATCCCGCCCGGGATGGCCTACGAGCCCAAATGGGACGGCTTCCGCTGCCTGGTGTTCCGGGACAACGACGAACTGGCCCTGATCTCCCGCAACGGCCGGGACCTCACCGGTTACTTCCCCGAGGTGGCGGCCGGGCTGCTGGCCAACACTCCCCCGCGCTGCGTGCTGGACGGGGAACTGATCGTGATCGCCGGCACCCGGCTCGACTTCGTCAAGCTAACCGAGCGGATCCATCCAGCCGCCAGCCGGATCGAACACCTGTCGAACACCACCCCGGCCTCCTTCGTGGCCTGGGACCTGCTGGCGCTGGACGACACCTCGCTGATGGAGCAGCCGTTCAGCCAGCGGCGCCAGGCGCTCGAGCGCTCCCTGGCGCACGCCGACCCGCCGGTCTTCCTCACCCCGCTCACCACCGACCACGCGTTGGCCAGGCAGTGGTTCACCGAGTTCGAGGGAGCCGGCCTGGACGGTGTGGTGGCCAAGCCGCTGGACGGCCCCTACCTGCCCGGCCAGCGCGCGATGACGAAGATCAAGCACAAGCGCGAGGCCGACGTCGTGGTCGGCGGCTTCCGGCTGCACAAGAACTCCACCCCCGAACGCCGGCTGCTGGGCTCGTTGCAGCTGGGCCTGTACGACGATGACGGCGTACTGCACTTCGTCGGGGTGTCGGCGGCCTTCCCGGACGCCACCAGGCAGTCCCTGGCCGCCACCCTGGGCGAGCTCGAACTGCCGGGCGGAGCCGAACACCCCTGGTCGGCGGCGGAGGTGTACGGCCGGCGTCCGGGATCGATCAGCCGGTGGAGCACCGAACTGAAGGAGATCCACCTGATCGACCCGCTGCTGGTCTGCACCGTCGGTTACGAGCACATGGAGGGGACCCGGTTCCGCAACACCACCCGCTTCCTGCGCTGGCGGGAGGACCGCGACCCCCGCTCCTGCACCTTCGACCAGCTGGAGGAAGTGGTCTCCTTCGACCTGGACGCCATCCTGGGGCGGTAGCTCACCGATCCCTGAGGTCGCGCCGCGCGAGTCTGTTGCTCGCTTCGCTCGTCAAGACGTTGCGTGGGCGCGGATCCCCGCGCCTCGCGCGTCCGTCTCGAAGGGGTGGTCCGGCATCCGACCCTTCGAGACTCCGAGCTTCGCTCGGACCTCAGGGATCGGAGTTGAAGCGAGCCTGGCTGCGCAATCTTTGGGCACCCCGGTGCCTCGGCCTCGTCAGGCGGCTCCCGTAGGGTGAAACCATGGCGGATACCGCGATCGAACTCGAGGTGGACGGGCGGGCGGTCCGGCTCTCCAGCCCGGACAAGCCGTACTTCGCCGAACTCGGCGTGACCAAGCGCGGCGTCGCGGAGTACTTCCTCGCGGTCGGACCGGGCATCCTCAACGCGCTGCGGGACCGCCCCACCACCATGGAGCGGTGGCCCGGTGGCGTCCGCGAGGACGTGGTGGTCGCCACCCGGGCGGACGGCCACGGCGAGGCGTTCTACCAGAAGCGGGCGCCCTCCTCGACTCCCGACTGGGTCCAGACCACGACGATCACCTTCCCCTCCGGTCGCACCGCGGTGGAGGTCGCCCCGGCCGACCTGGCCAGCATCATCTGGATGGTCAACCTGGGCACCCTCCGGTTCCACCCCTGGCCGGTACGCGCCGCCGACCCGGATGCCGCCGATCAGTTGCGGATCGACCTGGACCCGCAACCCGGCTCGGACTTCCCGATGGCGGTGACCGCGGCGCTGGAGTTGCGCGAGGTGCTGGCCGAGGCCGGGTTGACCGGCTTCCCGAAGACCTCCGGTGGCCGGGGTCTGCACGTCTTCGCGCCGATCCGGCCGTCCGACTTCATCGACGCCCGGCATGCCGCGATCGCGGTCGGCCGGGAACTCGCCCGCCGGCGGCCGGAGCAGGTCACGGTGAACTGGTGGAAGGAGGAGCGCGGCGAGCGCATCTTCGTCGACTTCAACCAGATGGCCCGCGACCGGCTGATGACCTCGGCCTACTCGATCCGGCCCACCCCGCTGGGACGGGTCTCCGCCCCGGTCGGCTGGGACGAGCTGACCTCGATCGACCCTGGCGACTTCACCGTCCTCACCATGCCGGAGCGGTTCACTCGGCTGGGCGACCTGTGGCAGGAGCTGGAGGACGCCGAGCCCGGCTCGCTGGAGACGGCTCTGGATTGGTACCGGCGGGACGAGGCCGCCGGCGAGGGCGAGCTGCCCTATCCCCCGGAATACCCCAAGATGCCCGGCGAACCGCCCCGCGTCCAGCCGAGCAAGAAGAACCCGGCCAACTGGGACTGACCGGACGCTCAGCAGGGTGGGGACGGGCCGGCGGTGGGCCGACTACTGGTGCGGACGGGGCTCGCGGGGCTCCGGCGTCACCGCGGGCGCAGCGGGCTCCCAGAACTCGCGGTAGAGCTCGGAGGAGGGTGACGTCACGACCGCCCGGTACTCCTCCGGGGACAACTCCAGGGCGGTGCCGGCGATCAGATGGGAACCGGTGAACGACAGACCGAGACCCGCCCGCCCGTCCGGTGGCTGGAAGCCGAGCAGCTCCAGGATGGTCGGCAGCAGGCTGAACTGGTCGGCGTCCGGGCGGCTGAACTCCACCGGGTCGGGGCTCCAGATCCGCAGCACGATGGTGCGCTCGGCGGTGCCGTCCAGTTCGGCCTTGTAGTAGCCGCCCTCGGCGGTGGACTTCAGGTGGTCGCCCATCACGACCACCACGGTGTCCTCCAGCGCCCCGACCTCCTCGGCGTGCGCCAGGAAGCCGGCCAGCGCCCGGCTCGAGCAGGCGATCGCCGTCGCCATCGCCACGGTGTCGTCGGTGGCGCAGCTGGGGTAGACCCCGCCCGGCTCGTGGGTGTCCAGGGTCAGCATGGTCAGGTGGTAGGGCCGACCGGCGGCGCGCAACTCGTCCAGGGTGTCGGCGGCGTGGGCGAACATCCGGTGGTCGGAGAGCCCCCAGACCGAGATCTCGGCGGGATCCTCGCCCGGTTCCCAACGCTCCCGGCCCCGGATCGAGGTGTAGCCGTGGTCGCTGAGGAAGGTGTCCTTGCCGGCGAACCGGGTGTTGGCACCACCCACGTAGGTGTTGGTGTACCCGGCCTCGGACAGCAGGTCGCCCAGGCAGGTGGCGCCGGGCAGGTAGCTCGGCATCCGCTCGCCGAAGTCGTTGGGGTTGATCCCCTCGACCAGCAGGCGGCTCTTCAGCGGGATGCCGCACTGTGTGCCGACGATGCCGGCCATCGTCCAGCCGCCCTCCGGGTACTGCTGCAGGCTGTCGTACCGCGCCCAGCCCTCGGTCGCCCGGTCGAGTTCGGCGAGCAGGTTGCCGCCGAACAGCCCGGGGTCGCCGAAGGTGTTCTCCATCGACTCCAGGTAGATGGTGATCAGGTTCTTCGGATGCTCCGGGGTGGCACCGGCCGACGGGGTCAGGTAGTAGCCGGCGAAGCTCCGCCCGTCCAGTTGGGCGATGGCGTACCGGGGCAGGCCGACGACGCCCGCCAGGGTGCTCAGCGACACCGCCAGGGCGAGGCCGGGCAGCAGCAGCCGGAGGCGGCCGGTCAGCCGCCAGCCAGAACGGAAGCGGACGGCCAGCGCCAGCCCGATCGCTCCCAGCGGCAGCAGGATGCACACCACCGCCGCCTCGCCGATCAGCGAGTCGTTGCCCGCCTCTCCCCCACCCAGCGGCAGATGGAGGATGAACTGCTCGAACACGATCTCGCCGAACCGGTAGCGGATCCAGCCCGCGGTCGCCAGCAGGATCAAGGCCAGGGTGGCCAGCAGCCACCCGGCGACGACGGGCTTGCGGGAAGGTCGGGACTCAGGCATCGATGATTCAGCTTACCAGCGCCCGTTCGGCGGCTCCCTGCGGCCCTTCCTGGTGCCCCTAAGGTGGAGGGCAGGAGGAATCATGGAACTGAGGGTAATCAGGACGCCGGAGGAATGGCGGGCGCAGCTCAGCGCGCTGGAGTACCACGTGCTCCGGGAGGGCGGCACCGAGCGCCCGTTCACCGGCGAGTACACCGACCTCGAGGCGCCGGGCAGCTACCGGTGCCGGGCCTGCGGCACCGAACTGTTCCGCAGCGAGCACAAGTTCGCCTCGCACTGCGGCTGGCCCTCGTTCTTCACCAGCGCCGCGGAGGAGCGGGTGCGCTACCTGGAGGACACCAGCATCCCCGGCCGTCCCCGCACCGAGGTGCGCTGCGCGGCGTGCGACTCCCACCTGGGCCACGTCTTCGCCGGGGAGGGCTACGACACCCCGACCGACCTGCGCTACTGCATCAACTCGGTCTGCCTCACGTTCGAGCCGGCCGACGGCTGAGACCAGTTCCGGCCCGTCCGGCGTGGCAGCCGCGCCAGACCGGCCCGGGAAAGTTACCCTCACCACGTGGGTGCGAGATACCAGCGGGATACGCCACGGGTCTTCGAGGAGGCGGTTGACGCGCTGGCCTCGATGCAGTGGCGTCCGGAACTGGTGATCGAGGAGCTGCCAGCCCCCCAGAAGATCGCCCCCTACGCCGTCGCGGTGAGCGCCGACGTCACCCAGCACGAGGACGAACTCGGCAGCGGACGTCTGGTGTTGCTGCACGACCCGGCCGGCAATCCCTCCTGGGAGGGCGACTTCCGCTGTGTCACCTACGCCCGGGCGGACGTGGACGCCGAGATGGTCGCCGATCCGCTGCTCACCGAGGTCGGCTGGTCCTGGCTGATCGACGCGCTGGAGCGGAACCAGGCCGAGTACACCGCGCCCAGCGGCACCGTCACCGCGGTGTCGAGCAAGGCCTTCGGTGCGATCAGTGACGACCCGCCGCGCGCCGAGATCGAGCTGCGGGCCTCGTGGACGCCGCTGATCACCGCCGGCGCGCAACTCACCCAGCACCTCGCCGCCTGGTCGGAGCTGCTCTGCATGACCGCCGGCCTGCCGCCGTTGCCGGACGGCGTGGTGTCGATCCTTCCCCGACGGGTGCCGAGATCACGGTGACCAACCCCGACGACGTCTCGGTTCCCGACTACCCGGTGCTCACCGCGCCGGCGGACGGACTGCCCCCGGTGATCGACACCGCGGACGACTACCAACGGATGCTGCGCCGGCTGGCCGAGGGCGAGGGGCCGGTGGCCCTGGACACCGAGCGGGCCCAGGGCTTTCGCTACTCGGCGAAGGCCTACCTGATCCAGTTGCGCCGGGCCGGCGCCGGCAGCTACCTGCTCGACCCCACCGCCTTCGAACACGACCAGCCTCGCGCCGACCTCGGCGACCTCTCGGCCGCGCTGGCCGACGCCGAGTGGATCCTGCATGCCGCCAGCCAGGATCTGCCCTGCCTGGCCGAGGTCAGGCTGCTCCCCAGGAGACTCTTCGACACCGAGCTGGCCGCCAGGCTGCTCGGGCTGCCCAAGGTGAACCTGAGCGCGCTGATGGAGCAGGCGCTCGGGATCAGCCTGCTGAAGGAGCACTCCGCCGCGGACTGGTCCCGCCGGCCGCTGCCGATCGAGTGGCTGGTCTACGCCGCCCTGGACGTCGAGCGGCTGGACGACCTGCGGCTCTGGCTGATCGACGAACTGGCGGCGGCCGGCAAGACCGATTGGGCCTACCAGGAGTTCGCCCACCTGGCCGCCCACGCCGGCGATCCGCCGACCGGGCCCGCCGAGCCGTGGCGACGCACCTCCGGCCTGCACGGCGTCCACAGCCCGCTGGGCATGGCGGTGGTGCGGGAGCTGTGGCAGGCCAGGGACGCGGTCGCGGCGGTCAGCGACCGGGCACCGGGCCGCATCCTGAACGATCGTGCGATCTGCGCGATGGCGGCCCGGGTGGAACAGAGCCGAACGGTGCCCAGCCGCGTGGAGTTGCGCCAGGAGCGCGGGTTCGCGATGCGGTACGCCGCGCGGCACGAAGCCGAATGGCTGGAGGCGATCGCCGCCGCGCTGGCGCTTCCCAGGGAGGGTCTGCCGCCCCGGCAGTCCCGCGCGGTCGGCCCGCCGCCACCGCGGAACTGGGAGCACCGCTGGCCCGACGCCTTCGCCCGCTGGTCGCGGGTCCGTCCGGCGCTGGTGGCGCGCGCGGAGGAACTGCTGGTTCCGGTGGAGAACCTGATCGCACCCGACATCGTCCGCGGCCTGCTCTGGGACGCCCCGGCCACCGCCACCGAAGCCTGGCTGGCCGAGCGGCTCACCCTGCTGGGCGCCCGTCGGTGGCAGCGCGAGCTGACCATCCCGGTGTTCCTCCAGCACTGGTAGCCAGCCGCCGTGGACGCGGGCGCGCCGGGTACCCGCTCCACCAGACGTAGCCGACCACCCCGGCCAGAGTGGCGGCGAGCATGACCGCCCACCAGGGGAAGCCGGGGATGTCCGGCGGGATGCCGGCCTTCTCCAGTTCGGCTGCGGGGGTGGGCGTGACCCGCTCGCCGGTCACCAGGATCCGCTGGGTGTTGATCCCCAGCGGGGTGCAGGTCACCAGGGTCACCAGGTCCCGATCGGGGACCGCGCGCAGCGTCTCGGTCTGATCCGGATCGACGACGGTGTGGTCGACCACCCGGTAGCTGAGCACCTCCCCCAGCACCTCGAGGGTGAAGCTGTCGCCGACCTGGGCCCGGTCCAGGTCGGTGAACATGGTGGCGTTGGCCAGGCCTCGGTGGGCGGTCAGCACCGAGCGGGTTCCGGAACCGCCGACCGGCAGCGAGGTGCCCTCCAGATGGCCGATCCCCTTCAGCAGGGTGGCGTCGGCGGTGCCGTGGTAGATCGGCAGGTCGATCGCCAGCGCGTCGTACCGCAGCCGTCCCATCACGCCGTCGCTGGTGAGGTTCAGCAGGCCGTGGTAGTCGTCCGCGCTGTCGCCGCTCCCACCGCTGGTCGGCACGTTGGTGTTGGCCGACAGCAACGCGCCGATGGCCAGCGCGTCGTTGTACGCCCGGGCGCGGTCGACCTGATCGCGGCGATAGCTGGCGTCGTTGTTCGGTGGCCGGTCCAGTTGCTGCTCGGCCAGTTCGACGACGCGGGACTGCTCGTACTGCGAGAACCACGAGGCGGTCTGGGGGTACAGCACCACTCCGGCGCCGGCCAGGATGATCAGGCCGGCGACCGCCTGCAGCCCCGGGAAGCGCCACCGGCCTCGTCCGGCAGCCGTCCTCCCCGCCCGGGTCCGTCCGCTCGTCACCACCGCTCCCCCGGCCGCCGAGCGGCACGCCCCTGGCGGCGATGCCCGAAGGCACCGCCGCCAGGGTTCGACCCTCCGGTCACCCGACGCTCAGCGGCCGCGCGATCACACCGCCCGGTGGCGGCGCTTGCGAGCGACCAGCACCACGCCGGCACCGGCGCCGATCAGGACGACCCCGACCACGGTGAGCAGCAGCGTGCCTCCCGCACCGGTCAGCGGCAGCTGCGGCAGGACCTGCTGCACGTTGGTCAGCGTCATGTCATGGCTCGCGGTCTGGCCGGTCGTGACCGCGACCCCCCGGGCGTTGCCCGGAGCCGCTGGCGTGACGAAGCCGGCCGGCGCCCGGGTCTCCACCACGACGTAGCAGCGGAAGGCGCCGTCCACCGGCGCGCGGACGCTGTCGCTGACGAACAGGCCTGGGATCACCGCCAGGCCGAGGTCGTTCGTGGTGAAGGTCGTCTGGCCCGCGACCGAGAGCGGGCCGGCGCCGGTGGCGATCGCGCACGCGCACTCGGCGGCGGTGGCCGGGTACGGCGTGGCGGCCTCGTAGACCTGGAACTCGGCGCCCTCCAGCGGGGTCGCCGGGCTGGCCGAATCGGTCTTCAGGATCTTCACATCGCCCCAGTTGGACCTGACCTCGGTGGAGGTGATCCCGTGGGTGTGACCCGGGTCGTTGACGAACCCGGCGGCGGTGTTCCGGATCACGCCGTCGCCGACCGCGTTGACCGTTCCCTGGAAGGTGACCACCAGGTCCTGGTTGGCGCTGCTCCTCAGCAGCGTCTGCACCGCCGGATCGGCGGTGGCGAAGCGGACCGTGACCTGCTGGCCGGCGGCGTCCACCGTGTAGAGGGCGGGATTCACCGGCGTGCCGTTGAGGGTGACACTCGCGACGCCCGGCCCGACGCCGTCGGCGGCGGTGAGGGTCAGCCGCGGGTCCAGTCCGTCCACCACGTCGAAGCTGGTGAAGCTGTTGCCCACGGCCATCGCGGGAACCGTCACCGTCACCGGGAACCGCACCACGCTGCCGAGGGTCAGGGCGTTGGCACCCTGGGGGCTGACCGTCTTGCCGACCGCGGAGGTGCCGTTCTTCGGGTAGACGTGGACGTTGTACACCCAGCCGTTGTCGTACCGGTAGGGCACTGTCACGATGAACGGAATCGCCCGGTCGGTGACCGTCGGAGGCGCATCGGTCTCACAGACCACGTACGCGCCGATGCCGCTCAGGCTGATCGTGCCGAGTCCGGAGGCGTTGGTGGTCGCGCTGCCGATCGATGAGCCGATCGAGTACCCGGTTCCGCCGGACACGGCCGTGCAGGCCGCGTTCACCGAGAGCCCCGACAGGTCGTTCCAGGATTCCGGGACGGTCAGGTCGATCGCCCCGCCGTTCCGCAGCAGCGGGTAGGCGGTGAAGCGGACGTTCTCCAGCGGGTCGGACGGGATCGGGGTCGAACCGTCCGGAGCACCGGTGACGCTCGTCCCGGTCTGATGCTTGTGCTTGTGGACGATGATCGAGCTCGCCCGCGCCGGGTCGATGTTGCCGAAGTCGTCAGGAGCCGCCTGGGCTGGGGTCGCGGCGGCGAGGACGCCGACGCCGGCCAGGGCGAAGGCTCCCAGCACGGCGAGGACGCGCCTGCCGCGAGGAGGTGCGGTGTTGGTCATGGGTGATTTCCTTTCTGTCCCGCCTCGGTCCCCTGAGGCGAGTTGGCTTGGGGGGATCTGTCGTTGTCGTCGATGGTCGGGTGGTGATGGCGGCCTCAGATTTCCGCCCTCCGTCTTCGCAGGAGGAGCAGCGCGCTCGCCGCCGCCAGGAGCAGGCCTCCGCCGCCGATCAGGAAGCCGTCGGAACTGAGCCCACCGGTCAGCGGCAGCGCGGGCACGTCCTGCTGCCGGTTGGCGAAGGGAGTGGCGAAGGCGAACGCCAGTCCGGTCGCGGAAACGGTGAACGGGCGGGGCGTGGCGTCCAGCACGAAGCCGGCCGGAGGTCTGGTCTCGATCAGGTCGTAGCTGCCCCAGGCCAGCCCGGTCACCCGGAAGTGGCCGGCCCGGCCGTCCTTGTCCTCGCCGGTGCAGGCCGCGTCGTTCACCGCCACGCAGTCGGTGACCGCGCGCTCGGCCGGGGCCGCGGCTGGTCCGACGATCCGCCACTGCGAGCCGGCCAGCTGCTCGGCGGGAGACGACGAATCGACCTTCTGCCAGGTGACGGAGCCGGCGAGCCGGCGGTTGACGAAGGTGCAGGCGGCCGTCTCCCCCGGCGCCAGCCCGGTCAGCACGGTCTCGACGGCGGTCAGGTTCTGCGTTCTCGTGGCACCACCGGCAGCGGTGATCACGCAACTGCCGCCGGCGAACTCATAGCCCGGCTGCATGGTCTCCCGGACGGTCAGGTTCGCGGTGGTGCCGCCGTTGGGAAAGGTGACCGTCCAGGGAGTGGGAACCTGTCCGTTGGCGCCGGTGGTCTGGATCGCCGGGGTCGAGATGGCGACGCCGGACACCGGGTTGGAGAGGGTGGCTCCGACCGTCCAGCCGCTCGCCGGCTGCTGGTTCTGGCCCTGGACGTCCAGCACCTGCTTGGCGATGGTGACCGTCGCCGGTCGCGGGTTCGCCCGGTTGGTGTAGGTGCAGGTCGCCGCGGTGGTGGACGCGTTGATCGCCACCGTGGCGGCGGTGACCGCGCCGGTGGCCGGACTGGTGGTCACCGTGGGCGTCGCGCCGCTGCAGGTCAGGCCCGACCAGGTGTAGCCGGGCTGCCATGCCCCGCCCCCGGTCGGTGGGTTCTCTGTGAGGGCGTAGCTGCCGATCCCGACCGGCCTGGTGGTGACCGTCGCCGCGTTGCCCGGGCCGGCGATGGCGGAGTTCGGGCCGGTCGCGGTCAGGGTGAACTGGGCGGGGGTGCCGGTGGCGCCGGTCGCACCGTTCTCCACGACCTTCACCAGGGTGAGGTAGGGCGGGGCGAAGGTGACCGTGCAGTCGAGGAACTGTCCGCTGCTGATCTGCGCGTTCGTGCCGGTCGGCCGGGTTGGACTGGAGCCGCTGGACGGCCACCGGGTCTGGGTCGTGCTCTCCGGGGTCGTCCGCCAGCAGACCCACTCCTGCCGGTAGGACGTCGCCGTGGCGCCGGTCACGGCGGCCGAGAAGTCCAGCTGGGTGTTGGTGGCGGTGAGCGGGAAGTACTGCCCGGAGGTGCTGGCCGCGGTGCCGATCGTCCCCGTGCTGGCGGTGCCCAGCACCGCGCCGTCGCCGCGCGCCAGGGTTCCGGTGAAGACGTCCACACCGGGGTTCCCGGCCCCGTCCACCACCCGGTCCGTCACCTGCACGTTCAGCTGCGCCCCACCCATCAGCACGCCGAAGGCGACCGCCTGCAATCCGCCGCCCACCATGGTCTGGGTCACCGAGAACTGACTCAGGTCGTTGCCGGGGGCGATCTGAAGCATGGCCGTGCCCGTCTTGGGCGAGGCCTGGTTGCCGTCGGTCTGGCAGCTGCGGGTCGCGGCGGTCGCGGTGGTGTCGCTGAACCGCGGGAACTGGCCCACCGGCGTGGCGGAGCAGGCGTTGCCGAGCGCGGCCTGCTTCCGCGCCGTGTTCGCGGCCGTGCCGGTCCCGGAGTTGCTCCACTCGGCGGGCTTGTTCGGGAGCCACAGGAAGCCCGCGCCCCCGTTGTGGGTCCACGTGATGGATTCGGGGTTGTCGGTCGACTCCGCGTCGGCGACCACCACGGAGAAGCCGCGGATCCGGGTGTCGGAACTGTCGGTGACCCGGATGTTGCTGAGCGTCACAGCGCTGGTTCCGCCATTGAGTTGGTAGAGGGCCGGGCTGCCCGGGATGCCGTTGTACAGCCCCTGGGCCAGGTAGGCCCCCGACCAGGTGGGCACACCGACCGCCCGGAGCGCCAGTCCGGAGCCGACCGACGGAGTGGACACCGCGAGTGTGGCCCTGAACCTGTACTGGGCGGAGAGTTGGATGTCGACCGGGAAGTTGCTGATCGGCCCGTAGTGGACGCCGCCGGTGCTGAACAGGGTGCCGGCGTTGTTGGTGGATCCGTACTGCTGCCCGAGCTCAGCGACGTAGCGGGGGTTCGCCGACGCCCCCCGGTCGAGGTACCGGGTGGTGAAGCCGGCGAGGTCGAGCCAGCAGAGGCTACGCGCATGCGGACCGGCGCCCGGGGTCGCGAACAGGCAGGCGTTGCCGAGCCCCATCGGTCCGATGTCGGCCAGCGGGGCGGGAGCGAGCAGGTCTTCGGGTGACTCGTCCGGCAGGGGCGCCTGCTCGGCGAGCCGGCCGGCATCGTCCGCGGTCGGCGTGGCCGTGGGTTCGGGGGCCGGTCCGGGCGCCGGCGACCCACCGGGGCCGCCGCCGTCGGCGGCCGCGGTCTCCCCCGGTGTCGGTGCGGGTTGAGCTGACGGCGAGTCCACGGGAACGGACGGCTGGACCGACGGGTCGCCCTCCTCCACCGGTGGGCTCTCGACCACGGTCGGCACCGGTGCGGGAGCAGCGGTTTCGGTCGCGCTCTCGGCACCGGCGGTCGGCAGGTTCAGCGAGAGCAGGACGACCGCCAGCACGGCCACGATCGATGCCCGGAACCACGACAACAGGCCAGGCGTAACACCTGGCAAGTGCTGTGACTGCCTCGGCACAGCACGGTCGATGGCGTGCGAAAAGAGCACTGCGTCCTCAAGGGTCCCCTCACCCGCCCCCCACAGACGGGTAGTTTTACCACCATAGCGGCATTCTTCGATTCTCATCAAATCGACGCACATTTCGACAAACCTGCAATGGGGCCGCCGCCTCATCCGGAGAAGGCACGCCCCGGAGTGAATCGAATCAATCCGGAATCCCATTCCCCGGCCCCCCGGAATGCCGGAACCAGACCGCGGGCAACCTCGCCCATCGTGGTGATCGTGGTAGTCAGACGCGATATCGGCCCTGGCCGACATCCCCGGGAAAATGCAGGAATGGCTGCGCCCGCCTCGGGCACGGATTCAATCCCCCAAGGCGGACGTAGCACTGTGATTGCGCAATAGCGGCGCAGGCACTTTCCCCCTTGGCATTCGTGCGCCCCCCAACGACGAAGTACCTTTTCCCCCCACAGGCTGAGTACCAGGGCTGAGGTTAGCGGCCGATCGGCCGGCGGCGCCACCAGCCCTCAAAGGCTGTACAACGATCGGCCCGATCGGCCTGCATCCGGCAAGTCGTGACCCTCCCGGCATCCTCCGTGGAGGGGACACGCAGCACTCCTGCCACCCGCGAACGATGCTCGCAGCGGACCCCTCGAGCCCTGCGGAGAGCCTCGGGGTCGGCGATGCTCACGCGGCACCGGCCGCCAGCTGCCAGCCGAGCAGGACCGTGGGAACGACCGCTGCCGCGGCGATCATCGAGGCCTGGACGGCACGGAACCTCGGCGAGGCGGCCCACGGCGCGCTGGCCAGCGCGGCCAGCGCCGGCAGCAGCACCAGCGCGAGGATCCACCACCACCGGCCGATCCCGGCCAGACCCACCACCAGCCAGAGCAACCCGGCCAGCGTGGCCAGCCACGCGGTGAGTCTCCGTTCGATCCTGAACAGGGCCAGGGTGCCCACGAAGGCCGCGGCGAAACCGAGCAGCATCAACACCGCCGCCCAGCCCACCGAGCAGGTGAGTGCCAGGTCTGCCGCGTCCTCGCTCACCACCGGGCAGGCCAGCGGGTTCACCACCTGGTAGGCGATCAGTGCCAGCAGGCCTCCGGCCACGGCGGCCAGGACGGTGGCCAGGTACGTCCAGGCGATCCGGTCGGCGACGGCTGGACGTTGGGCACTCACGATCGCGAGCTTAGCCCGCCGCCTTCCCTCCCCCGCCGCGGCCGCCCGTCCTACCGGCGGATCAACGCTCCAGCAGCGACCGCAGCACGTACTGCATGATCCCGCCGTGGCGGTAGTAGTCCGCCTCCCCGGGAGTGTCGATCCGGACGATCGCCTCGAAGACGATCGGCTCGCCGTCACCCTGCGCGGTCACCGTCACGGTGGCCGGGGTCACGCCGTCGTTCAGCGCGGTGATCCCGCTGACCGAGAAGGTCTCGGTGCCGGTCAGCCCCAGCGAGTCGGCGGTCTGACCCTCCGGGAACTGCAACGGCAGGACGCCCATCCCGATCAGGTTCGACCGGTGGATCCGCTCGTAGCTCTCCGCGATCACGACCTTGACGCCCAGCAGCGCGGTGCCCTTGGCCGCCCAGTCGCGCGACGAGCCCGAGCCGTACTCCTTGCCGGTCAGCACCACCAGCGGAGTGCCGACGGCCGCGTAGCTCTGGGCCGCGTCGTAGACCGTCGTGACCGGGCCGAGGGGCTGGGTGAAGTCGCGGGTGAACCCGCCCTCGGTGCCGGGTGCGATCTGGTTGCGCAGCCGGATGTTGGCGAAGGTGCCCCGGATCATCACCTCGTGGTTGCCACGGCGGGAACCGTAGGAGTTGAAGTCGTTGCGGGCCACGCCGTGCTCGGTCAGGTACTTCCCGGCCGGGCTGTCCAGCTTGATCGCGCCGGCGGGTGAGATGTGGTCGGTGGTGACCGAGTCGCCCAGCTTGAGCAGCACCCGGGCGCCGGCGATGTCGGTGACCGGCAGCGGGGTCCGCGGCATGTCGTCGAAGTACGGCGGCTTGCGGACGTAGGTGGAGTCGGCGTCCCACTCGAAGGTTTCGCCCTCGGGGGTGGGCAGCGTCCGCCAGGCCTCGTCGCCGGCGAACACGTCGGCGTAGCGCGAGGTGAACATGTCCGAACTGATCGAGGAGTTGATCACCTCGTCCACCTCCGCCTGGCTCGGCCAGATGTCGGCGAGGTAGACGTCGGTGCCGTCCGCCGCCCGGCCGAGCGGCTCGCTGGTCAGGTCGATGTCCATCCGCCCGGCCAGCGCGTAGGCCACCACCAGCGGCGGGCTGGCCAGGTAGTTCATCTTGACGTCGGGGTTGATCCTGCCCTCGAAGTTGCGGTTCCCGGAGAGGACGGAGGTGACCGCGAGGTCATGCTCGTTGACCGCCTGGGACACCTCGGGAATCAGCGGGCCGGAGTTGCCGATGCAGGTGGTGCAGCCGTAGCCGACCAGATCGAAGTCGAGGGCGTCGAGGTACTTGGTCAGGCCGGCCTTCTCGTAGTAGTCGGTGACCACCTTGGAGCCGGGTGCCAGCGAGGTCTTCACCCACGGCTTGCGGGTGAGGCCCTTCTCCACCGCCTTCTTCGCGACCAACGCGGCACCGACCATCACCGACGGGTTGGAGGTGTTGGTGCAGGAGGTGATCGCGGCGATCGTCACCGCGCCGTGGTCGAGGGTGAAGCTGGTGCCGTCGGCGAGGGTCACCGGGGTCGGACGGGAGGGACGGCCCACCCCCTGGCCCGGATGCTCGCCGTAGGCGTGCGGGGCGGCCGCCCCGTTCTCGCCGGCGTGGG
>JAEXCA010000221.1 GCA_023393755.1 Actinomycetes bacterium | reverse complement strand
CCCCGGACCCGCACCCACCGGCGGCGAGCCGCCCACACCCAACCCTGACGCCGGGCAACCGACCGGTGGCGCGGCTGCCGGCGGGACAAGCCCGGCGCTCGCCGCCCGGACCGGGACGTCCGGGGCGGCCGCCGGCGGTGCGGGTGCGGAGGCGGCCGAGGTCGCCGTCGTGGCGCTGTAAAGAGAAGGGGAGAACGATCGTGGCAACGGTGTATGCCGATTACACCCGGGACCGTAACGGCCTGTTCTTCGGGCTGTCCGGCGGGCAACTGATCACCCTCGTGGTCGCCGCGACACCGGCGCTGTGGGCGTTCCAACGCCAGCAGTGGGCAGCGGTCGCCGGGCTTGTGCTGGCGTGGCTGGCGGTGCTCGGGCTGGTTGCCGTCCCGATCCGGGGACGCTCGGCGACCGGCTGGCTGGTCGCTTCCGCCGCTCACCTGGCCGGGACGACGCTGCGCTGGTCCCGCTGGCGATCCAAGGCCGCCACCGGACGCGGCGACGATCTGGCTGAGCCGGACCTGCCCGGGGTCGTCGCCGGGATCAGCGTCCACGACGGACCGCCGCAGGGTCCGACGAACACCCGGGTCGCGATCATCCAGGACCACGCCAACCGGCTGTGGGCGGCGACCGCCGCGATCACCCACCCCGGCCTCGCCCTGGCCGACGCCACCGAACGCGACTCCCAGGCCCGCGGCCTCACCACCTTGCTCAACGCCTGCGCCCGCACCGAGTTGGTCTCCGAAGTGCTGTTCCTGGTTCGTTCGGTCCCCGAGGACGGCGCCGAACGCGACCAGTGGCTCACCCGCCACCAACCCGTCACCGCGCCCGAGCTGGCAAGGACGGTCAACGAGCAGTTGGCGGCCACCTTGTCGCAGGCGTCGGTACGGACAGAGGCGTTCTGCACGATCGTGGTGCCGGAGGACCGGCTGGCCCGGGAGGCCAAGGAGTTCGGCCACGGGGTGGACGCCCGCGCCCGGGCGATGGCGATGCTGATGGCCGAGGTCGAGGCCCAGCTGCGCACCGGCATGCGGATCGGCACTGTGACCTGGCTCACCTCCCCACAGTTGGCTGTGGCCGTGCGGACCGGGTTCGCGCCGGGCGACCGGGCTGGCATCATCGACGCGCTCGCGGCCCGCGAGGCCGGGCAGCCGGTGAACGCGGAGGTGCCGTGGTCGCAGACCGGCCCGTCCGGCGCGGACCTGACCGTGCGCCATTACAGCCACGACGCGTGGCACTCGATTTCCGCCACCTTGAAGCTGCCCGCCAAGGGCGCGGTGTTGGGTGCCCTTGCCCCGGTGTTGGTGCCGACCGAGCCGGGGGAGCGGCGCTCGATGGTGGTGGTGTTCCCGATCCTGGCCCAGTCGGTCGCGGACCGGCAGACCCAGAACTCTGAGTGGGCCGCCGATATGGCCGAGACCCTGCGGAACCGGGCCGGGGTGAAGACCCGCGCCAAGGACCAGACCGTGATCGCCCGTACCCGCAGCCTGGACGCCAAGCTGGCCACCGGCAACGCACTCGTCCGGCCCTATGCCGTCGCTTGCGTCACTGTGCCGCGCACCCTGCGGGTCGCCGAGTTCGGCCGTCGTCTGGACGCGTCCATCCGGCGGGCCGGGTTCGCGCCGCTTCGCCTCGACCTCGCCCAGGACGCCGGGTTCGCCGCTGCGAACCTGCCGCTGGGAATCGGGTTGGACCGGAAGGCCGTCCAGTGAACCGCCGCAGCGCCCGACCGGCCGGCCGTGGGGTTGGCCGGCTGCTGGCCGACTTCGGCCACGACCTGCCCAGAGTCCCGACCCCCGGCCCCCGCCTTCGTGAAGCGCGGTTGTTCCAGCCGGTGCCCCGCCGCGGCCACCGGCAGCCCGGCAGAGGCTGGTCGCCGGCGAAGGCGCCCGTGTCGGTGTGGCGGATGGCTTCGGACCAGGCCCCGGTCCTGTGGCCGTTCGTCACCAGCCCCGGGTTGGCGCCGCGCGGGGCGCAGATGGGCATCGACTTCTTCTCCCGCGCCAGCTTCTACGCCGACCCGAACGGGTGGGTTCTCGACCCGGCGGTGCCGGTCAGCAACCCGAACATGTTCACCTTCGGTAAACCCGGCATGGGCAAGTCCGCGACCGCGAAGGCGTTCGTGCTGCGGATGCTCGGCTTCGGCTACAAGGCGCTCATCCTGGGTGACCCCAAGGACGAGTACGAGACCCTGTGCCGGGCCCTCGGCGTCGAACCGATCGCGATCGGCCAGGGACTGTCCGCCCGGATCAACCCGCTGGAGTTCGGCCCGCTCGGCCAAGGCTGGGATCAGCTGGGAGCAGTTGAGGTGCAGCGGCGTGCGGCGATCGTGTTCGCCCGCTGGCTCACCCTGATCCGCGGACTGGTCGGCTCGGCGAAGGTCGGCCAGGCCCCGGTGCCCTTCGGCCCGTCGGAGGAGACCGCCGTCGACGCCGCCCTCAAGCTCCTCACCGGCCAGACCGTCGGGAACACCCGGCTGGTCGAGACCACCATCCCGGCGCTGTGGCACCTGCTCGACGAACCGCCCGAGCAGCTGGTCGCCACCTGCCGCTACGCCTCCACCCGGCACTTCCTGGATTCCACCCGGCTGCTGCGCGACGCGCTCGGCCAGCTGGTCGGAGGCAGCCTAAAGGGCCTGTTCGATAGCCACACCTCGATCGCGCTCGACTGGACCGCGCCGATCCAGTCGCTGTCGCTGTCGAGGCTGGAAGCCCTCGGCGACGAAGCCGTCGGGATGGCGCTGCTGTGCCTCAACAGCTGGGGGAGGGCGATGCGCGAGACCGCCGCCCCAGGCGACCTGCGGATCGTGGTCCGCGACGAGTCGTGGAAACAGCTGCGGCTCGGCGTCGACGCGGTGAAGAGCTTCGACGCCGACCTGCGCCTGTCCCGCCGCGACGGCGACATCCAGTTCGCGCTGGCCCACAAACCGTCCGACCTGGTCAGCGTCGGCGACGCCGGCTCCCAGGCCGCGGCGATCGCCAAGGACATGCTGCACCTGGCCGACACCAAGATCCTTCACGGCCAAGACCAAGCCGTCGCCGAGGAACTCCGCGGACTGCTCGGCCTGCCCGACATCGCCGTCGACATCGTCACCGGCTGGTGCCGCCAAGCCCCTGGAAGGGCGTTATGGCTTGTCGGAGAGCAATTGTTCAAAGTTCTCACGGTGTTGGCGCCGGTGGAGCGGCGCCTGGTCTGGACGAACTCCGCCCTAGAGACAGCCGGTCAGCCATGAAATGGGGACTCGGCCTGCTGGCGCTCATCCTGATCGTATTCGGTGCGGTCCCGATCGGGATCCTCACCATGGCCGCCGTCGTGGTCGCCCCCGCGGTCGCCGAGCAGATCCGGCTCGACCCGTGCAGCGGCAACACCACCGACACCACCTCCACGCCTACCGCAACCACCGGGCAGTTCAGCCTCCCGAAGTGGGGGACACCCAGGCATCAGTCGCTGACCAGCCCCGCCCAAACCATCCCCGCCCGGGTCAAGGCGCTCTATCTGGCGGCGGGCACCCGGTACCGGGTGCCGTGGGAGCTGCTGGCTGGGATCGGGATGGCCGAGACCCGCCACGGCCGCAACAACCACACCAGCTCCGCGGGTGCGCAAGGGCTGATGCAGTTCATGCCCGGCACCTTCGCCGCCTACGGGGTGGACGGGGACGGCGACGGACGCCGCGACATCCACTCCGATGCAGACTCGATCCACTCCGCCGCCAACTACCTGGTCCGCTCCGGGGTCCGCACCGGCCAGGCCGGGGTGATCCGCGCCCTGTGGGCGTACAACCGCAGCATCTCCTACCGCAACGATGTGCTGTTCTACACCTGGAGCTACGCCGGCAAGGCCGGGGCCGTGGTCGACGCGGGAGATTCGTCGGACTGCTTCGGGTACGGCGGCGACCTTCCCGGCTTCGACGGTTCCTGCTCAGCGTCGGGTTCGGCGGCTGAGCGCGGCCTGCGGGCCACCGCGCTGCGCGGGCTGCGCTGCGTGAAGCAGGCCTTTCCCGCGATCAGCAGCATCGGAGGGCGACGGTCGAGTTCATCGTCGACGTGCAGGTTCTCCGACCACTGCACCGGCCTCGCAGTCGATTTCATGATCCCGAAGTGGAACAGCCGCGCCGGAAACGCATTCGGGTGGCGGGTCGCGCACTGGGTCCAGACCCACGCCAAACAACTGCGCGTGAAGTACATCATCTGGGACGTCCAGAAATGGAATCCCTCCGCCGGCGCGGGATGGCGGCCTTACCGGCACCCCTACGGCAACTCCAACCCCACCCTCGCGCACCGCAACCACGTCCACGTCAGCTTCTACCCACCCCGATGAGGAATCCCAAGATGACCATCGCCCAAGCAGAACGCCGCCGCGACCCCTACCCGTTCACCTGGGAGATCCCCGTCGGCGTCCTCACCGCCTGGCTGGTGATCGCCTGCCTCCGCGTCCACCTCGGCCCAGCCCAGGCCAACTGGACCGCAGGCGCCGGCTGGACCTGGCCGGCAGGCAAGAACCTGTTCACCAGCCTGCCCAACGTCCTGGCCGGCGACCCCGCCGCCGGACTCACCGTCCACCACCCGGCAGCCGGGACGACCGCGCTCTACGGCTGGATCATCACCGTCCAACTCGTCCTGCTCGCCGCGACCATCACCACCACCAGCTGGGCGCTGCGCCGCTGGGGACCCGGACGGATGCACGGCATGGCCAGCGCCGACGACGCCGAACAGCTCCTCGGCATCAGCCGGCTCCGCCGAGTCGCACCGATCATCCGCCCCGACCTCACCCCCGCCACGAAGGAGAGACGCCACGATGGCTACCACCCCGCACCCTGAACCCCGACCCGCACCCGCGGACGACCCCTCGGCGGCACCGCCCCCGCCAGCCGAGGAGGTGTGGGAGACCGTCCGGCCGATCCACCCCGCGTCGCGGTTTCAAGCGTTTCGGTTGGCGGCTGTCCCGCCGCTGGCCCGGCATCTGACCACCCCGCCCCGTCCTGACCGAATCGTGAAGGAGACCCGACGATGAGCGAACACGACATCCCACGCGTGGAGATGCACCACCCCGCCGAGGTCGCCGAACTGATCCCCTACCTGATCGGGTTCACCCCCGACGAATCCCTGGTCGTCATCGTCAGCCGCAACAACCGGGTCCAAGTCACCGCCCGAGCCGACCTCGACGCCATGCAGGCCCCCGGCGCCACCGAGGACCTCCTCAACCGCATCTGGGACCGGTTCCCCGACGCCGACGCGTTCCTGGTCGCCTACACCGAAGACCACCCCGCCGGCTGGGAAACGCTGCACCGCGCCGACGCCCACCTGTCCGGCCACGCCGACCGGCAGACCATGCTCATCGACGGCGACACCTGGGAACTCGCCGACGGCGAAACCGGCACCATCAACCCCGACGGACCGATCTCCACCCAGGCCGCCAGCTACGGCTTGAAACTGCGACCCAACCGACGCGACCTCCAGGCCGCGTTCGCCAGCGCCCCCGACAGCGACCAACTCATCGCCCGCACCGGTGCCGTCCTCGACACCCTGCCCCGACCCCGCGACACCGAGGCGATCCTCACCCGCACCGCCGACCTGATCGGCAACAACCTCCCGGGCCAGCCGTCCAACCTCACCCAGCCGTCGCGGGCGCGCATCCCGCTCGATGACGCGATCGCGCTGGCCGTCCTCACCCAGCACCCGTCCGCGCAGAGCCTCGCCGTGCTGTCCATCACCCGCGACAACGCTCCCGAACACCTCGCCCTGTGGCGCGACGTCGTCAACCAGGTGCCCGCCCTCGGCGCCGAAGCACCGCTCTACCTGGCCGGCATGGCCGCCTGGATCAGCGGCGACGGAGCCAGCGCCGTCGTCGCCCTCGACCGATCCCTCGCCCTCAACCCCGACCGGCGTCCCACCGGCCAGGTGCGGCTGCTCGGCCAACTCATCGACCAGGTCGTCCCACCCACGGCGTGGGAGCACATCCGTAGCGACGTCCTCGCCAACGCCGACCCCCGCGTCCGCGCCGCCCTCCACACCAAGACAGCCGAACCCGAGGTGTGGGAGACCATCACACCCACCCCCATCCGGCGACCCGAAGCCCAAGACGTGGCACCACCGGCACCCGGCATCGCCATCTGACGGGGACGACCATGAGAACGCGCTTCGACCCCGCCCAGATCGGATGGCGGATCGGGAGAGCCCACGAGCCCCGCGGCCGGGACCTGTGGTGCCCGTGGGACCGGACCGCTGGCGTGATCGGCCCACAAGGCTCCGGCAAAACCCTCGACCTGCTCACCCCCGCACTACTCGCCGCCCCCGGAGCGGCACTGGTCACCCTCACCAAGGTCGACGACCTGCTGCTGTCGTACGCCGCCCGCCACAGCGACGACCGCCCCGCGGTCGTACTCGACCCGTTCGCCCAAGCCGACGGGCTACCCGAACTCGTCTGGGACCCGATCATCGGCTGCATCGACCCGCTCGTCGCCGAACGCCGAGCCAAAGCGTTCACCGCCGGCACCATCAAAGCCAGCGCCAGCAGCGGCTCCGGAGACGCCGCAGCCCGGTTCTACGCCGCCGAAGCCGCCAAAGTGCTGCAGTGCTACTTCCACGCCGCCGCGCTCGCCGGCCACACCCTCGACCGGCTCTTGGAATGGGTCGCCCGGCCACTGGCCACCCACGAACCGGCCGAGATCCTGCTCAACCATCCCGGCTGCGCCCAGTTCTGGCATGGACTCCTACGAGGAGCGCTCACCGGCGACGACCGCACCACCGGCAACACCATCACCACCGTCCAACAAGCCATGAGCCTGTTCTTCCAACCCGGCATCCGCAGCCGCTGCGTCCCCGGACCCGGACGTCCCGCCACCGACATCGCTGGCGTCATCCGCAGCAGGGGCACGTTCTATCTGCTCGGACGCGAAGACCCCTACGCCTCCGCCTCACCGCTGATGACCGCACTCACCGAGCACGTCCTCGACACCGCGTTGCAGCTTGCGAACGCCAGCCCGTGGGGGAGACTGTGCCCGCCCATGCTCGCCTGCCTGGACGAGCTGCCGTCCACCGCGCCGCTGCCGACCCTGCGCACCCGGATGGCCAACGAACGAGCACTCGGCATCTCGTTCATCTACGCCGCACAAACCTGGCGGCAACTCGCCTCCATCTTCGGCGACACCGACGCCCGCGCCCTGTTCGGACTCACCAACGTGCTGATCATGTTCGGCGGCTCCAAAGACGTCGCCTTCAACAAGGAAGTCTCCGACCTCGTCGGCACCACCCGCGTCACCCGCACCACCTGGCAACTCGGACAAACCGGCGGACGCTCCGCCCACGGCGACGACATGCTCATCCTGCGACCCGAGGAGGTCCGCCAACTCCCCGAGAAGCACGCCTTGATCGTCGCGGAGAACAGCAAGCCCATCATCGCCAGGCTCACCCGCTGCATCGAAGGCAAGCCCGGACGGGAACTCCTCGCACAACAGCGCGACACCCGGCAGGACCTCCAGATTCGCCGTGATCAGGCCATCTCCAGGGAGGCCCGGGCGGTCGCGGCGCTGTCCGGGAGAAGGGATGACCAGTCGTGACCGGCCCGCTCGTCCTGCCGTTCCCGCCGCCGAACAGTAACGAGCTCCGCAAGGCGTACAACGAGCTGTTCCTGGCAGTGAACGGCGACGAAGCCACCAAGAAACGGATCGGCAACCCGGCGAAGCTGCCCCGACCCTGGGACCCGCCCACCTGCCTCAAACCCGAACTGCGCCGCGAACTGTGGGCCTGGCTCGACGAGGTCGTGACCTGGTTCAACCACGAGTACGTCTGGGACCACAACGCCGGCATGATTCCCGCCTGCTGGCCCCAACACCCCCACCTCGTCCACGAAATCGCCGTCCTCGCCGACCAACGCCGCCGCGCCGGCCTCGACCCCACCAGCAGCGCCCTCGAAGAATGGCACCGCTACGGCGTCCCCGGCTTCCTCGAACGCCTCAAAACCCGCACCAAGAACAGCTGCGACGAACACCACGCCGGTTGGCCGACCGAAGGACGCTACCGCCGGCAAGTCAGCCGGATGGCCGTCAACGAACGGGCGAGGCTGTTCGTGGACGACGTGTCCGCATTGACGCCGACCACCCCGAAACCGGACCCCGCGCCCCGGACACTCCACATCGTTCGCTGTCCGAACGGCGAACTCATGGATCCCAACACTGGGGAGATCCTCTAGATCGGCCCCCGGCCAGTTGGTCGAGTCTGGTGTTGCGGGCCACCGGGTTTGGGCCCTGTGTGAGACACGCCGAACGACACGTGGATACTGCGCGTGATCCGTCGAGGACCACTGCGGCGCAGCGGCGGCAGCAGTTCAAGCCGGACGCGGCAGTCAGCCGTCACCTACTCAACCCGCGAGCATCAAACGCTCAGCCCAGTACGCGAGCAGGTCGTCCAGATCGCTCGGACCGACGACGGCAGTCGTGACCTGTTCCTCTGCCACGCATGGGTCGACCGTGCGACAGCGCGACTACGGGGTCTGCCCCCGTGGGAGACGAGCTGTCGATCACGGCATCGTAGAACCCGAGCTATGCCAGGTCACCGGTCTCACGGAGAGCCGCTTCGCTGGGCCCTTCGGGCCCCACCACCTCCAAGTTGTCCTACAAGTTGTCCTACAAGTTAGGCTCTGCGGCCCCGTTGACTCGGCCAAAGGGGGCCAGGTAGCATCGGAATCACCGCCATCGCGGGGGACCGAGTAGTAGCGAAGAGGTCAAAGTTGTCCTACAACTTAGCTCCACAAAGCCTGAGCCCAGAGCCACTGTTTGCGCGCATCGCCGGGTTCGTGCGCGACCAAGGGCTCGCCAACGGGGAGGTCATGCCGACGGAGGCGGCGCTTGCCGCCCGCTTCGGCGTGGGCCGGCCTCAGGTGCGAGAGGCGCTATCTGTCTTGGAGGGGTTCGGCGCGATCGCGTCACGCCGTGGCGCTGCTCGCGTGTGGCTGGGCATTGAGCCGGAGGTACTAGCCCAGAAGCTCAGTCACCTTCTGAACGAGCCGAGCCGGAACTTGGCGGAACTCCTTGAGATCCGCCATGCACTTGAAACCACGCTGCTGCAGGAGGCTGCAGCGATGCTTACCCTCGCGGACATCGACACTCTGAAGTCACTGGCAAACGGGATCATCAGCAGCTGCGCGCGCGGGGGGAGTTTTGAGGATCTGGACGAGGAGTTCCATCGGCAGTTGTTCCATCGACTCCAGAACCGGTTGCTCGACGGACTCCTCGCGTCGTTCTGGGCGACCCTCCGGGAAGTTGGTCGCAATGGCGACAGCGTTACCGAGGATCCGGTGATCGCTGCTATGCACCTTCAGATCATCGAGGCAATTGAAGTCGGTGACGTCCGCTTGGCGGTGCACCACATGGACGCGCACTTCTTCGGGATCCGCAGTCGCTCGTTCCAGATCCGGGAGGAGGATTCAGAGTCAGCCCGCACGAGCAAGCTTCTGTCGATCGAGCCTGGCGTCTAGCCACCACAACGAAGTAGCAACAACCCACTTGAACGAAGGGAACCGCAAATGAAACGACTCTCGCGCTTGACTGCTGCACCACTGGCAGCGGTTGCTGCGCTGGCGCTCGGCCTGTCTGCCTGCTCCTCGACAGCGCCTGCCGGCACCGCCGATCCGGGCGGCACCTCCCCGGCCGCACCCTCAGAACCGACGGACATCACCTACTGGCTGTGGCAGGACAACGCCACGGACACCACGTGGCAGCAGCTTGCCGACACCTTCAACGCCTCGCAATCAGAGGTAAGGGTGACGATGGAGGTAATCCCGCTGGATCAGTACCAGAACCAACTCGTGACTTCCATTCTGAACGGCACCGGCCCGGACGCTGCCCGCTCCAAGGACTGGTGGCTGGGCCAGTTCGCACCGCAGGGCGCGCTTGCGGATCTCACGCCGCTGATTGACCAATGGTCCAGTAAGTCGGACGTCGTCGAGGGCCTGTGGGAAACGGGACGGCTACCCGGCAAGCCCGAGATCTACATGCTGCCGCACCAGTTCACCACGCTCTATCTGTACTACCGCAAGGACATCTTCCAGTCCGCTGGGCTGGAGGCTCCGACGAGCCAGTCTGAACTGGTTGCTGCCGCGAAGGCGCTGACCACCGGCAGCGGTCAGTACGGGATCGACGTCCGCGGCGGCGGCGGCGGTCAGGATCAGTGGCTGGCCTGGATGTTCGCCGGCGGCGCGGATGTCGTGGATGGCTCCGGAGCTGTTGTCATCGACGACGCGACAGCGGTCGAGATCAACCAGAAGTACCTCGACCTCGTCGATCAGGGGAGTACGCCGCCCGGATCGATCACCGCGGCGTTTGCCGATGTCAAGACCAACTTCGCATCGGGCGTTACGACGATGATGATCCATCACCCGGGTTCCCTGACCGAGATGCGGGACACCTTCGGTGATGATCTTGGGGTCGTCGCGATCCCGACCGCAGACGGTCAGCCCGGGGCCACGCTGGGTGCCATGAGCGGCAATGTCATTCTGGCCGGGTCGGCGAAGCAGGAGGCCGCTTGGAAGTGGATTTCCTGGTTGTCGGAGCCGGATCAGATGGTAACGATCTCCGATTCCGCGCAAGGCCAGTTGCCTGTCCTGACGTCGACGCTGTCCCGGGAGGTGTACCAGCAGGACGAGGGCCTTGTCGTGGCGACCGATGCCACCAAGACGGCCCGGACGTGGCCGGCGTTGCCCGGTGTTGCGCAGCTTGCGGGTAAGGATTGGAGCCCGACCATCCAGTCGGCGTTCCAGGGTGAGTTGACCTCGCAGGAGGCTCTCACCGAGATGGCTGCTGTTCTAAAGTCGGGCGCCTAGGAGACGCCGTCATGTCCGCCACTACAGCCGCAGCGTCGGCCAAACGGCGGCACTCCTCCGGTCGGGGCGGCGCGAGCCGTCCCGGCTGGGGAGGGGGTGCCCCCTACATCCTGCTCGGACCGGCGGTCGTCCTGGTCGCCGTGTTCGCCGCCTACCCTCTGTTGCGATCCATCTGGTTCGCGTTCAACGACATCAATCCTCTCGCCCGAACGATGGAGTTCGTCGGTCTCGACAACCTGGTCGCGGTGCTGTCGACCCCGCAGTTCTGGCCGCTCATGGGCACGACGGCGTGGTGGGTGTTCGGCTCGGTTGCCCTGCAACTGGGGTTCGGGTTGCTAGTCGCTCTGCTGCTCAACACCCGGTTCCCGCTGCGCGGCGTGGTTCGAGGTCTCGTGATGATCCCGTGGGCCACGCCTAGCGTGCTCATCGCCTTGATGTGGAAGTGGATACTCGACCCGAACTTCGGTGTCCTCAACCGTGTTCTTGCGGGTCTGGGGATCACGTCGCAACCGATCGAGTTTCTCTCCTCGTCGTCGCTGGCGTTACCGACTCTCATCACGGTCTATGTGTGGCAGGGCATTCCGCTGTTCGCCGTGATGATCCTCGCCGCCCTGCAGGCGGTATCCAGCGATCTCCGTGAAGCCGCAGCTATCGACGGATGCGGACCCTTGGGCATTTTCCGTCATGTCATCCTGCCGGCGATCGCGCCCACCATCCTGATCACCACAGTCCTTCGCCTCATTTGGTCGGCGAACTACGTCGACCTGATCTTGATCCTGACCGGCGGTGGCCCCGGGACCTCGACCACGACCTTGGCTCTTGAGGCATACCTGACCGCGTACAAGGCGACTGACTTCGGGCAGGGCGCCGCCTACGCGCTTATCCAGGCAGCGATCCTCACGATCTTCGTGGTCATCTACCTCCGCCTCACTCGCAGTTCGGAAAGCTCATGAGAAACGCTACTGGCCGCAGCCAAGCAGGCGTGGTCACCACCCGCTCATTGCAGGCTGTCGCGGTGATCACCATCATGGCCTTCGTGCTCGGCCCCTACCTGATCATGCTGCTCACCTCGGTGACGCCACAGGAGCAACTAGTCGCCGCCGGGGCGTCGATCATTCCCCAGCAGTTCGTGTTCAGCGCCTATGGCGAGCTTGTTGCGGGCACGCCGTTCCTGATGTACCTACGCAACAGCGCACTAGTCGCGCTGATCGCGGTACCACTGACTCTGATCGTGAGCACGGGTGCCGCGCTGGCACTCTCGCGGTTCAGTTTCCGGGGCAAGAAGGTCGCCATGACCGGGATGCTTTTGGCGCAGATGTTCCCTGCGGTTCTGCTCGTGATCTCGCTGCAGGATCAGCTGCGGAACTTCGGCCTCATCGACTCGATCGTGGGTTTGGCATTGGTCCACGCAGCCTTCGCCACCCCGTTCTCGACCTGGCTCCTGAAGAGCTTCGCCGATTCGATTCCCAAAGAACTCGAAGAGGCCGGCCAGATCGACGGAGCCAGCACCTGGCAGATCATCCGCAGCATCCTCATGCCACTCCTTCTCCCAGGCATGGTCGCCTCAGGAACCTACGCGTTCATTCTCACCTGGAACGAGTTCCTCTACGCCCTCACCTTCACCTCGTCGGAGAACACGCGGACCCTGCCCGTGGGCCTGCAGTTGTTCATCGGCGACTACCAGATCCGCTGGGACCTGCTGACGGCCAGTGGCGTGCTTTCGGTGCTCCCGGTCATCGTCGGCTTCCTCATCGTCCAGAAGCGCCTCGTCGCGGGCCTCGCAGCCGGCGCCGTCAAGGGCTGAACACCTCTCGAACCAAAACCAAGGAAGGACAACCTCCGTGAAGATCGAATCCATCGAGTACCAGCTGTCGCGCCTGCCGCTGCCGAAGGGGACGTGGGGTGACCAAATCCATGTCGTCACCCACATCGAGATCCTGACTGCCACCCTGCGTACGGACTCCGGCATCGTAGGTCAAGGCTTCAGCCACACGTCTGGGGTCGGCGGCATCACCATGATGGCGATGCTGAAGGAACTCACCCCGACCCTCATCGGCAAGGAGGTCGCGGCGACCCCGCTGTGGCATGCGTCCTGGAAGTACCTGCGTGACAACGGACCGGGTGGCACCACCACACTGGCCTTGGCCGCTGTTGACATCGCGGTCTGGGATGCGCTGTCGAAGAACGCCGGTGTCTCCTTGGGGACCTACCTCGGCAAGGTTCGCGATCGCGTCCAGCTTTATGGCAGTGGGATCAACCTGAACCTGTCCGCAGAAGAGGTAGTAGAACAGGTCAAGGGCTGGAAGGCAGAGGGTTACTTCGCCGCCAAGGTGAAGGTGGGAAAGCCCGATCTCGAAGAGGACGTGGAGCGGCTCACCAAGATCCGTGAGGCGGTCGGGATGTACCCGCTGATGGTCGACGCCAACCAGGGGTGGACCTACGCAGAGGCCGTCAGGGCGACCGAGCGGTTCCGTCATCTCGGCCTGTACTGGGTGGAGGAGCCGCTGCGCGTCGACGACGTCATCGGCCACGCCCGGCTAAGGGCGCGCTCAGGTATCCCGATTGGACTGGGCGAGAACGTCTACACGCTCCAGCAGTTCAACCAGTACCTAGCATCCGACGCAGTCGACTTCATCCAGGCAGACATAGGGCGGGTCGGTGGCATCACCCCCTACCTGGACATCGCTGCCCTCGGGCGCGCCTATGTGGCCCCGATGGCGCCCCACTTCATCGTGGAACTGAGCGCCCACGTGCTGTGCTCCGTACCCAACGCGCTGGCTGGCGAGATGACGGACGGCGGGACCATGACTGAGCTTGGTGCGATCCTGCCCCAGCCTCCACAAGACGGCTACTTCGTTCCCCGCGACGTGCCCGGGCATGGTCTGGAGTTCAACTGGGACTACCTCAACGCCAACCGCGTCGGCGACGGCGCCCAGCCCCTTGCCCATGCGGAGGTGTGAGCCGTGACCGCGGATCGACTGTTCGGCGTCGCCAACAAGGTCATCGTCGTAACCGGAGCCCTAGGCCAACTTGGTCAGGCGTTCACGGGAGAGCTTCTCGCGAGAGGTGCAAGGGTGGTCGCTGTCGGACGATCCTCGGTCAACGATGCCCGGGCTCGCCTGGGTCGCCTCGCCGACGATGAGAACCTCCGCTACGCATCGATCGACATCACTTCGAAGCAGTCGATCAACACCGGCCTCGATGCCGCGCTGAGGGGTTGGGGAGCCCCAGACGGGCTCGTGAACAACGCCGGCATCGATACCCAGCCGAGCGCACCCCCAGAGGTCTCCGGGCCGTTTGAGGACTTCCCTGAGGAGGTGTTTCGCGAGGTTGTCGAGACCAACCTCACCGGCACCTTCCTGATGACCCAGGCCGTCGGCAAGCGCATGCGAGCTGCCGGAAAAGGCGGCTCAATCGTCAACATCGGCTCGATCTACGGAATGCTCTCACCGATCCAGGACATCTACGCCTACAAGTTCGAGCAGACCGGAGTGCCTTTCATCAAGCCAGTGGCGTACAGCGCATCCAAGTCGGGCGTCTACAACTTCACGCGGTACTGCGCAACCTACTGGGGCCGAGTGGGTATCCGGGTGAACACCCTCACCCCGTCCGGCATCGGAAGGGACACACAGGACGAGTACTTCAAGGCCAACTACACGGCGCGGATGCCGATCGGACGAATGGCGACCGTCGACGACTACCTGGCGCCGCTGATCTTCCTGCTGTCGGACGGCTCGATCTACATGACCGGCTCGAACCTGGTCGTTGACGGCGGATGGACGGCGTGGTGAACGATCTCGCACGGATCTACTCCGCACTGGTTACTCCAACCCGCGCCGATGAGAGCATCGACCACGACGTCTTGGCACAGATCGTTGGCGAGCAACTCGCTCGCGGGGTCGAGGGCTTCTACTGCTGTGGATCCTCCGGGGAAGCGCTCCTGCTGTCGCTCGACGAGCGCAAGGCCGTCGTCAGCACTGTGACGTCGGCGGCCGCGGGGTTAGCGCCGGTCATCGTGCATGTCGGCACCGTCAGCACGACACAGACCATCGAGCTCGCACTTCACGCCCAAGCACACGGGGTGTCGGCGGTGTCGATGATCCCGCCGTACTACTACGCGTTCACACCCCAAGAAGTCGAGACCTACTACCGCGACGTCATCGCTGCCGTGGACGTGCCGGTCATGCTCTACAACATTCCACAGTTCACAGGCGTGTCGTTCTCCAAAGCCAACTCCTCTGCTCTGCTTGCTGACCCACAGGTGATCGGCATGAAGCACACCGATCACAACCTGTACGCTCTCGAGCGGCTGACGGAGGCATTCCCGGACAAGATCTTCTTCAACGGATTCGATGAGCAGTACCTATCAGCACTCGTCGCCGGAGCGACCGGAGCCGTGGGCACGACAGTGAATATCCAGCCAGAACTGTTCTTGAGGCTGCGTAGCCAGTTCAACGCTGGCGATCTGGCCGGCGCTCGACACACGCAACGGCAGATCAACTCCGTTGTGGAGACCTTGGTTGCCCACGGCGTGTTCCAATCCGCAAAGTACATCGCTTGCGCACGCGGCGAGGTCACCGGAAACTGTCGGGCACCATTCCGTCCGCTCACCAACGAGGATCGCTCGGCTCTGGACAGGCTGGCCGACGACATCGCACGCTCCATAGACGGGTGAACGAGCCTTCGCTGGTGACGCCCGCCACCGGTATGGCGTAGTTGCACTGCGCAGCTGGCCAAACGGCGACCCTCGGTGGTCGTCCGGCTGACTGAGTCACGACCACAGCCATCGGCTTGGTCCTCGACCGGTGATGACAGAGTCGGTCGAGTCGCTCCGTAGGATCAGCGATCGCCGTTGGGGCGGTGGTCGTCGGCATCGGCCAGCAGATCCCCGTCGTCTGGGTGCAGAACTCCGGCCAGCACACCCCGCGGGCCTGGCAGGAGCCACTCCCCGCCCCGCCACGATCCACGTGTCTGCCGGAGCTTCACGATCCGCTGCACGGCAGACCGTATTGCGGCTGCGGGTCGTTCTTCACCATGAGACGCCTGGGTTGGGATTGGGCGAGTCGAGCGAGGGGAGCGGTTCAGGCTGGCCGCGATGCGGCGGCGTCTCAATGCCCTCGACCAAGGCCTCTCCTGCCTGCTCGTTCTTGATGGCGGTGAGTCGGCCCTTGACGTCCGGGACCCGGTCGGTGGCGGCCTGGGTGGCTTTGCGGGGGTCGGCGTTCCGGGCCTTGACCATGGACGCGAGTGCGGAGCGCAGGAGGGTTGGTGGGATTCCGGTTCGTTCGGCGATGTGGTGGGTGCCATCGATCCAGCGGTCGGTTGGTTGCGCGGCGAGGACGCGGATTGCGTCGAGGGCGGCTTCGGTGCCTTGGAGGTGGTCGAGGCGTTCGTCAATCAGCGTTTCGGCCAGTGGGCGTGCCTGCGACATCGTCCTTGTCAGGCTGGCGGATTCGCCTGCTGCGACGAGGTCGGCGGGGTCGGTGCCGTCGGGTAGGGCGGCGTGGGTGGGGTCGAGGTTGTAGAGGGTGAGGAGCCAGTAGTCGCGTTCGGCGGCGACTTGTCCGGCGAGGTCGGCGTCGGTGGCGACGACCGGGGTTCGTCCGTGCTGGTGGAGTTGGGCGACTTGGGCTTCGGTGAGGCTGGTGCCGAGTGGGGCGACGCCGCCGTGGTGGCCGTCGGCGGCGAGGGTGACGGCGCTCGCGTCGAGTGGTCCTTCGACGAGGACGGGGGTGACGTCGCCGGTGAGTTCGCCGGCGATGTAGAGCTGGTCGCCTTTGGCGAACAGGGGTGTGGCGGCGGTGTTGAGGTACTTCGGGCCGTGTCCGTCGTCGTCGCGGTGGTTGGGGTTGCGTCGGGCGACGAAGCCGAGCACCTGGTGGTCGTGGACGATGGGGACGACGAGGCGGTCGCGGAAGCGGTCGATGAGGCGTCCGGTGGAGGCGGTGGTGGCGAGGCCGGCGGTGAGCATCTCTTGGTCGGTGACGCCGATTCGGCGTAGGTGGGTGACCAGGCCGGTCCAGCCGTCGGGGGCGTAGCCGAGTCGCAGGGGTTCGAGCATTGCCGGGTCGGCGTGTAGGCGCTGGTCGAGGTACGGCTTTGCCCAGCTGTGCGGGAGGCACGCTTGGTAGTAGGCGGTGGCGAGTTCGTTCACCTGGGCAAGCCGGTCGACGGGGACGGGGCTGGCGGTGATCTGGTCCCAGCGCGCCTGTTGGTGACGGATCTGGGCCTCGGTGGGTTCGGGTGCGCCCATCACGGAGCGGAGGAGTCCTTCGAGGTGGAGGCTGAGGTCGTCGTCGAGGTCGTCGTCCAGGTCGTCGAAGTCGTCGGCTGGTTCCTGGTGGTCGTGGGTGTTGCCGGCGGTCGGGGCCGGTGTCCAGCCGTGGGTGAGGTCGTGGGGTGGTTCGTCGGCGGGGTCGTAGCGGTCTTCGTCGGGTAGGTCGTGGCTGTCGGTGAGCAGCGAGAGTCGCCATACCCAGGCCTGGCACGGGTCGGTGCGGCCATCGTCACCGAGTGCTCGGGTCTCGTCGAGCAGTTGGTCGAGGGGCCAGCCGCGTTGGAGACCGCGTTCGATGGTGGTGACCAGGGCGGGCCACCACGGGCTGTTTTGAAGGTCCTGGGACGCTTCGCCGAGGCGCTCGGTGAATGTCGGTAGCCACTGGGTGGACAGGTGGTGGTCGGCGTCGACGGTTACGGCCACCGCGGGCGTGAGGTGTCGTGATAGTCGCCACCACAGCGCTGCGGCGGCGTGGTCGTCGGGTAGTGGGCCTTGGGCGCCGGTGATACTCAGCAGGTTGGGCACGTTGATCCCGGTCGAGGAGAGTTGCGACAGTCGTGCGGCCAGCGTGGGGGCGAAGTCGTCGGCCGGGATGAGCGGCGAGATGTGCGCGAGTAGCGGTCGCCATTCGGCCATGGCGGCGGTGGCGGTGGACGCGAGTCGCTGGTCGAGGTGTGCCTGCCAGCGCGGTTCGGCCGGTCCGTGGCGGCGGTCTCCGGTGGGTCGGGTGTCGCCGGGTTCGACGGTGTGGGCGGCGCGCCACACTTCGATGTCGGCGACCAGTTCGGGCGCGGTACGTCCGGTCCCGGTGAGCCACGCCGGCCGGGTTTCGGCGGTGATCGCGTCGTGACGGACCTGTTCGGCGAGCTGGCTGACCAGTTGCTGGCGGGCGTCCAGGTAGCTGCCCCAGAGCGGGTCACGGGTCAGCGCTTCGGGGGTTCGGGGGAGCCAGGGCAGCGGCCCGCCGCGGTAGTGCCGGCCAACATCGGCGATGCGTCCGGCCAGGACGGTGCATGGGTCTTGGTCTTCGGCGATGGGGATGATCTGGGCGCGGTTGAGGGCCTGGATGGGGTCGCGGTCGTCGGCTTGGGCGGTCAGCAGCTGGGTTCGCAGGGCCGGCCAGGTGGGGCTGTCGGTGAGGCCGGGTGCGATCTCGTCGATGGTCCGTTCGAGGCTGCGGATGCCGAGTTCGCCGACCAGGTGCGTGGTGGCGAACGTGACGGCATCGGTGTAGCGGGCGGTCGCGTCGCCGAGGTGCCGGGCGGGGTTGGCGGCGTCGCGCAGGGCGGTGGTGGCCGAGACGGGGGACTCGTCGCGGGCGAGGATGCGTTCGAGGACGTCGGTCGGGGTGAGCGGGTTGATGGTCTCGGGACGGATCAGGGTGTGCGGGTCGCCGTCGGTGACGACGACCACGTAGGCGTGGTTGGCTTCGCGTCCGCGGGTGAGCATCGTGTAGGCCTGCTGGCGTGATTCGTTACCGGCGAGCAGCCCGTGCATGGTGTCGGCGGTGACTCCCTGGGCGGTGTGCGTGGTGGTCGCATAGCCCAGTTCGACCGATTCCGTGACGTAGTCGGCGGACAGCTGGACGTGGCGCCCGGACCGGGTGTGACGGGCATGGATACCGCGCTGCGGGTCGATGCCGATGATCGTCCAGCGGTCACCGTTCTTCACCCAATCGGTCGCCGAAACGCGGAGCTTGCGGTTGTTGGTGCGGGTGATGATCGTGTCGCCGGCGGAGGCCGGGTTGCCGTCGGCGAGTTCGATCTCGCGGCCCGGATCGGTGTCGGCGAGCCGTTGCGCGCGGGCCTGCTGGTTGAGGTCGGCGACCAGTTCGCGGGTGGGGGCGAGCATGATCGAGTCGAGTCCGCCGGTACGGTCAGCGGTCCAGGCGGCGAACAGATCATCGGCCATTGTGGTGGCGTCGCCGACGTGGATGCGGCGCTGGTCGAGGTAGAACCCGAGCGCTGAGGTGTGGCCTTCGCGCAGCGCCAGGCTGGCTGATCCTTCGGCCCGGTCGGTGAACCGGACCAGTTCGGTGAGCCGCAGTGCACCGTGGGTGGCCTGGATGTCGCGGAGCACTCCGCCGGCCCCGATGGCGGCCAGCTGTTGGTCGTCGCCGATCAGCCGGACGCTGCCGCCGCGCGCCGCCAGGTGGCTGACGATGGTGTCCAGCGAGAGGGTGTCGGCCATGCCGGCCTCGTCGATGATGACCAGGGTTTGGGGTCCGATCTGGTCGACCCAGTCGGGGGTTTCGCCGTTGCGCAGCGACCAGACCAGCTTGGCCAGGGTGTCGCTGTGGCCGTCGAACTGTTCGCCCAGGGCGGCGGCTGCGGCCGCGGACGGGGCGAGCCCGATCACGTTTCCGCCGGCTTGGGTCCAGGCTCGGGAGAGGGCGTTCATGGCGGTGGTCTTGCCCGATCCGGCCGGTGCGATCGCGAGCTGCACCCGGGCCCCGGAGGTGGCCATTTCGCGGACCAGCAGCACCTGTCCGGGGTTCAGGTCGACGCCGTTCGCGTGACTCTCCAGCAGCGCCATGTCGAGGGCCGGGGTGGGCACGACCATGCCGTCGCAATGCCCGGCTGCTTCCACGAGACGGGCTTCGGCGGCCAGGATCGCGTTCGAGGTGTACAGCTGCGAGCCGGCGACTGTATAGACGCTGGCACCGTCCGCACGGCGCAGCGGGACGGGCTCGACGGGTTCTCCGGGGACGGGCCGCGTGAGGGCCTGGCAGTAGGTGAGGGCCTGGTCGAGGAGCAGGTTGGTGACCGTTTCGACGTGTTGGGAAGGCACCTCGACGGCCCGGACGCAGCGCAGCGCCTCGGCGCGCAGGTGCCAGGTCTGCCAGACGGAACGGTCCCGCTGGACGACCGCGACCACCCGTTTGGCGGCGTCCTCCAGCCAGGCCCGGGTCGGGATCACACGCTCTGACAGGGCCGGGTGAAGGGCGCCGTCGATCATGATCTGGATACCGGTCTCGCCGCCGAGAATCTCGCGGGCCTGCGTCCGCCAGGTGGTCCGCTGCTCAGCCAGGCGGCGGGATTCGTGCTTGGCTTCGCGGGTCTCCAGGGTGGCCTGCTGGGCGAGCGCGATCGCCTCCACCGGGGTCGGGGGACGGCCGTGGTCGGCCTGGAACGCCACCGCCAGATCCCGGCGGCGGGCCTCGATCGACTGTCGGCGGGTCGACCACCGCTGGTTCAGCGCGGCGTCCACACCGACGATCTCCCGGATCGGACGCTTCCGTGGATCGGTACCCGTACGGGCGGCGAACCGCACCCCGACCGCCTCGGCCAGGTGCCGTTCCAGGGCGGTGTTGTAGGTCTCGGAGGCGTCCACGATCGCCTTGTGAAGGATGCGGCTGTCGATCGACAACCAGCGTCCGTCGCAGACGGTCTGGACCTTGTTCGCCACCGCGACGTGGGTGTGCAGGTCAGGGTCGCCGGCCCGGCTGTCTCGGTGGGTGAATGCGGCACCGACCAGGCCGCGGACATCGACCTGCCGCACCCCGTCGGTACCGGTCCGCGTGTACAGGGCGTGGCGTTCGATGAATGACAAGGCGTCCGCGACGGCGTGCTGGTGGCACCGCTCGATCGTCGCAGCGAGGGCGGGATCGGCCAGCGCCCACAGCGCCGACACCGACTTCACCGGCGAGAACGTCAGGGCGAACCCGGCCACCGCCGTGGTCTGCTGGCGCGACAGCTTCGCCACCTGGCCGGCGAGTTCGCGCTCGTTGAGCGGGTCGCGTCCGAACTGCGAACGGAACATCTCCAAGGCGACCTGGCTACGGATGCGGGCCCGGTCCTCGATCGCGGTGGCCGCCTTCTGCGGCAGCCCGCGCTCCTTGTTCAACGCCTCCAGACGCCGGGCGACCTCCACCCGGAACGGGCTGACGTCCCCGGCGTAGACCCGGTACGGCGCACCCAGCCGGGTGATCTCCCGATAGTCCTTCTCCGTCAGCCCAGGCCCGGCCAGATCCCGTTTCCGCTGCGCGGCCAGCGGGTGATGCCCCGACCCGAACAGCGCCAGCATCTGCTCAGCGGTCACCAGATCGCCCGCGGCCAAACCCTCGATACCGGCCATCCCCGAGCCGACCCAACGCCCGGGAACCTCGCCCTTCTCGGTGTAATAGGACGCCAGCCCGGTGTGCCCCTTCTCCGTCGAATCCATCGCAGCGACCTGGCGGGTCAGGTAGTCATACCCCGTCCCCGCCGTCAGCCGGTGCAAACTCATGGTCACGCACCCTTAAGCCTCCGAAACCGTCCGATCCGGACACCCCATCGCGCGGGTTCTCTGCTACGCTTCCCCCACCAGCGCGGCAATAAGCCTCTGACTAGGGGTGATAGTAAATGCCAAAGGTGTGTGATGCTTGAAAACGTCTGAAATCAGGGGTCTCGGCATCGACTGGTTACATGGTCTGGGGACGTCGGCGACGGGAGTCTTGGAGGGTTCTCCGGGATCTGTTCGGGTGTCGGGTGTCCGGATCGGCCGGGTCGGTGGGCTTAAGGGGGTGAGAACACCCCGAACGAGGAGCCCACGATGGTCAGGCAGGGATTCAAACAGGACGCGCGCCGCCGAGTCACCGAGGCGCTGTCGGCCCAACGCAAAGAACGCCTCGAGCAGGAGCGCCGACACGCGAATCTCGCGGTCGAGATCCTGGCAGCGATCGCCGAACGCAACCAAGCGATCCAGGTAGCCGAACAGCAGGCAGCGGACGCCGTCCGCGCCCTGCTCGCCGAACACCTCAGCGTCGCCGAGATCGCGGACCTGTGCGGCGGCCAGATTGACGTCAAGGAACTCACCAGGCTGTCCCGGATCCCGCCCGTGACGGCGGCCGCGCCCGGGGTGACGTCGTGAACGACTGGCGCGGCACCTGGGCCGCAGCACAGATCACCGGAGTCATCTTCAGCACCCTGGTCTGGATCGTCGTCTGGGGGCTCTCGCTCCCGGCGCTGCTGGTCACTCTGGCCGTCGGCGTCGGCCTGGTGATCGGACGCAACACTCGGCCGATGTTGTGGTGGCGGTTCGGAGCTGGGCCGGCGAACGACTTCCAGCGGGCCACGATGCTCACCGCGATCGTCCCCATCGCGTCCCTGCGTGGACGCCGTCAGCCGGCCATCTGGATCGGCCGGCGGCTCTACGGCGGCCACGTCGCCATGCCCTCGAGCACCGCCCTGGTGGTCAGCCCGGAGTTCCTCCGCCAGATCGCCAACGGCCAACTCACCGACCGGCAAGCCAGCGCGATCATCAGCCAGGCCCTCGGCCACCTCGAGGTGGCCGACTCGACCCGGGTCAACGTTGTCGAGGCCTACTGCCTGCCCTGGCGGTTCGTGCAGATCCTCATCGGCGCTGTCAGCCAGGTCGCCGGCCACCATGCGACCCTCCGGTTCTCGTGGAAGATCCGCTGGATCGTCTTCGGCGTCGCCATCATCGACAGCTACCTCAACGCCAGGTGGCCGGCGTTCGTCGGAGTGATCATCATCACCGTGCTGTCGTGGACCACCGGCCACTTCCAGAACCGTTGGGAGCGGACGAGCCAGGACCTGGGCGACCAGTGCACGATAGCCGAGGGCCTCGGACCGGACCTCGCCGATCTCATCCAGCGCGGCGACGGGTCCCTGGTGACCAGCGAACGCGCCGACAGACTCCGCCGAGGCGCTCTCGGCAAGACGACGGTAGCCCGCGACCCCGCTGCTGGCAGCACGTCTCCGCCGGGGCCGGCAGAGCGCCCCGAGCGCCGAGGCCGGGCCGGGAGGCGAGAATCGTGACCGACGTTCACGAAGCGCTCCGCTGCTGGGCCAAGGGCCTGTACCCGCTCGAGGCCGGCGTCGAACTCCTGATCCGCAGCTGCGGCGGCCGGTTCGCCAACCCGGGACAACCGTGGGTCCAGCAAGGCGACCGCCCCGGACGGTGGTGGATCGACGCCGAGCAGATGACCGACGACAACTACGGCGTCCTGTCCGGCGGCGAAACCCGCCTGCTGCGCATCGCCGCCTCGCTGCTCGAAGGACCGCCCGTCGACCTCAGCCGCAACCTCGCCGGCCTCGACCGCGAGCACCTCCAACTCGTCCTCGCCGCCATCGCCCACGCCGGTGGCAGCCACGAACACAGCGGCTGGCCGGCGCGGAACCCGCATGAGTCTCGCGACGCCTGCGGGGGCATGGTGATCGGGCCCATTAGGCTCGGCAGCCTCTACCCTTGGCCAGATCAGACAACACCACTGGAGGCACACCAGTGAGGACTCCCACCCCGCCAGTGCCGCGGCCAGGACCGCTCGAGGGCACAGAGCCACTCAACGCCAGGACGCGCCTCAAGCTGCTCCGCCTGACGGTTCGGCACCTCGACCGCTACTCGGTGGCCGTCCTGCTGGGAGCTATGCTCATCTCGACCGTCACCTACGCGTTCCTCTCGTCGAACATGGGCAACCCGCGCGCACCGGGACAACTTGCGATCGACAGCGCCATCGTGCTCGGAGTCTCGGTTCTGTTCGCCTTCCCCATCGGCCAAGCAGTGACGATCGCCCGCTGGCGACGAAACAGCGGCTGGGTCGTCGGCTACTTCGACTCAACAGCCACCCTGCTCGTCCACCCCAAGGACGGAGCCTGGATGCTGTCCGACCACATGGCCGAACACAAAGGCCGAGGCCTCGCCCGGCCCTTCCGCCAGAAGGTGTTCGCGCACCTGGCGGCAGAAGCAGACCGACTCGGAGTCCCGATCCTGACCGACACGAGCGTCAAGGCGCTCGCCGACCTCTACGTCGCGGACCTACCGGGCCTGAAGATGATCGACCAAGTCAGCCGCGACTGGCGCGGCCGAACGAGCTACAACCTGCGCCGCGAGCCACAGGCCTTATGACGCCCGCGCTCACCCGGATTCGCGAGTAGTGGGGTGACACACCGGTTTGGGAGATGAGAAGAAGGTGCCTCCCCGCCGCGCCCGGGTCCCGGTCGAGCAGATCCCCACCGCCCGCGCCCGCAAACGCCCCGCCATCCCAGCCAGCCAACTCGCCCTCGCGCTGGGCGGCCGCGTCGACGCGGTCTACGGGTACTCCTTCATTCTCACCGACATCAACGTCACCGACCGGAGCGGTTCCGTTGGATGGATCGAGGTCAGGTCTTGAGGGGCGAGAGGGAATCGAAGGAGACCTCGGCAGAGATAGCACGGGGTATCGACGTACCCGATCTACGTCCCCCGATCTCCCCGACCAGGCACATCGGCCTCCTCCACGTCAGCTTTCCTCGAACCCGGCTTGGTCGAACTTCAGCGTCTTCGCGTTCTCGGAGACCGTGCGGACCTTCGACTCGTCGAACCCCTCCAGGTCGGTGGCTTCGATCTCGATGCGGACCGCGAGGTTCGTATCCCCGCTGCGGAGGTGCGCCAGGATCTCCTCGGCGATGTTCTTGAAGTCGAGGGCGATCCTGTCCGGGTTGAGAGTCTTGGCCGCAAAGAAGCGGGTCTTGGCGGCGGGATACACAAAGTCGACGACTCGCCGTGGCTGCGCAGCGGTGGTGTCGACAGGCTTCGTTTCATCACCCGCCTCGCTCACACGTGGCATGGGCGTGGCGGTTTCGGCGATCTGCTTCGCAGCGACGTCGGGGCGCACCAGCAGCAGGGCGTCGGTGGCCACGGGTGGGGAGGCGTTGTCGGCAGGGGTCCACAGGCCGATGTAGCGACCGGTGGTGTCGTCATGACCGGCAGCCAGGGCGAACGCATCGTGAGCCCAGATCATCGGCATATCGAAGATCCCAGCTTCGAGCACGCTGCGATCTCGCAGGCGGGGCATGTACGGGTACTGGGTGTACAGCCCCCACAGGGTGCGGAGGGTGACGTGGCCGTCCTTCCAGATCTGCGGCACCTTGTTCAGAGCCAGTCGGATAGTGGCGGCCGCCTGCCGGGTGGACAGGTCACCGTCACTACCAAGACGCTTCGAAACTCGATCCGCGAGCGAGTCCGACTGCCCCTCGATCTTCACCTCCCGCAGCGTGAACGGTGCCCCGGGGTCCGGCTGGGCCGGAACCAGCGCCCAAGTGAACGTCTGGAGCAACCGCGACGCCACAGTCTGATCGGCTTGGGCTCTGCGTTGGGCGGCGTGGTTCTTCTGATTCGCCGTCAGGTCGAGGTCGGCCTCATTGTCGAGGACGTGGCTCCAGCCGAGGTAGTCGCGGGTAGCGGCGTTCAGTTCCTCGAGTCGAGCCTCGTCGGCCGCCAGGTACACCAGCGTGTTGCGATGGGTCCGGTTCGCGGTGCCACGCCGTTCGGTGGCGGCGTGCGCGAACTGCTTGGCGGGGGAGTCGGTGCCGCGCTTGTGGGCGACCTTGGGGTGCAGGATGACCAGGCGGGCCTCCTCGTGGTCGGGGATGTCGGCGTTGGACTCGGGGGCGATGTGGACGCCGGCGAACTGGCCGCGGGTGCGGGCTTGGCCCTGCAGGCGTCGGGTCACCTCGGCCCACACATCCTCGGGGTGTAGCCGTTCGGCCTGGTCCTTCGCGGTTCGGGTGATGTTCGCCTTCAGGTCGTACCAGTACTTGCCGGAACCCGAGTAGAAGTAGGTGGCCCGGTCCTGCAGCTGCGTCAGCGCGGAATGGAAGTTGCCCGGAACGTCACCGGGCACGGCGGTGCCCAGAAACACCCGCTGGGTTCCGATGCCCTTGCTGGACGCTCCCGGTGCGATCGTCGGCGCCGCCCCGAAGAACACCGTGCGGGCCAGTCTCTTGGTCAGCGCTCGTTGCCCGAGGACGGGTTTGGCTTTGTCGATCCGGACGGGTTCGGAGTTGGGGCCGTCGACGTCGGCATCGATGATCGCCTTCCACGAGTCCTGCAGATACTGGGTGAGTTCGCTGTTGACGTTTGCGGTTGCCAGCGGGATCGAGCCTGGCATGATCAGCGGGGAAGCGTCCTCCCCGACCCACAGGGCGTGGATGACCGTGGACATCAGCCGCAGGACGCCGCGGGTGCGCTGGAACCGTTCCAGCGAGCTCCACTGCTCGTACAGGGTGTCGAACAGCTCCGGGTGGATCGGGTAGGTCTGCTTGATCCGATCCTGGTAGGCGACCTCACGGGTTTCGCGCGGGAAGTCGCCGGGGTACCTGCGGTACAGGTCCACGAAGCCTTGGGCGGTCGCGTTGATCGCAGCCAGTCCTGCGGCGTCCGGCTGGGCGAACAGGCGCTGCTTGACGATGTGGTAGGCCTCGTCCGCGGACGCCGGATGCCACTGGTCCGCCACCCGCCCCACCACGTTCTGCAGCCGCTTCAACGCCGCCAGGCCGTTCGCGCCGCCCACCTCATCGGCGCTGCCGGCGGCGATCAACGTCGCGTCGCCGGTCTCCGATGCGGGGATCGAGATGGCCAGCAGGACGCCGGACGTGCCCTTGGCGGCCTCGGTCAGGGCCTGGGCGAAGGTGAACTGATCGTCGAACGTGCCACCCGCAAGGTCGTCTCGGCCGACCAGTGAGCGTGCGTAGGCCACCCACTCGTCGATCAGGATCACCGCCGGCGCATAGCTGACGAGCAGCTGGTGCAACGCCTGACCCGGAGGCGTCCGATCTTGATCGGACTGGGCGACGATCGCGTACGCATCCGCCCCCCCCAGCTGCCAGGCCAGCTCGCCCCACAGCGTGTTCACTACGGTGCCGTCGGTCTTGGTGATGCCCGACGGGCTGAGGTGGTTGCCGACCAACGCGACCCGGTTAACCGGATTGCCGGTGTACCCGCTGGCAAGCAGCAACTCCTGGGTCTCCTGCGGGAAATCGCCGACCGGGCGCCCCGCGGCCAGATGCCACAAAGCGAGCATCGAGTGGGTCTTACCGCCACCGAAGTTCGTTTGGAGGTTGACCACCGGAGAGGCGTTGTCGTCGCCCGTCAGCCGGCGCACCGCGCGTCCGACAAGGTCACGCAAGCCCTCCGTCAGGTAGGTCCGCTTGAAGAACTCCACAGGGTTCGCGTAGTCGGAATCCTCCTCGCCCCCGGTCGCGACCTTGTAGAGGTCGGCGGCGAACTCCGAAGCATGGAAGTTGCCGGTCGCAACGTCCTCGTGCGGCGGCAGCACCTCCCGCCAGGGCCGCAGCCCGGCAGCCTCCGGGTTGTCCACCGCAGCCTTCAACACCTGCTTGTCGGCCTTGTCCGCGGTCACCCGCCGCAGGTTCAACCGGATCGCGCGGATCCGCTCAGCCTCACCCGCAGCCCCCACCAGCATGAGCAGCCGCTCCCCAGTGTCCAGGGCGCGGTACGCGTCGTCGTCGCTGAAGGTCCCGTTGTGCGCCCACGCGTTGCGCACCTCCCGCAACTCACTGGCATACGTCTCACCAGCCCGGCCCAACGTGTCGTTGAACGGGTACCAGCCCGACTGGAAGCCGCTGGTGATGTTGCTCTCGGTCAGCATCCGGAACTGCAACTGCGGATCCAGCGGATCGTACGCCTTGCCCGCGGCGGCTCCGTTCTTGGTGTCCTTCGCCTGCACCAACTTGATCCACGCCGCGCCCAACGCAGGATCGCCCTGTCCGATCACCGACGCGATGAAATCATCCAGCGCCGGAGCCATCCCCTGGAACATCCGGTCGATCCGGTCGCGTTTACTGGTGGCCATCTCAGCCACCCTCGTCAGTTGGTCTGGGTGGTGGGGAGGTGGGCGCCCCTGTTCCCGACGAA
>JAEXCA010000059.1 GCA_023393755.1 Actinomycetes bacterium | reverse complement strand
ACCTGGGCTTGGCTACCTGGGATATCGGAACCGTCCCCGCGTCCCAACCTGGGCTTGGCTACCTGGGACATCGGAACCGTCCCCGCGTCCCAGGGAACTCTCCCCTCCCCAAGTCCGGCCTGACTAGGTGGGACAAGGAGACCTTCGACAAGCTCGGGGACCGCCGCCTCCTGTCCTAAGGATGCCTCCGGAGCCGACCAGGGTTGCTAGGATCAGGTGTGTTCCTGTTGGCAGTCGAGTTGGGTGGGCGCTTGTGATTCGGATCGCCACCCGGCGTAGTGAACTGGCCCGCACCCAATCCCGGCTGGTCGCCGATGCCCTGACCGCCCGCACCGGCGAGCCGTGCGAACTGGTCGCCATCACGGTCGACGGGGACGACCTGAGCCGGCCGCTCACCGCCCGGCCAGGAATGTTCACCAATGCGTTGCGCGAGGCCCTGGCGCGGGGCCGGGTCGACATCGCCGTCCATTCCTTCAAGGATCTGCCGTCCGAGCCGGATCCGGTGCTGGTGGTGGCCGCCGTGCCGCCACGGGCGGATCCGCTCGACGTACTGGTGGCGGCCGTCCCGCTGGCTGAGTTGCCCGCTGGCGCACGCGTCGGGACGTCCTCACCGCGGCGCGCGGCCGCGGTGCTGCGGTCGCGTCCCGACCTGTTAATCGTCCCGGTCCGGGGCAATATCGACACCCGGCTGGGGAAGGTCGGCTCCGAGGTGGACGCCCTGGTGCTGGCCGCCGCCGGACTGCAACGGCTGGGACGCCTGGACGAGGCGGTCGAAACCCTCGACCCCCTGCTGATGTTGCCCGCGCCCGCCCAGGGCGCCCTGGCGGTGGAGTGCCGGGCGGACGACCCGCTGTCGGAGACCGTCGCCGCGCTGGACGACCTACCGAGCCGGCTGGCGGTGACCGCCGAGCGCGCTGTGTTGACCGGAATCGACGCCGCCTGCACCACCGCTGTCGGCGCCTTGGCCAGCTTCGAGGACGGCCTGCTCAGGTTGGCAGCGGAACTCAGCGACCACGCCGGGATCGACTACGCCCGGGTGACCGACTCGGCCATCGTGACGGACCCTGGTCAGGCCGAGGCGCTCGGTCTGCGGGTGGCGGCCGCCCTACTGGCGAACCGCCCGGGTGACCGGTAACCCGTCACTCCGGCTGAGCACCAGCCTTCGCCGCCGCCGTGGCAGCAGCAGGTAGGACGGCCTCGATGGCGCTCAACGCAGCGTCATCGTGCGCGGCGGAGACGAACCAGGCTTCGAAGCCGGACGGTGGCAGCAGCACCCCGTCCGCCCGCAACTGATGGAAGAAGGCCGAGAAGGCGACGGTGTCCTGGGCTCGGGCTGCGGCATAGTCGCGCACCGGAGCGGTGGCGGGCCCCTCGCCGAAGAACACCGAAAACAGTGATCCCGCCCGCTGCAGGCGGTGTGGCACTCCGGCCTGGCTCAACGCGTCCGTCGCTGCCTGACCGAGCCGCATTGCTGCCGCATCGACCTGGGCGTAGACAGCATCGTCCGCCCGTTGCAGGGTGGCCAGCCCGGCCGCGGTGGCGAGTGGGTTCCCGGAGAGCGTACCGGCCTGGTACACCGGTCCGACCGGGGCCAACTGGTCCAGCAGGACGGCCGGCCCGGCCAGCGCGGCCAGTGGCATCCCGCCGCCGACCACCTTGCCGAAGGTGAACAGATCAGGTGCCCAGTCGGAGCCCTCCAGGCCCCACCAGCCCGCTGGCCCGACCCGGAACCCGGTCAGCACCTCGTCGAAGATGAGCAGGGCGCCGGCCTCGGTGCACAACTGTCGCAATCCGGCGTTGAACTCGGGCTCGGGCGGGACGACACCCATATTGGCCGCCGCGGGCTCGGTGATCACAGCGGCGATCCTGCCCGGGTAAGCAGCGAAGGACGCCGCCACCGCGGCCAGGTCGTTATAGGGCAGGACGATGGTCTGCGCGGCGGTGGCGGCGGGCACCCCGGCCGAGCCGGGCAGGCCGGCGGTGGCCACCCCGGAGCCGGCCTCGGCCAGCAGGCCGTCGCTGTGGCCGTGGTAGCAGCCGGCGAACTTCACCACCAGATCGCGTCCGGTGACGGCCCGGGCCAGCCGCAGCGCGGTCATGGTGGCCTCGGTGCCAGTGGAAACGAACCGCACCTTCTCGACCGGCGCCACACGTGCCCTGATCTCCTCGGCCAGGGCGACCTCGCCCAGCGTCGGTGCCCCGAAGGAGAGCCCTCGCCGGGCGGCCTCGACCACCGCGGCAACCACGTCGGGATGGGCGTGCCCGAGCAACGCCGGGCCCCAGGAGCCGACCAGGTCGACGTACCGTCGTCCCTCGGTGTCGTAGACGTGGGGTCCCTCGGCGCGCGCCAGGAAAACCGGGTCGCCGCCGACCGCGCGGTAGGCCCGCACCGGAGACGACACCCCACCGGGCATCACGGCTTTCGCGCGTAGGAAGGCCGTGGCGGCATCCATCTGGTCACTCCTCGACTCGCGGGTTCCCAGTCTCCCATCCGCCTGCCTGCCGGACGCCCCGCAGACAGTGTCCGCGAACAAATCGACCTCCAGATTGCTCTCAGACCCACTGAATGGCCCATTTCCGGCCATCTGCAGTTCGATTTGTTCGGCAAGCCGACCGACTCCGATTGATAGAATCCAACGGTGGCGTGGTCAGCGGTCGGTGTCAGTCACCACCAGGTGAGCGCCGAAGTCATTGCCACCCTCTCCAGCCAACGCGACGAGATTGTCGCCGGCCTGATCGGTACCGGGATCGCCGGGGTGCTCCCACTCATCACCTGCAATCGGGTGGAGTTCCTGCTCGAGGCCGCCGACGCCGAGTTGGCCGCCGCAGCAGCGACCGCCGTCTTCACCGCCACCCAACCCGCATCCGACTCCGTCGTGATGCAGGGGCCGACGACTCGCTCGGACGACGACGCCGTCCGGCATCTCTTCCGAGTCGCAGCCGGTCTGGACTCGCTGGTGATCGGCGAGAGCCAGATCGCCGGCCAGGTGCGGCACTGGCTGAAGGCCGCCGAACCCACCCTCACTCCTGGCCTGCGTCGGCTCGGCGAGGCCGCGCTGCGGACCGCCAAGGTGGTCTCCAGCCGCACCGGTCTGGGGGCCATCGGCCGCTCGCTGGCGTCCGTCGGGCTGGGCCTGGCTGCGATCAACAACTGGGCTGAGGCCAAAGCGCTTCTGCTCGGCACCGGGAGCTACGCCGGCGTGGTGGTGGCCGAGTTGCGCCGACGAGGGTGCACCCGGATCAGCGTCCATTCGGCCAGCGACCGGCGTGCAGCCCGGTTCGCCGAGACCCACTCGGTGGCCACCGCCGCACTGTCGACAGCCCTGGCCGAGAGCGATCTGGTGGTGGCCTGTAGCGGCAATCGTCGGCTGATCGACGCTTCGACTCTGGGCGAGCACCGTCCGATCATCGTCGACCTGAGCGGCGGCACCGATATCGACCCGGCGGTGCGCGACCTCGGCGTCCGATTGCTCACCATCGACGAACTGGCCAGTCATGCTCCCACCCAGGACGCCGCCGCGGTGGCGACCGCTCAGCAACTGGTGGAGCAGGCGGTGGCGGACTTCCTGGCCGCCGAGCGCGGACGTGGGGCCGCCGGGACGGTGACCGCCCTGCGGGCTCGGGTGGACCAACTGATCGAGGCCGAGCTCTCCACCACCTCCGGCAGCCATTCCGCCGAGACCCAGCAGGCGATCGAACGATCGCTGCGCAGGTTCGCCAATGCGGTGCTGCACCAGCCCAGCGTCCAGGCCACCGCCTCGGCGGAAGCGGGTGAGCTGGAGAGCTACCAAAGTGCCCTGGCCACGGTCTTCGGCCCCGCGCTGGAGACCTGGCCATGACCGGGCTGCTGATCGCCGGGACGAGCTCGGACGCCGGCAAGTCGCTGCTCACCGCCGGGCTGTGCCGGCTGTTGCGCCGCCGCGGTGTGAAGGTGGTTCCGTTCAAGGCACAGAACATGTCGAACAACTCGATGGTCTGCGCCGACGGCTCGGAGATCGGACGAGCCCAGTACCTGCAGGCGATCGCTGCCGGGGTGGAACCGACCTCGGCGATGAACCCTGTCCTACTCAAACCGGGGACCGATCGGCGCTCGTTCGTGGTGCTGCGTGGCGAGCCGGCCGGCACCCTGGAGGCCGGGCAGTACGCCACCGGCCGCCGCCACCTCGCCGAGGCAGCCTTCGCCGCCTACGAGGAGCTGGCCAGCCAGTACGACCTGGTGCTCTGCGAGGGCGCCGGCTCACCGGCCGAGATCAACCTGCGGGCCGGCGACTATGTGAACTTCGGGCTGGCTCAGCGGTTCGGCCTGCCGGTGATCCTGTGCGGCGACATCGACCGGGGCGGCGTGCTGGCGTCCCTCTACGGGCATTGGGCGATCGTGGCCGAGGCTGACCGCGCGCTGCTGGCTGGCTACCTGATCAACAAGTTCCGCGGTGACCAGTCGGTACTCGACCCCGGCCTGGACGAACTCACCCGGCGCACCGGCCTGCCGTGCCTGGGCATCGTCCCCTGGCTGCCCGAGGTCTGGCTGGACGGCGAGGACGCGCTGGCCTTCGCCAAGTGGCCGCGGATCCCCGGCCGCACCGGCACACTGCGGATCGCCGCCATCCGGTTCCCGCGGATCTCCAATGCCACCGACCTGGACGCCCTGGCCGCTGAGCCGGGCGTGGACGTGGTCGCCACCGCCCGTCCGGCCGAGGTCGCCGAGGCCGATCTGGTGGTCCTGCCGGGCAGCCGCTCCACCCTCGCCGACCTGGCCTGGCTACGGGAGAGAGAGCTGGCCAAGGCGATTGAGGAGAGAGCCGCCGCGGGCCGTCCGATCCTGGGGATCTGCGGTGGCTACCAGATGCTCTCCCGGCAGATAGACGACCCAGTGGAGTCCTCTATGGGCGTAGAGGACGGGCTCGGACTGCTCCCGGCCCAGGTCAGCTTCAGCCCCAAGAAGGTGCTGGGCAAACCCTCCGGAACCTGGCAGGGCCACCCGGTGACCGGGTACGAGATCCACCATGGCGTGGTGACGGCCGACGGCGGCGAGCCCTTCCTGGACGGCGTCCGGCAGGGCAACACCTGGGGGACGATCTGGCATGGCGCCTTCGAGAACGACGCTTTCCGGCGCGCCTGGCTCACCGAGCTGGCCGCCACCGTGGGCTCGTCCTGGACCCCCGATCCGGACGCCCTCGGCTTCGCCGCCCGCCGCGAGCGGATGCTCGACAGCCTGGCCGACGCCCTGGACACCTGCGTGGACGTGGACGCCCTGCTCACCCTGACCCGCTCGGCTTGACCCACGGTTCGCCGAGCGCCACCCTTCCCGTCGAGCGCCACACCCCAGGCACAAGCGCTCGACGTTAAGGCAAGCGGTCAACGTTGAGGCAAGCGGTCAACGGACCGTAGCGGCCCTGCTCGCCCTGGCCCGTTCGACCTGACTCACGATTCGCCGACCGCCACCCTTCCCGTCGAGCGCCACACCCCAGGCACAAGCGCTCGACGTTAAGGCAAGCGGTCGACGTTGAACGGCGGCGGTCGGTCGGACGGGGGTGCGGTCAGGGACGGGGCGGTCTGGTCAGCGACGGGCGGGTGGCACGATGGCCTGCAGCCGCCAGGTACCGCGGGTGAGGCTGATTCGGGCGGTGGTGCCGGGGGCGATGTCCAGGTGCAGCAACGAGTCCGGTCGCGCGCCGAGGGCATGGACGCACCCGGCCCGCACTGTGAGGGCCGGCGCCACCAGCGTGGCACCACGTTCCCGCCAGTCCGCCGCGTCCAGCAGAGCCCCGATCCGAGCCAGGTGGGCGGCGAGAGACTCGCCACCGTGCGGGGCTGCCGTTGGATCGGTGAGCCAGTGCTGCAGGCCCGGCAGATCCGATTCCATTACCTGCTGCAGCGCGAGTCCGTGCCAGCTGCCGAAGTCCGGCCCGCGCAAGCCGTCCAGCACCACCGGCTCGGTTCCGGTGTTGACGGCCAGCTGCCGACAGGCGGGTTCGGGTGCGCAGTGGAGCACCGTCCCGGGGCGCATCCCAACGGCCACCGGCTCCAGCAGATCACCGACATCGCCGAACACCGCATCACGGCTGCCGGTGGTCGGTCCCGGGGCTATCAGGATCAGCTTCACATCGCTCCTTTTCCGAAAGGCCACTGGCTATCAAGTGTCATCCCCAGGAAGGTGGGGATCTCCTGCAGCCCATGCCGACCAGGCGATGCCACCGCGCCCATCCCCGCGAAGGCAGGGATCTCCTCGGGATTCCCGCCTTCGCGGGAATGACTCAGGCGACTCCTAGGCAAAGATCTGCACGCTCCGCTCCAGCACCTCGCGGGCGATGACCAGTCGGCCGTCCGCCACCGTGAAGTCGATCGGGATCGGGTTGCAGCCGCCCTTGAAGCCAATCGTGGCAATGTTCATCGCCACATCGCACAGCTTGCAGATCACATGTCCGTCCCGCTCGTAGTAGCCCGACGGGCCGCAGATCTCACAGGCGTCCAGGCAGGCCACGAAGGCCCTGGCTCCCTTACGGATGGTGATGAACCGCACCTCGGTTCCGTCACCAGCAACGTAGGTGTGACGGTGCAGGTGACCGTCGTCGATCGCGGCCAACTCCACCCAGACGGTGGCCGAATCGCTGCCGTACGGCTCCGGTGGCGAGAGTTCAGGTTCGGCGTCGGCGAGCGACCGTCCCCAGGTCAGGGTGACCACCGCCGCACCCAGGCCAATACCAGTCGCCACCAGGAATCGACGCCGGGTCAGGAAAGCGGCGCGGTGCAACCGTCCCTCGGCCGGGGTGGCAGGTGTCGGCAGCGGACGGCGCAGCAATAACGCCGCGGCGACAACCGGCAGCAGGCAGGACACCACCAACGCGGCGGTGAACACCCACTCGTGGCTGGAAGCCCACACCAGTACCTGGAAGCCCCACCGAGGCAGGCCGATCAGCCGGCGGGCGAGCAGGATTCGGCCCAGAATGCTCAGCTGACTCAGCACGGTGACCGCGAGCATGCCGGTGACAGCAATCCTGAGCGTGGCCGGACGGACACCGCGCGCCGCCCCAACAACCACCCAGCCGATCACCAGGGCCAGCCCGATTCCGGCCAGATAGCCGCTCAGCTTCAACACCACGTCGCTGGTGAACAGCGAGGTCCCCGGCTCGGCGAAGCCACGGGTCAGCAGCATCAGTTCCGGCAGTTGCAGCGCCGCGATCACACCGGCCAGACCAGCCAGCACCACGACCCCCCACCGCGGAGCCGAGCGGGCCGCGCCGCGCCACAACCAGGTCAGCGCTGCCCCAGCCAGCAGCAGCGAGACCGGCAGCAGGACGAGCAGCACGACCTCACGGTTCAGCAGGCCGGTGGCCTGCCGCACCACGGTCACCAGCAGTGCCGCGACCAGGCCCGCCGCGGTGGCCATCCCGAACGGAAGCTGCTGGCGTCCACCACGCTCCGCACCGAGCCACAGCGCCAGCCAGCTGAACGCCACCGGCAGGGCGAGGGTCAGCGCGTCGACGAAGAAGGCGAGCACGGCCGTCCTATTCCGGCGACCCGGTCACCATTCCCGCGGCAGATAGTCGAAGTCCCAGGTCGCCACCAGCGGAGAACTCCAGAACTCGCCGCTGACGCCGGTCAGCTTGTCGCCGTGGATCGCCAGGCCGTTCTCGGCCGGGCTGCGGACGGTGTAAGTGATCTGGTAGGTGCCCGCCGGGCCCATCTTCACATTCGAGCCGTAGTGCTGGCCGTGGTTGCTCAGCATGGGCATGAAGGTGCCCTCCGCCGAGAATCCGTCCGGTCCGGTCACCTGGTACTCGATGGTCGCATACGGGATCCAGGAGCCCGCCGGAAGACCGAGCCCGTTGTTCTCCAAGGCCGTCAGGTTCGCCTCCAGATGGATGTCGGCCTCCGCGGCCGGCAGGCCCATTCCGGCGGGCTTCATGTCGGACGGCGGGGAGTAGAAGGCGTCGAGCTGGACGAAGTCGAAGACCTGCGGATCCCCGATCGGGTACTCCTCGTGGCCGGCCTGCATATCGATCTTGGCCTGGGCCTCTTCCTTCGCCCTACGGGTAGCGATGCTGGTGCAGCCGCTGAGCAGCAGGGCGCCCGCCAGCACGGCGACAGTGAGCCAGCGCAGGTAACGCATGAGAATCAGTCCTCTCAGGGACCGGCGTGGTGGCCCGGGCGAACCCGGGC
>JAEXCA010000018.1 GCA_023393755.1 Actinomycetes bacterium | reverse complement strand
CTGGTCGTCCGCCCGCTCGACCGGGATCACCCTCGCCACGCGGGCGATTCTAGAAGCCCTGCCCCGGTGGGTTCAGCCAACCCCCCGTGGCCGGGCGGCGGCTAGCCCTGCTGCGGATCGGCGAAGCGGTGCGCCGGCTCGGTGGACGGCTGGGTCTCCAGTGCCTGCGGAGGCGGGTTGGTACCCACCGCGGTGGCGCGGCGTCCCTCGATGGCCGCGGCTTCGGCGATCGCCTGCTGCACCGACTGCTGGGCCTCGGCCTCCTCGGCGGCCTTCTGAGCGGCGATCTCGGCGGCCACGTCCACCTTCTTCGGCGGCGCGAACTCGGCAGCCAACCGGTCAGCGTCCTCGGCCGGCGCGGCGGCACCGCCCGTCCCGGCGCCGCCGCCGATCATGCTGCCGAGCCCCTTCAGCGCGTCGTTGAACTCGCTGGGGACAATCCACATCTTGTTGGAGTCGCCCCGGGCCAGCTGCGGCAGCATCCGCAGGTACTGGTAGGAGAGCAGCGCCGGGGTCGGCTTGGAGGCGTGGATCGCGGAGAAGGTGGTGTGGATCGCCTGGGCGTCGCCCTCGGCCCGCAGCATCGCCGCCTGGCGATCGGCCTGGGCCCGCAGCACGGTGGATTCGCGGTCGCCCTGGGCGCGCAGGATGGCCGACTCCTTCTCACCGGAGGCCGACAGGATCTGCGACTGCCGCTGGCCCTCGGCGATCAGGATCGCGGCCCGCTTGTCGCGCTCGGCCCGGGCGCCCTTCTCCATCGCGTCGCGGATGGTGGCCGGCGGCTCGATCGAGCGCAGCTCCACCCGGTTGACCTTGATCCCCCACTTGCCGGTGGCCTCGTCCAGGACGGCCCGCAGCTTCTGGTTGATCTCCTCGCGGCTGGTCAGGGTCTGCTCCAGGTCGAGGCCGCCGATGATGTTGCGCAGCGTGGTCATGGTGAGCTGCTCGATCGCCTGGATGTAGTTCTGCGCCTCGTAGGCGGCCCGGACCGGATCGACCACCTGGTAGTAGATCACCGAGTCGATGTTCACCATCAGGTTGTCCTCGGTGATCACGCCCTGCGGCGGGAACGGGACGACCGCCTCGCGCAGGTCGATCATGTAGCGCACCCGGTCGATCCACGGCACCAGCAGGTGCGGACCGGAATCCAGCGTGCGGCGGAACTTGCCCAGTCGCTCGACGACCGCCACCTGCTGCTGGCGGATCACCCGCACCGACCGGATCAGGACGGAGACCACGATCGCGGCCACCAGGACCCACACGATGATCATCAGGGCTTCGGGCATCTCAGACCTCCTCGTTCGCCTTCCACCCTACCGGGGGCGGGGTGACGGGGACGGCCCTTCGACAAGCTCAGGGATCGTTGGGCAGGCTCAGGGGTCGTTGGGCAGGCTCAGGGGTCCGTCGGACGAGCTCGGGGATCGTCGGGCAGGCTCGGGGATCGCTCGCGGGTCAGGGCAGCGCGCGGTGGCGCGGGTAGACCACCACCGTGGCGCCGTCCACCTGGTACACCTCGATCTGCTCGCCCACCGCGATCGGGGTGCCGTCCACGCTGCGTGCGGTCCAGACCTCGCCGGCCAGCTTGACCTCGCCGGTGGTACCGGTGATCTCGGCCACCACCACCCCGGTGCTGCCGACCAGCTTGTCGATCGAGGAGCGGTAGCCGGGCATCCGGCGGATCTTCTCCAGCAGGGTGGGGCGCAACAGGGCCAGCATCAGGATCGCGACCACGACCGCCACGGCGATCTGCAGCCAGAGCAGGCCGGGGAAGACCAGGGCGGTGACGCCGCCGGCCACCGCGCCGGCGGCCAGCATCAGCAGGGTGAAGTCGAGGGTCGCCAGTTCGGTCAGCGCCAGCCCGGCGCCCAGCGCGAGCCACACCGACCAGAGGTTGTTCGACAGCCACTCCCACATCGGAATCTCCTGGTGTTGGATGCCTCCATGATGCCAGCCGGCCGGGTCCGGCGGGGCGCGCAGTCGAGGAAGCAGGCAATCGTCGAGCGCTCCCCCTCCGGCCGACCTCGCGCCGGGGAGCTAGAAGGCTCGGGTGGGACGGTCGCCCGCCGGACCGACCGCCCGGGCGGTCCAGCGCCCGTCGGTGTGGGTGACGACGAGCTCCAGGTCGAAGGTGCGGCTCAGCAGTTCACCGATCAGCGTGGTCTCGATCGGCCCCGCGGCGACCACTCCGGCCTGCTTGAGCAGCAGCGCGTGGGTGATCCCCCGGGGGATCTCCTCGACGTGGTGGGTGACCAGCACGGTGGCCGGCGCGTAGTCGTCCTCGCAGAGTTCGCTGAGCGTGGCGACCAGCGCCTCGCGTCCGGCCAGGTCCAGGCCGGCGGCGGGTTCGTCCAGCAGCAGCAGCTCAGGATCGGTCATCAGTGCCCGGGCGATCTGCACCCGCTTGCGCTCCCCCTCGCTCAGCGTCCCGAAGGTGCGGTCGGCCAGGTGGTCGACCCGCAGCTGCGCCATCAACTCGCCGGCCCGGGCGTAGTCGGCCTGGTCGTAGTCCTCCCGCCAGCGGCCCATCACCGCGTAGGCAGCCGAGACCACGACGTCCGCGACCCGTTCCGACTTCGGGATCCGGTCGGCCAGGGCGGCCGAGGCCACCCCGATCCGGGGACGGAGCTCGAACACGTCGACCGCGCCGAGGGTCTCGTCCAGGATGGACGCGGTGCCGCGGGTGGGGTGGGACTGGGCGGCGACGATCTGCAGCAGGGTGGTCTTGCCGGCGCCGTTCGGCCCGATGATCACCCAGCGTTCGCCCTCGTCGACCGTCCAGGTGATGCCGTCCAGCAGGGTCGCGCCGGACCGCACGATCGACACCTCATGAAGCTCCACCACCGCCATGGGTCAAACCTACCGGTCCGGGTCGGGTCGCGGCGCCGGGCTCAGGCGCCGGTGGAGTGCAGTCCGCCGTCGACGTGCAGCATCTCGCCGGTGGTGGCCGGGAACCAGTCGCTCAGCAGCGCCACCACGGCCTTGGCGGCCGGGGTGAGATCCCGCGGATCCCAGCCCAACGGGGCGCGATCGGCCCAGATGTCGTTGAACGACTCCGCCCCCGGAATGGCCTTCTTGGCGATCGTCTCCAGCGGGCCGGCGGCGACGATGTTGCTGCGGATGCCCTCGGGGCCGAGGTAGCGCGCCAGGTAGCGCGAGGCGCTCTCCAGGGCGGCCTTGGAGACCCCCATCCAGTCGTAGGTCGGCCAGGACTGGCGGGCGTCGAAGGTGAGACCGACCACCGATGCGGTGTCGCCGAACAGTGGCTTGCAGGCCATGGTCAGGCTGACCAGGGAGTACGCCGAGACGTGCATGGAGACGCCGACGTCACTGAACGGGGTGCTGAGGAACTTGCCGCCCAGGGCGGTCTCCGGGTTGGCGAAGGCGATCGAGTGCACCACGCCGTCGAGGTGGTCGACGTGCTCGCGCAGCCGATCGGCCAGGGTCTCCAGGTGCTCGTCGTTGGTGACGTCGAGTTCGATCAGCGGCGGCTGCGGGTCGAGTCGCTTCAGGATGCGCGCGGTGAGGCTCATCGCGCGTCCGAAGCTCGAGACGATCACGGTCGCGCCCTCGGCCTGGGCGATCTCGGCCACCCGGTAGCCGATCGAGGTGTTCATCGTCACCCCGGCGACCAGGATGTTCTTGCCTTCCAGGATTCCCATCAGTGTCCCTTTCGTCCTGCTCAGTGACCCATGCCGAGGCCGCCGTCGACCGGGATCACGGCGCCGGAGATGAAGCCCGCCTGCTCGGAGGCGAGGAAGGCGATCGCGGCGGCGACCTCCTCGGGCCCGCC
>JAEXCA010000001.1 GCA_023393755.1 Actinomycetes bacterium | reverse complement strand
CTCGGCAACGGCTCTCGACAAGCTCGACCGTCGAGTATCAGCACCCCCACCAGTCCCCGCTTCCGAGACACAAGGTGACCACGACGTGACGTCGACCAAAGTAGAGGCCGTGACATCCAGCCCATCGGAGCGCAGCCTGAAGGGCAGACCGCGCCCGGGTGACCGCAACTTCGCCGCCACCGCCCTCGGCGCCGGCATCTCGATCCTGGTCATCCTGGCAGCGGTCACCGCCTTCCTGGTGATCCAGGGCGTGCCCGGCATGCTGGCCAACCCGGCGGACGCCCCCACCACCCTGGGCCAGAGTGACAGCTTCTGGGCGTACGTCTGGCCGCTGGCCTTCGGCACCGTCTGGGCATCCATCCTGGCGCTGCTGTTCGCGGTGCCGCTCTCGATCGGCATCGCCCTGTTCATCTCCCACTACGCCCACCGCAGCCTGGCCGCCGTGCTGGGCTACGTGATCGACCTGCTGGCGGCGGTGCCCTCGGTGGTCTACGGCCTGTGGGGCAGCACGGTCTTCGCCAAGGCGGTGGTGCCGATCTACACCTGGCTGAACGCCAACCTGGGCTGGATCCCGCTGTTCTCCGGCCAGGTGTCGGTGACCGGCCGGACGATCCTGACCGCGGCGCTGGTGCTGGCCGTGATGGTGCTGCCGATCATCACCGCGATCTGCCGCGAGGTCTTCCTGCAGACCCCCAAGCTCCACGAGGAGGCCGCCCTCGCGCTGGGCGCCACCCGCTGGGAGATGATCCGGATGGCCGTGCTGCCGTTCGCCCGGCCGGGCATCATCTCGGGCGCCATGCTCGGCCTGGGCCGCGCCCTGGGCGAGACCATGGCGGTGGCCATGGTGCTCTCGGCCACCGGCGTGGTGAGCATCGAACTGCTCACCTCCACCAACCCCTCGACCATTCCGGCCAACATCGCACTCAAGTTCGGTGAGGCGGGCTACGGCCTCAACGTCAACGTCCTGATCGGTACCGGCCTGGTGCTCTTCGTGGTCACCTTCGGGGTGAACGCGCTGGCTCGCTGGATCGTCAGCCGACGCAGCGAGTTCTCGGGAGCCAACTGACATGACCGCCACGGAAACCACCACCAAGCCGATCTCGACCTCGCTGACCGCGGGCAAGCTCCCCCGCTGGTCGCCCTGGGCGATCCTGGCCGGCGCCCTGATCGTCTGCACGGTGCTGCTCGGCGCCGACAACTTCGCCGGTGGCATCGCGCTGGGCGCGGTCGTCTACCTGGTCGTCCTGGTCACCCTCTCGGTGATCGTGGAAGGAAGCCGGAAGGCGACCGACAGGTTCGTCACCTCCCTGGTGGTCGCGGCCTTCCTGATCGCCACCATCCCGCTGGTGTCGGTGAGCTGGACGGCGTTGAGCCTGGGCCTGCCCCGGTTCGACGTCGCCTTCTTCACCCAGTCGATGGCCGGCATCATCGGCCCGGGCGGCGGCGCGCTGCACGCCATCGTGGGCACGCTGCTGATCACCCTGGCGGCCACCGTCATCTCGGTGCCGATCGGGCTGATGACCTCGATCTACCTGGTCGAGTACGGCCGCGGTCCGCTGGCCAGGGCGATCACCTTCTTCGTCGACGTGATGACCGGCATCCCGTCCATCGTGGCCGGCCTGTTCGCCTACTCGCTGTTCTCGATGGTGTTCGGCGCCGGCCACCGCTCCGGCATCTCCGGCGCGGTCGCGCTGAGCGTGCTGATGATCCCGGTGGTGGTCCGCTCCAGCGAGGAGATGCTGCGGATCGTCCCGAACGAACTGCGGGAGGCCTCCTACGCCCTCGGCGTGCCGAAGTGGCTGACCATCGTCAAGGTGGTGCTGCCCACCTCGATCGCCGGCATCATGACCGGCGTCGTGCTGGCCATCGCCCGGGTGATCGGCGAGACAGCTCCGCTGCTGCTCACCGCCGGCTACATCGCGAACATGAACTACAACCTGTTCGAGGGCCGGATGACCACCCTGCCGCTGTTCGTGTTCACCACCTACCGCAACTCCGGCGGTACCGACGCCGCCGACCTCGACCGGGCCTGGACCGGCGCCCTGGTGCTGATCCTGATCGTGCTCGCCCTCAACCTCGTCGCCCGGCTGATCGCGCGCTACTTCGCGCCGAAGAAGACCGGCCGCTGACCCCGTCCCGCCCAACCAGAAGGACTCTGTTCTCGAAAGGAACACCGTGTCGAAACGCATCGACGTCACCAGCCTGAACGTCTACTACGGCAAGTTCCGCGCCGTGGAGGACGTCTCGATGACCATCGAGCCCCGCGCCGTCACCGCCTTCATCGGCCCCTCCGGCTGCGGCAAGTCGACCTTCCTGCGCACCCTCAACCGGATGCACGAGGTGATCCCCAACGCCTACGTCGAGGGCGAGGTGCTGATGGACGGGGAGAACCTGTACGGCTCCGACGTCGACCCGGTGCGGGTGCGGCGGCAGATCGGCATGGTGTTCCAGCGTCCCAACCCGTTCCCGACCATGTCGATCAAGGAGAACGTGCTGGCCGGCATCACCCTGAACGCCCGGCGGATGGGCGCCAGGGAGAAGGACGAGATCGTCGAGGGCTCGCTGCGCGGCGCGAACCTGTGGGAGGAGGTCAAGAACCGGCTCGACCTGCCCGGCTCCGGCCTCTCCGGCGGTCAACAGCAGCGGCTGTGCATCGCCCGGGCGATCGCCATGCACCCCGACGTGATCCTGATGGACGAGCCCTGCTCGGCCCTGGACCCGATCTCCACCCTGGCGATCGAGGACCTGATCCAGGAACTCAAGCAGACCTACACCGTGGTGATCGTCACCCACAACATGCAGCAGGCGGCCCGGGTGTCCGACACCACCGCCTTCTTCAACATCGCCGGCACCGGCGCCCCGGGCAAGCTGATCGAGATGGGGCCGACCGACAAGATCTTCTCCACCCCCGACGACAAGGCCACCGAGGACTACATCTCCGGCCGCTTCGGCTGAGCCGCCGGAAGGGGTGCGACGAGGACCTGGCCGCCCGGGCACCACGGTCCCTGAGCCTGTCGAAGCGGCCCCGCGCGTCTGGAGCCGTCCCCTGTCCCACCTTGTCCCAACCAGGAAGCGGCTTCTGGATGCCAACTACACTGGCGGGCGTGAGTGGCGCAGGGTGGTATCCGGATCCGGGGCGGCAGCCCGGCATGTACCGGTACTGGACGGGAACCGAGTGGACGTCGGCGATCACCGCCAACCCGGCCAGCACGCCGCCGCCGGTCGGCAACGTTCCGCAGGGCCCACCCGGCGTGGTCGAGCCCCAGCGCTCCAAGCTCGGCTGGTGGATCGGCGGAGTCGGCGTCCTGCTGGCCGTGGCGCTGGTGATCTTCCTGATCGTCCGGGGCTCGGGGCCGTCCCTCATCCCGACGGATCCGGGCACCACGCCGCCGGCCGGGCAGCCCAGCCGCAATGTCTGCCCCGACACCGACCCGACCAGGGGCACCGAGGTGCCGCCCGCCGCCGACGGCCGGGTGCACGGCGGCAAGATCTCCTACCCCCAGCTGCCCGCCCCGTGGAGTGAGCCCTACGGCGACAACCGGGTGCCCTTCGCCCGCGACGTCGCCCAGCAGTCGATCACCGTCGAACCCGACTACGCCCCCAACGCCTCCTGGGTGGCCTCGGTGCTGGTCGCCGAACTCTTCGCCGGCGACGGCTTCTTCAGCCCCGAGCAGGGCGCCGAGATCGTGGTGAAGTGCGTGGTCGGCAAGTTCTACGACAATGCCGAGGTGGAGCGCCAGGATCTGGTCTCCAAGGCGATCAAGGTCGACGGCCACGATGCCTGGGTGGTGGAATCCCAGCTCAGCTTCGACATCCCGAACCTGCAGACCAAGGGCGAGCTGGCGATCGTGGTGATCGTCGACACCGGCCTGGAATCCGCCTCGCTGTTCTACGCGTCCATCCCCGACACCGTCCCCGACCTGGTGGACGACGCCCGCTGGGCGTTGGAGAACCTGAAGGTCGACGCCTGAGTCGCAGACGATCCCTGAGGTCGCGCGAAGCGCGAGTCTCGAAGGGTCGAACGGCTTCCAGACTCGGCCCTACGGGCCGACCTCAGCCATCGCCGCAATCGTGGATCAGTGCTCGTCCTCGGCCAGGACGATGATCGAGTCTCCGCGCACCAGGTGCAGCCGGTCCGGCTTGTGCGGGTTCACCGTGACGCCGTAGCCGCGGGCGGACGAGCGGGCCAGCGCGCCGACCCGGTAGCCGATCGCGGTCTCGCCGCGGGCCGCGGCGGCCGCCATCACGGTGTAGAAGTCGGCCTCCACCCCGGGCCGCAGGTACAGCTCCACCGGCCGCAGGTAGATCTCGCTGCCCTCGGCGCTGAACAGCTGGGCGAAGACGTCCGCCAGCCGCTGGTTCTCGCTCACCTGGGCCAGCATCAGCCCGACCAGCCGGTCGCTGACGATGAAGTCGTCGGCCTGGGTCACCTCGGCCAGCTCCCGGTTGCGGTCGTCCAGCATCTCGCTGACCACGTTGAGCCGGACGCCCGCCCGCTCGGCGATGTCCCGCAGGTGCAGCAGCGTCACCAGGGTCCGGGCGTCGGTGGCCTGGGCGTCCGGCTGGCCCCGGTCGGCCAGCACCAGGATGTGGTCGTAGCCGGCCACGTCCAGACCCTCCAGCACCGGGCGGCTGGTGGTGTCGGCCTCCCGCAGCTCGACGGCCAGGCCGGGTGGTGAGGGCAGCCGGGACGGTGGCGTCGCGGTCACCACGCAGGCCGACGAGCCGGACGGAACATAGCCGGCCAGCTCACTGAGGATCTCGGCCACCCCGGCGTTGTAGCCGAGGATCAGGGTGCGCTCGGCGGTGCCGGAGGGTGCGTGTCCGGTGGCGATCACGCTGTCGTCGACGCTTCCCGGCGGGGCCGGCGTGATGGCGCTGTCGTCGTCGGCGATCACGATCAGCCGGTCGTCCTCCTGCAGAAGGGCGTCCGCCGCCGGGTTGAGCAGGATCCCACCACCTGAGACCAGGCCGATCACGGTCGAGTCGGCGAAGGCGAACTGGGCCTCCAGGTAGGAGCTCCCGGCCAGCTGTGGCTGCTCGGTGAAGTACAGCTCGCTGCCGGCGAAGTCGAGCAGCTCGGTGTACACCGTGCTCAGGCCGCGCTGACGGCAGGTCTGCGCGGTCAGTCGGTGGATCAGGCTGCCGGTCAGCAGCCAGCGCGCTCCCCCGCGGGAGACCAGCTGCGCTGCGTCCAGGTTCGCCGGATCCTGCAGTTCCGCGACCACCTGCGGGCCTGACTCGCCGTCCGGCAGGGTGTGGCTGAGCGCCAGCACGGTCTTGATCGCCGCGGCGTCCGGATCGGTGGTGTCCTCGCCGGTCAGCACGATCACGCTGCGCGCGGTCAGCGGGTTGCCGAGCTGGATGTCCGCCGGCGACATCGGGTTGCCGGTGCGGCAGATGATCCGGGTCCGGCCCGGGTCGGGCACGTGCTCGCGGATCTCGTCCTCCATCTCGACCTTGTCCCGGTCGGCCAGCACCACGATGGCGGCGCGCCCGCGGGAGGCGTTCGCCTCGCACAGCTCGTGCAGGATCAACAGCAGCTGCGGGGACCAGCCCAGGATCAGGGTGTGGTCGCGCTCCAGGACGAGGCTGCGGCCCTTGCGCAGCTGCTGCATCCGGTCGTCGAAGCCACCGGAGACGATGCCGATCAGGCTGGCGACGATGATCAGCCCGCCGATCGTGACCACCAGCATCAGCGCGCGGAAGCCCCAGCCGAGGTCGCCGCCCATCGTCCCCGGGTCGAGGGTGCGCATCAGGTTTCCCCAGGCGATGTCCCAGAAGTCGCCGAAGTCGTCGTCGCCGGGGTAGGCGCCCAGCGCGACCACCACCATGGCCATCACCAGCACGAACCCGACCGTCGCCAGGCCCAGCAGCCCCATGATCGCGATCGTGCCGCGCGACATCAGATTGTCGAAGGCATACCTCAACCGCTGCCCCAGAGCAGGCTTCTCCACCCGCGTAACCCCCTCGTCCCGGCACTGTTCCACGCAACGCTCGTTCGGCACCCTAGCCCCACCCGACCGGGGTGCGCACGCGTTCGCCGGCGCCGGCTCAGTCCACCACCCCGGCATCCGGGCGATCCGCCAGGCCGCGGACGGCGACCGCCGCCGCGCCGGCCAGGCCGCCGAGGGCGCCGAAACCGGAGGCCACCACCCGCGCCGGGTGCCGCCGCGCCACGTAGCTGGACCGGGTCAGGGCGGCGCGCAGCGGTCGCTCGAGCAGGTCGAAGGCCTGGGAGACCCCGCCGCCGATCACCACCACCGCCGGGTTGGTCAGATTGCAGGCGGCGCCGATCGCGGTGCCCAGGTGGCGCCCCGCGGTCTCGAACGCCTCGACCGCCACCGGATCCCCCGCGCGGGCGAGGGCGGCGACCGCCGCCGCGTCCCCGGCGGTGGCGGCACCGCCGAGTTCGCGGTAGCCGAGCGCGATCGCCCGTCCGGAGGCATGCATCTCCAGGCAGCCGGTGCCGCCGCAACCACACCGGCGGCCCGGCTCAGCCACCACCAGGTGGCCGATCTCGCCCGCAGCGCTGTTGGCGCCGTAGAGCAGCCGGCCACCGGCGAAGACCGCCCCGCCGACCCCGTTCGACACGGTCAGGTAGAGGAAGTCGTCCACCCCCTGGCAGACACCGAACCTGCGCTCGGCCAGGGCACAGGCCTGGGCGTCGTTGTCGAGGTACGCCGGCAGGCCGAGTTCGTCCTGCAGCAGCGCCGCGACCGGGAGCTCCCGGATCCCGGAGAAGCTGGCCTCCAGCCACAGGCCGCGCCGGGGATCGGCCAGACCCGGGATGGTGGCGCCCACCGCGATCGGAGGCGAGCCCGCCCAGTCGGCCAGCAGCGCCCGCGCCTGCGCCAGCACCGTTCCCGTCACCGCGTCGGCGGTCAGCGCCGGCCAGGCGCTGCGGTGGTGGACAAGCACCCGTCCACCACCGTCCACCAGGCCGACCACCAGCTTCGACCCGCCGATGTCGATGCCGAGCAGCGGACCACTCATCGCAGCGGGCTAGTCCACCTTGAGGGCGTCATCGAACTTCACCGTGGAGACCTCGTAGTTCAGCCGGCTGGCGAAGGCGAAGGCGTCCCGGGCACCGTGGAGCCGGTCGATCACCGAGTCCTCCCACTCGATCGACAACGGGCCGTCGTAGCCGATCTGGGTGAGTTCGCGGACGATCCCCTCGAAGTCGACGTCACCGTGACCGAGGGAGACGAAGTTCCAGCCCCGCCGGGTGTCACCGAAGTCGAGATGGCTGCCCAGCAGGCCGGCCCGGCCGTCCCGGCGCAGCTTCACGTCCTTGAGGTGGACGTGATAGATCCGGTCACCGAAATCGTGCAGGAAGGTGACCGGGTCGATCCCCTGCCACAGCAGGTGGGAGGGGTCGAAGTTCAGCCCGAGGGTGGGGCGGTGGTCGAGTTCGTCGAAGAGCCGGACGGTCGACCAGTAGTCGAAGGCGATCTCGGTGGGATGCACCTCCAGTGCCAGCCGCACCCCGCACTCGTCGAAGACGTCGAAGATCGGGCTCCACAGTTCCTTGATCCGGGCGAAGCCGGCAGCGACCTGCTCGGGGGTGGTCTGCGGGAAGGAGTACCAGTAGGGCCAGATCGGCGAGCCCAGGAAGCAGGTCACCACCTTCACCCCCAGCCGCTGCGCTGCCCGGGCGACGTAGCCCATCTCCTCGACCGCCCAGGCCCGGATCTCCTCCGGCTTGCCGGCCAGTTCGGCGGGGGCGAAGTTGTCCAGCCGGGGATCCCAGTTGTCGCCGACGCACTGGCCGATCAGGTGCGCGGCCAGCGCCCACAGCTTCAGCCCGTTCCCGGCCAGGGTCTGCTCGATCTGCTCGGCGTAGCCCGGTTCGTCCACCACCCGGCGGGGCAGGACGTGGGCCCAGCAGGCGGTCTCGATGCCGTCGTAGCCGATCTCGGCGGCCAGCGCGGCCAGTTCCGGCAGGCCGATGTCGCCGTACTGGCCGGAGACCAGGGTAATCGGACGGGTCATGACAGTTCCCCTCCCTCGCCGATGGTGACGCTGCGGCGCAGTTCGGCGGACAGTTGGTTGGCGAAGATCACGTCCATCGCGTGGATCGCGGTGTCTCCCTCGGCGATCGATGGGGTGTCGGTCAGGATCGACGTCACGAAGGCGTCGATCACGCCGGTGGAGGTGCGGCCACCGGTGGTCTGCTCCTTGTTCGAGGTCAGCTGGTCGAGGGCGTAGCGATCGACCCGGTCGGCGGTCTCCACCACCAGCGAGTACTCCGGGTCGTCGTAGAGCCGCAGCACGCCGCCGCTGCAGTGGATCTGGGTGGAGTTGTCCTCGACGCCGTAGTTGGTCCAGCTGACGTTCATCGTGCCGATCGCCCCGTTGGCCATCGTGTAGATGGCGTAGGCGTTGTCGTCCACGCTGATCGGCGAGCCGTCGGGCAGCCTCTTGTCCAGGGTGCCCAGCACAGCGGAGGTGGCCACCACCCGCTGACCGGTGAGGTAGTGGATCAGGTCGGTCTTGTGCACGCCCAGATCGGCCATCACGCCGAAGGAGGCGACTCGGCGGTCGAAGAACCAGGAGTCGGCGCGGCCGGTCCAGCCCTCCGGGCCGGGGTGGCAGAAGTTCGTCCGGAAGGTGAGCACCCGGCCCAGTTCGCCGGAATCCAGGATCTCCTTCGCCCGGGCGTGGGCCTTGGCGAAGCGCTGGTTGAGGCCGATGGTGAGGTGGCGTCCGGTGCGCTTGGCGGCAGCCACCATGTCGCGGCAGCCCTGCGCGGTGGTGGCCATCGGCTTCTCGCACAGCACGTGCGCGCCGGCGTCGAGCGCCGCGACGCTCACCTCGGCGTGCATGTTGTTGGCCACGCAGACGCTCACCGCGTCCACCCCCGAGGCCAGCAGCTCCTCGATGCTGTCGTAGACCCGGCCGCCGAACTGCTCGGCCAGCAGGGCCGAGCGCTGCGGATCGACGTCGTAGTAGGCGACCAGCTCGCAATCGGGATTCTCGTGGTACTCCGGGGCGTGGCGCACCTCGGCGATCTTCCCGCAGCCGATGATTCCGATTCTCAACACGTGATTCCCAGCCTTTTCCCGGTCAGCGCTTGCGGTTCTGGAAGTTCTGCAGCAACACGGCCAGCACGATGATCGCCGCGCTGATCGCTCCGTTGAGGAAGGTCGACACGTCGGCCGCCGTCAGGATGTTGCTGATGATCTTGAACATCAGCACGCCGAGGAAGGTGCCGATGATCTTGCCCCGGCCGCCGGTCATCGCGGTGCCGCCGATCGCGACCGCCGCGATCGCGTCCAGTTCGTAGCCGAGTGCCGCCGAGGAGGCCGCCACGGCGGTGGTCCGGGAGGCGTAGATCAGCGCGGCCACCCCGCACATCAGGCCGGTGATCACGAAGGTGGCGGTCTTGACCATGTCGACGTTCACGCCGGAGAGCCGGGCCGAGGTCTGGTTGCTGCCGACCGCGTAGATGTGCTTGCCCAGCCGGGTGTGCTTCATCGTGCTGTCGAACACGATGGTGGCGCCGATGAAGATCAGCATCAGGTAGGGGATCTTGAACGAGCCGAGCTCGATGCCGCCGATGGCGAGCATCCGGAACTGCTCGAACAGGCTCTTGTCCACGGTGAACGGACCGCCGGCGCCGAAGTGGTTGATCACCGAGCGGCAGGCACCCATCATCGCCATGGTGGCGATCATGGACGGCATCCCGCCCTTGGTGACCAGCAACCCGTTGATCAGGCCGATGCCCGCCCCGGCCAGGGCGCAGAAGCCGAGCATCGCCAGCGCGCTCCCGGTCTCGTTCAGCACCAGGACGCCGAAGCCGCCGACCAGCGCCACCTGGGAGCCGACCGAGATGTCGATCTCGCCGGCGGAGATGACCATGCTCATGCCGAGCGCGATCAGCCCGACGATCGAGCTCTGGACGAAGATGTTGGTGATGTTCGTCCAGCTGAAGAAGTTCTGGTTGACCGCCGCGGCGATCACGATCAGCAGGATGAAGGACAGCACGAAGCTGTACTCCGAGATGAGCTTGCGGCGGGCCTGCTTGAAGTCCATTCCGCGCAGGGCGCCGCTAGGCTGGGACGTCGACATCGGTGTCTCCTTGCAGATCCGCGCCGGTGGAGTAGAACATCACGTTCCGCTCAGTGATCTGGTCACGCGCCAGCACCGTACTTACCTTTCCCTTGAACATCACCATGCAGCTGTCGGCGACCTTGTAGATCTCCGGGTACTCGGCGCTGAACACGATGATCGCCTTCCCCCGCCGCGCCAGCTCGAGGATCAGGTGGTAGATCTCGAACTTGGTGCCGACGTCGATCCCCTGGGTGGGGTTGTCGAACAGCAGGACGTCGGAGTCGGTCTCCAGCCACTTGGCCAGGATCACCTTCTGCTGGTTGCCGCCGGAGAGTGAGGTGATCGGGTTGCTGGGCGTGTCCGAGCGGACCGACAGCGCCTCGTGGTGGGGCTGATAGCGCCGGCTGACGTCCTTGCGGGTCACCCAGGGGTTCGACCGGGTGTTCAGCCGGGCCATGTTGAAGTTGTCGTAGATCGACAGGTCGTTGTGGATGCCGCGCTCCTTGCGCATCCGGGGAACCATCGCCACCCCGCGTCGCATGAACGACAGGATGGACGTCCCGGAGCGCACCTCGCGGCCGTTGATCGCCAGCGAGCCCTTGAACGGCTGGGCACCGAACAGGGCGTCGGCGAGCTGATCGCGTCCGCTGCCCTGCAGGCCGGTGATCGCCAGGATCTCGCCCGCCCGCAGGTCGAAGGTGACGTCCTGGAAGCCCTGGCCGCTCAACCCCTCGGCGCGCAGCACCACCTCGTTGCGGGCGCTGTCGACGTGGTCGTCGAAGTCCTCGTGGGCCAGCTGGCGGCCGATCATGAGTTCGGTGATCCCGTTCTCGTCGATCTCGTCGAACCGGCCCTCGGCGACCCGCTTGCCGTCGCGCAGCACGTAGAAGCGCTCACAGATCTCGAACAGCTCGGGCATCTTGTGCGAGATGTAGATGAAGGCGACGCCCTGCTTGCGCAGTTCGCGCATGATCTGGAAGAGATGCTCGATCTCCCCGGTGGTCAGCGCCGTGGTGGGCTCGTCCATGATGATCAGCTCGCTGCTGAACAGCAGCGCCTTGGCGCACTCCACCAGCTGCTTCTCGGCCGCCTGCAGCCGCCCGACCACCGTCTCGGGGTCGATCGCCACCTGCATCCGTTCGAAGGCGGCCCGGCACCGCCGGATCATCTCCTTGGCGTCCAGCAGCCCGGTGGGCCGGCGGAGTTCCTCGCCGAGGAACATGTTCTCGTAGACCTTCAGGTCGTTGCACAGGTTGAGTTCCTGATGGACGAACCGGATGCCGAGCGAGCCGGCCGTCCGGGCATTGCTCATCGTGACCTTCTCGCCGTTGATCACGATCTCGCCCTCGGTCGGCTGCAGCGCGCCGGCCAGGACGTTCATCAGGGTCGACTTGCCGGCACCGTTCTCGCCCAGCAGCCCGACGATCTCCCCCGGCTCGATCGTGATGTCGACATGGTCGACGGCCCGGACCGGGCCGAAGTCCATCACGATGCCCTTCAGCTCGACCAGCATCGGCACCCCTCCTTCAGGTTCGCGCGGCTCCGCCACGCCGGATGGCACCGGAGCGGGGGGGGGGGGGGGGGGGGGGGGGGGGGGCGCGCCCGCAC
>JAEXCA010000253.1 GCA_023393755.1 Actinomycetes bacterium | reverse complement strand
CGCGGGGGGGGCACGCCTCCGGCACCCCCGCCGGCCAGCCGATCGCCCAGGTGGCCTCGCGCTTCCACGCCTGACTGGAGGGGGACGACCCTTCGAGACTCGCTCCTCCGGAGCGACCTCAGGGATCGTGGAGGTCACCCCGCTCCGGACGATCCCCGAGGTCAGCCCACCGGACCGAGTCCCGAACGGGTCACCCCCGGACGATCCCTGAGGTCGGCCCAGAGGGCCGAGTCTCGAAGGGTCGTCTGCCCCGGGCTTAGGCGTCCAACGCCCGGGTGGCCAGGTACTCCCGCCAGCCGCCGTGCTGGGTGATCTCGGGCTGCTTCAGCGCCGCCTCACGGTCGTAGAGGATGCCCGGCACGATCCGGCCGTCGGCCAGTTCCACCGGCCCGCGGTAGAGGCCGGCGGGCTCGCCCTCGATCACCTTGAGCAGCACCTCGGCGGGCACGTGGTAGAGCTCGCCGGCGATCGACGATCCGCCGGTCTCGCCGTCCTGCGTCCGGAACATGCCGGGGTGGACGTCGCCGATGCTGAACACCCGGTACGCCGGCGCGGTGCGCACTTCCTCCAGGAACTCTCCGCCGTCGAGGTTGCCGTGCAGTTCCAGGCCGCGCATCAGCGTCCCGTTCACGAACAGCAGCTCGTCGTCCAGCGCGGCGGCGTCCTGCGACTTCCGCCAGCCGAAGGCGGCGAAGATCACGGCGATGAAGAGGTAGCCGAGGCTGACCCCCGGTGAGGCGTTGATCCCCACCTCCGCCGCGTTGATCAGTCCGAAGAAGGACAACCCGGCACCGATCAGCGCGGTGAACGCCGCCGAGCGGAACTTGTGGTCGATCACGAAGCAGGTCATGGCGCCCAGCAGGATGCCCACCAGCACCGCGCCCTGGCCGAGCAGGTGCAGCCCGTCGTACACCACGCCCGCCGAGATCAGGTTGGCCAGGCCGACGTCCGCGGCGCTGGTGCCCGCGGCGGCCAGCGCGTTGTTGATCTGCCCGGTCGCCCATTCGGCGAGGCTGGGGATCATCGCCAGCACGATCGCCGGAGCGTAGCGCCGGGCGCTCACGTTGAACGCCTGCGCCCCGATGACCAGACCGATGTAGAGCAGCACCGGAACCAGCGCCTGCATCGGGAAGACCGCCAGGAACAGCCCCACCAGGCCGGTGAAGCAGACCAGCGCGACGATCACCCCGGTGGCCAGCGAGTAGCCGATCCGGCCGCCGACCTGCTTCCAGCCGGGGTGGCCGATGTAGACCGCCGGCGGGAACGGAGAGCCGAGGAAGGAGCCGATGATGGCGCCGAGTCCGTCGGCGGAGAGCACCTGCCGCGCGCTGTACCGGTCGCCGGCCGCCGCTGCGGATTCGACATTGGTCATCGCCTCGGTGAAGTTGTAGATGCCCAGCGGGATCGCCGAGGCCAGCAGCGGCGCGATGTCCGCCATGCCGGTGATCACGTCCCCGGTCGGGAACGGCAGCCGCAGCGACAGGTCGGCGATCGCCGTCGACACCGCGCTGGGCTGCAGGATGTCCGACCAGCCCAGCGCCACCGCTATCCAGGCCACGGCGGTCGACACGATCACCGCGAGCAGGCCGACCGGCGCGTTCAGCGGCATCCGCTTGCTGCCCAGCCAGCCGACCACGATGAAGCCGAAGGCGATGAAGGCGATCCACGGCGCCTGCCACATCTGGGCGGCCGGGCTCATCGAGATGAAGGTGATCGAGATGCCGGCCAGCGCGCCGAGCAGCGCGGCGCGCGGGGTGATCCGTCTCAGCCACGGCCCGATCAGGGCTCCCAGCAGGACGATGCAGCCGATGATGAACGACCAGGTCAGGCCGGCCCGCCAGCCGGCCAGCGGGTCGCCGGTCTGCAGGGTGACCGGCAGCATCACCACGAACACCACGATGAAGGTGTGCGGCACGCTCGGCCCGTAGGGCAGCGCGGTGACATCGGTGCGGCCCTCGCGGGCGGCCAGCCGGCGGGCGAGGATGGCGTACCAGATGTTGCCCAGCGGCAGCGCGATGCCGAGCGCCGGCAGGATCCGGCCGTACACCGTGTCGGCCGGGATCTGCACCACGGCCAGGCACAGGCCGGTCAGCACGATGACGTTCAGCAGGACGTTGGTGCCCAGGCCGAACAGGCCGTTCCAGTCACCGGGGGTCCACCAGGGAAGCCTGGCGGGCGCGGTCTTCGAGGGCGTGGTGGTGGTGCTCACGGAAGGTTCCTTTCATCGGCCGCGAGCGCGTCCAGCAACTGGGTGGAGGTTCCCACCCAGCCGATGATCGCGCCCTGGGCGGCGAACATCTCCAGCGCCGAGGCGTGGAACTCGGGGAAGTACGAACCGGTGCAGTCGGAGAGGATCAGCGACTCGAAGCCACGGTCGTTGGCCTCGCGGACGGTCGACTGCACGCAGACCTCGGTGGTCACCCCGGTGACCACCAGCTGGGCGATGTTCTTCGCCCGCAGGATGGTCTCCAGGTCGGTGGCGTAGAACGAGCCCTTGCCGGGCTTGTCCAGCACCACCTCGCCGTCGATCGGCGCCAGCTCCGGGATGATGTCGTGGCCCGCCGAGCCGCGGACCAGCAGCCGGCCCATCGGTCCCTGCTCGCCGATCCGCAGCGACGGGTTGCCCCGATCCCGCTTGGCCGGGAACAGGTCGCCCAGGTCGGCGCGATGACCCTCGCGGGTGTGGATCACCGGCCAGCCGCGGCGGCGGAACTCGGCCAGGACGGCCTGGGTGGGCGCGATGGCGGTGCGCAACCGGGAGACGTCGTTGCCGAGCGACTCACCGAAGCCGCCGGGTTCGACGAAGTCGCGCTGGAAGTCGATGCACAGCAGCGCCACCCGGTCGGGGTCGAAGACGAACGGGAATGGTTGGACAGGGACGGAGATCACGTACTGCTCCTCTTCGAATCAGGTGATGGATCAGGTGCCGGCTCCTGGTGACCCGGCGGAAACAGGTGGGTGCCCGCCGTGCCGTGCAGCGCTTCGCGCAGCCTCGGCAGGGAGGTGATGACGGCGTGCAGGCCGCCGCCGTCGATGAACTCCAGCGCCGACTCGACCTTGGGGCCCATCGAGCCGACGGGGAACTCGCCGGCCGCCAGCAGGGTGCGCAGTTCCTCCGGCGAGGTGTTCCGCAGGGCCCGCTGTTCGGGGGTGCCGTAACCGGCGTAGACCTCGTCCACGCCGGTCACCAGGATCACCGTGCCGACGCCCACCGAGGCGGCGAGCAGCACCGAGGCCCGGTCCTTGTCGATCACGGCGTCCAGGCTCCGCCACTCCCCGGCGGCCCGGGAGACCGGGATCCCGCCGCCGCCCGCGGCGACCACCACCGCCCCGCGATGGAGCAGTGCCCGGATCTCGGTGGCCTCCACGATCCGGTGCGGACGTGGGCTGGGCACCACCCGCCGGAAGCTGCCCGGCTGGGTCTCGCGGACGGTCCAGCCCTCCTCGGCCACCCGGCGGCGGGCGATCTCGGGGGTCATCGCCGACCCGATCGGCTTGGTCGGCTGGTGGAAGGCCGGGTCGTCGCCGTCCACCTCGCAGTGGGTGAGCAGCGCGACCGCGCAGCGGTCGATCCCCCGCTCCGCCAGCGCCTGGTCGATCGCCAGGGTGAGCATGTGGCCGATCCCGCCCTGGCTGTCCGCGACCGCCAGCCAGAGCGGGAGTTCGGGCAGGCCCTCGCTGATCGCCTCCGCGGCCACCAGTTCGCCCCGCCGCAGGATGTAGCCGACCTGGGGACCGTTGCCGTGGGTGACCAGCACCCGCCAGCCTTCGGCGACCAGGTCGGCGACCAGTCGGCCGAACTCCAGCGAACGCTCCAGCTGGCGGGCGACCGAGCCGGGCTCGCCGTCCAGGACCAGCGCGTTGCCGCCGATGGCGACCAGGACGGTGTGCTTCATGGTCGTCTCGCCGCCGCCAGCGCGCCCACCGCGGCCAGGAAGACCTCCGGCGGGGCCTCCACGATGCCGGCGCCGATCTGGCCGACCCCGGCCTCCCGGTGGGCGATCCCGGTGTTGATGACCGGAAGCACCCCGGTGTCCAGCACCTTCAGCACGTCGATCCCGCTCGGCGCGCCAGCGAAGTTCAGCGGCGGCAGCGGGAAGGCCGGGTGAGGGCGGGTGGCGATCCGGCGCATCCGCACCGTGGTGGCGGTGGCGTCGGCGGTCGTCCCGCCGATGAACTGGGTGATCGCCGGGGAGGCGGCCATCGCGAACCCGCCGATCCCCAGCGTCTCGGTGATCGCCGAGTCGCCCAGGTCGGGGTTGGCGTCCTCGATGCCGTAGCCGGGGAAGAAGAGCCCGTTGGCCGGTCCGACCGGCGCGGTGAACCACTGCTCACCGGTACCGGCCACCCGAAGGCCGAACTCCACCCCGTTGCGGGCCATCGCGGTGACGATCGTCGAATCCGCGATTCCGATCGCCGCGTCCATGCTCAGCTTCGCCCCGGCCATCGACAGGTTGAGCGCGAAGTGGTCGTTGCCGGCCAGGAACTCCAGCACCGCCACCGCGTGCTCCTCGGTGGCGATCGCCGGTGCCAGCCGGCGGGCCAGCAGGCTGCTGGCCGCGACGTTCCGGTTGTGGCCCTCGTCCCCCATCGCCAGCGCCTGGCCGAACAGCGCGGTGGTGTCCACCGGCCCGCGCAGCCGGACGGCGCGGTCGATCGCCGGGCCGAGCACCTCGCGCATCCAGCGCAGCCGGTTCACCACCTCGTCGTCGTACGCGCCGAACCTGAGCACCCGGCCCAGGCCCTCGTTCAGGCTGGCGTAGGCCGAGCGACCCCCGTCGGAGGCGATCAGCACCGGCATGCTCGGGGCCAGCACGCCGGCCATCGGGCCGACCGCGCCGTGGTGATGGCAGGGTTCGAGCCGGACCCCACCGGAGGCCAGCAGTCGCTGGGCGCCGTCCGGATCCCCCGCCCAGCCCTCCAGCAGGGTGGCGCCGATCAGCGCGCCGCGCATCGGCCCGCACATCCGGTCGAAGTCGATCGGCGGGCCGGCATGGAGCAGGATCCGTCCCTCGGCCAGGCCGGGTACGACCTCCGCCGCCGGCCTCACCCCGACCAGCTGCGGCCGTACGGCGTGGATCGCGTCCATCGCCCGCTCGTTGGCCGCCCGGGTGCGCTCGCCGGCCAGCGAGAGCGCCGCCCGGGCCGCGGCCACATCGCCGAACGCCGGCGGGCGCCAGTCCAGCTGCGTGACGGCGGCCGGATCGAGCGCCTCCACGATCAGGGGCAACCCGACATTGATCACATCGAGCCCGTCGGTGATCATCGCGGACCTCCTTCGGCTCCGGCACCGGCGACCACCGCGGCGGTGCGGGCGGCGGCGGCGTTGGAGTCGCAGACGACCACCCCGGCGGAGGCCAGCAGCTCGCGTTGTCGCGCCAGCCCCTGTGGATCCCCGCCGGTGCCGCAGACCGACCCGACCACGGTCAGGTCGCGGCCGTCGGCGCGCGCCGCCTCCCGCGCCCGCCGGAGCGCCTCGATCAGCGGCAGGGTGGGTTCGGCCGACGAGGCGTACCCCAGGACGACGTCCAGCAGCAGGACGCCGATCTCCGGCCGGGATCCGGCGGCGGCGATGCACTCGGTCCGGTACCCCGGGTCGATCATCGGGTGGGGCCGTCCGACGGTGTACTCGTCCGCCCCCAGGTCGATGATCTCCGCCTCGACCCCGGCGCCGTCCAGCAGCAGCTTCGCCTCGGCGGCCAGGGTGCCGCCGGCGAATAGCCCGAGCACGCGCCGCGGGCCTCCCGGGTCGACCGGGGGGTCGGCGATCGGCAGGGCCAGCCCCAGCAGCTCCGCCGCGGCCCGGGCACCGCCCTCCAGGGTGCCCCGCACCCTGACCTCCCGGTCGGCGTCGGCCAGGCCCAGCAGGCAGGCGACAGCCGGCTTCCCGGTCTGCGCCAGCTCCGTCAGCAACTGCTCCGCCACCTCGGCGGCCGGCGGCTTGGAGACCACCACGATGACCTCGGTGTCGGGGTCGGCGGCCAGCAGCCGGACGGCGTGGCGGGTCATCAGCCCGTCGACCGCGGCGGAGAGATCCCGACCGCCCACCCCGATCAACTGCGAGACCCCCGCCCCCGCCCGGTCGAGCAGGCAGGACACCTCCTGCGCCCCGGTGCCGGAGGCCGCGACGATACCGATCGAACCGGCCCGGACCACGTTGGCGAAGCCGAGCGGACGATGGTCGATGATCGCGGTGCCGCAGTCCGGGCCCATCAGCAGCAGGCCGTCGTCGACCGCCAGCCGCTTCAGCCGCACCTCGTCCTCGACCGCCATGTTGTCGGAGAAGCAGAAGACGTGCAGCCCGGCGCGCAACGCCTGCTCGGCCACCACGGCGGCGTAGCTGCCCGGCACCGAGATCGTGGCCAGGTTGGGGGTCCTTCCGTCCCGGCCGGCGGCGGCGATCCCCTCGGCCACCGTGGCGGGCGCCGGCTCGCCCACCCGGGCGTCCTCGCGTACCTCGGTGAGCCGGGCGGCGGCACCGTCCAGCGCGTCGCCGACCGCGGCCCGGTCGACCCCGCGGACCACGATCACCAGATCGTCCGGGGCCGCCGTCAACTCCTCCGGCAGCATCTCCGACCGGGCCAGGATCTCCAGGTTCGCCGGGGTGCCCATCACCGCGCCCACCCTGACCACGCCGTCAGCCTTCTCCAGCGCGGAGGCCAGCGCCATCAGATTGACCGAGTCCCGGTACAACCGCGGGAAGACCCGGGCCTGCAGTAGGGACGAACTCGTCATGCCACTCTCTCTTCCTGCTCCACCTCGCCGGACCGGCCGGCACTGAACATCCGCTGGGTGCCGAGGATCGCGCTGGCCGCGCCGGTCACCAGGTCCAGCCCGGACGTGGCTCCCCACCCCCGTGCGCTGGACAGCAGTCCGGGCACCGCGTCGGCCTCGGACAGTCCGGCCAGCACCTGGTGGACCCGGTCGGCCACCAGGCCGTCCAGGGCTGCGGCGAGCAGGTGCCGGGAGGTCATCGTGGTGCGCCGGAGCAGCCCGGGCAGGGACTCCCCGATCGCCAGCCGCGGGGCTTCCGCCGCGGGTCCCCGGCGATGCAGCACCGCCAGCACCCCGAGCACGATGTCGTCCCCGGCCGGGGTCGATCCGGGACCGGAGCCCACCAGTTCGGCCAGCCGGGAGGCCAGCTCCCGCCGGTCCGGGTCGGCCAGCGCCCGGACCAGCCCGCCCGCGAGCCGCCACTGGGGAACCGGCTGCTGCCCGGCCAGCCGGGCGAGCGCGAGACGCGCCGCCGCGGGCCGGAGCCTGCCGGGCCGGACGCGGAGTTCGCGGGTCTCGATCGCGCGGGCGGACCGCAGCCGGGCGAGATCGAGCTCACCCCGGGCGGCCGCGGCCGACAGCGCGGCGAACTCCGCGGGCTCGGGTACCAGGACGCCACCGGGAACCAGGCCGTGGTCGCCGCCGGTGACCGGGAGCAGGACGCCGTCCGGACGGCGGAGAAGGCAGAGGGAATGTCCGACATGGACGGTGGCAGCACGCGCCGCGCCATGCCACGGAGGCAGGCCCGCCGGCACCACCAGCGCGCTCAGGACATCCTCATTGAAGCCGAACACACCATGAAATCTAGGCTGCCGGCCCGGTGCACCGCAGCGTCCGAATAGGGTGGAGTCGACACATCCTCACTGTCCGGAAAGGACAATGCCATGGCGGGCGTCACCGTGCGGGAGATCCTCACCCTGCCTCCCCTGGCCCGAACCGAGATCCTGGCCGGCGCCTCGGGGCTCGATCGCGAGGTCCGCGGGGTGAACGTGATGGAGGTGCCCGACATCGAGACCTACGTCGCCCCCGGCGAGGTGCTGCTGACCACCGCCTATCCGGTGCGGGACAACCCCGCCCGGCTGGTCGAGATGCTGCCAGAGCTCGCCGCCCGCGGGCTGGCGGCGCTGGCGATCAAGCCGCTGCGCTACCTGGACCACATCCCCGAGGAACTGATCCAGGTCGCCGATGACCTGGCCTTCCCGGTGCTCGTCGTCGCCGGCGACACCTCGTTCAACGAGGTGATCGGTGCCGTGCTGTCGCTGGTGATCGACCTGCGGATGGGCGAGCTCTTCCTGGAGGAGTTGATCACGTCCCATCAGCTGGAGGAGGACTTCCTGCGGCAGCGGGCCCGGATGTTCGGCTGGAAGCTGGCCGGACCACTGGCCGTGGTGATCGCCGAGTGCCGGCG
>JAEXCA010000250.1 GCA_023393755.1 Actinomycetes bacterium | reverse complement strand
ACCTCGGCGTAGTCCTTGCCGACGTCCACCACCGAGATCTCCACCGGTGGCTTGTACGGGTACTTCTTGGCGGCGTCGGCGTTGGTGGCGGTGCTCAGCAGCCCGGCGAGCAGGGCGACCAGCGCGGCGAGCACGATGAAGGGCCGGCGACGTCCGGCGGTGGTGCGGGACATCAGTGACATACCTTGCTCCCCTGGCTCAGTTCGTTCCAGCCGCTCAGGTACACCCCGTAGGCCTGACGGAAGTCCTCGGCAACCTGCGGATCGGTGATCCGGCGGGAGTCAATCGTGATCACGTGTTCCTCGCTGTACCGCAGGGCGGAGGTGCTCATGTTGGCGGTGCCCATCAGGACCCGTCCGGAGTTGTTGTCCTCCGGGCCGATCAGGATCAGCTTGGTGTGGATCGGGATGGCGGTGCAGCGCACCTGCTTGGTCAGGCCGGCGGTCTTCAGCGCCTTGGCCACCTGCTTGGAGATGGTGGTCGCCCCGCCCTTCTGGGAGAGCAGGACCTGGACGTCGCAACCCCTCGCCTTCAGCCGGCCCATCACCTGGATGAACTTCGGTGCCCGGGTGTCGGTCAGCCGGTACATCGCCACCCGGATGGTCTTGTCGACGCCGCAGTCGACGTCGCTGAACTGGGTGGTGTAGTAGTCGGTGACGGTGTTGTCCTGCGGGCTGAAGGAGACCGTCGTCCCGCGGCCGGGGTCGGTGCCGTGGCGGTAGAGCTTGTCGACCCAGATGCCGCGTTCCTTCTTCAGGGTGAAGGTGATGCCGGCCTCGCTGGCCGCCCTCTTCAGGTCGGCGCCGCTACGGCACTTGGAGTCGCCCCGGGTGCTGCCGCTGCACTCCTGCATCATCCGGAAGCGGCCGTTGAACTGGTCGTACAGGGTCTGGTCGCCATAGATCAGGGTGGCTTCCTGCCAGTAGGTGCGCACCTGGGAACGGGCGAACTGGCCGGAGGAGGAGTACACCATCGGTCCGCCCCACAGCGAGTTGCTGATCGCGACGAACTTCTCGTGGTTGATCGCGAACGGGAACTTCTTGGCGTTGTTGGTGTCGAAGCAGCCGTTGTAGCACCACTTGAGGTTGACGAAGCTGGAGAGCTCCTTGCGGATGGCATCCTTGCCGGCCGCGGACGTGATGCCGCCGCCGTCCAGCACCATCTCGACCCTGGCTCCCCGGTTCTGCTTCACGAACCGCAGCGCGTTCCAGACCATCTGGGAGTCGGTCTCGGGGCGGTCGACGGTGCCGATCGCGCGGATGAAGTACATCCCGATCCGGATCGTGGCACCCTGACCCGCGCCGCAGATGACCTGGGCCGCCTTGTTGGCGAAGCTCCACGGCCGGTGGTTCTTCGGATCCATGTATCCGCGGTAGTCCATGTCATCGGTGTTGAACCAGGCTTCGACCGCGCGAGGCTGGGAGGTGAAGGTCGGGCAGGTGTCGGGCATGCTGCCCGCACCGATGTCCCCGACCTGTGCCGCCTCCTGCGTGACGGGGTCGATCGTGAAATCGGCGGCGACCGCCGGTGTGACACACAATCCGGTCACGAGCGCCATCGCTCCCAGCGCCACCGCGACCCTTCTGAACCCCCGGGCGCGGCCCTGCGTTTCCTGCATCAGTCCCCCTGCGTTCGCGCGCTGAAAGCCCTGAATGCATGACGGCAGGCGAACGGATCGGCTTATGTTGCGCTCCAGCATAACCGATGGGCCCCGGCCCGGGCGGCCGGGAACGATACTCCCTCGACCCGCACTGGAGGGACGTCCGGAGCCGCGCGCTAGGCTGGCGAGCATCTCCCAGCGACTCGGAAGGCGGGGAAGACGTGAGACCCGGACGTGTGCTGGCGGCCGCGATGGCCGCCCTGGTGATGGTCGGGACGGCGGTCGCGCCGGCCTGGGCGGCGGACGACTACCTGGTGGTGAGCGACCCGGAACCGCACGCCGAACTGGACCGGGCTCCGGGCTGGGTGACCCTGGTGTTCCGCAACCAGAGCAGCGCCACCTACGCCGCGATCGTGGTGCACAACAGCGCCGGCGAGAACGTCGCCACCGGTGGCCTGGTGGTCGAGGGCACCAACGTGACCACCCAGCTGATCAGCGGACTGCCCAAGGGCACCTACACCGTGATCTACCGCACCGAGGACGAATCCGGCGAGCCCCGCGGCGGGGCGTACCAGTTCTCCTACGGCCCCGGCGAGTGGACCGACGTCACCGAGGTCTGGGTCGGCGAGGAGGAGCAGCCCCCGGAGATCGAGAGCCCCGGTCCGCCCGCCGAGCCCAGCCCCACCCCGACGACGAGCGAACCCACGATCAGCGCACCGGTCGAGTCGCCGACCACCTCGCCGACCGGGGCCAGCCCGACTCCGAGCCCGAGCGAGTCACCGATCGCCCCGCCGGCCGACACCACCAACCCGACCGGCTGGATCGTCGGCATCGGCGCCGGCGTCGTGGTGGTGATCCTCGGCGGCCTGCTGATCGCCCGCGGCCGCAGGGGCGGCGGGGGCGACCACCGGGCCTGACCGGACCGGGGGACGGTTCCTGGGTCTACCGCGGAC
>JAEXCA010000235.1 GCA_023393755.1 Actinomycetes bacterium | reverse complement strand
CCCCAAGGGTTGGCAACGAGCCTGGCGGGAACCTGTGGTCAGGCTGGGAGTTGACCGGCGCCCGCTCCGCCGGCCGACGAGGTGGCTGCCAGCGGTGAGACAAATCTGCTCACGAAGCGGGATCGAGCCGCTTCGACGGCCCCTCGGTTTGCCGAAGGGCAAGGCTCCGGCGGCAAGGGTCTCACCACACGGTGTCGAGGTGACGCGCGGGGGAGACCGGAGTACCGTTGGGGAACGAGCTGCACGTTGCCTGGTTCACCCCGACCGGCACGCGACAACCCACACTTCTCACCCACTGGCGCCGCCGTGCGCCGGTGGGCGTCCGCGTTACTTCCCCTCAAGAAAGATCATGACGAAAGACCTCACCGCCGGCTCGCCGCTGCGCGTCATCGTGGCATTCACCCTTCCCCTGCTGATCGGCAACCTCTTCCAGCAGCTCTACGCCTTCACCGACGCGGCCGTGGTCGGCCAGCTGCTCGGGGTGCAGGCGCTGGCCGCGGTGGGAGCCAGCGGCAGCCTGCACTTCCTGTTGATCGGGTTCACCTTCGGGGCCGCGGCCGGGCTGGGGATCCCGATCGCCCGGGCCTTCGGCGCCGGCGATCTGGCCGCGATGCGCCGGCACGTGGCGGCCGGGGCGATGGTCTCCGGCGGGATCGCGCTGGCGATCACGACGATCGGCGAACTGGCCGCCCGTCCGATGCTGCGCCTGCTCGGCACTCCCGCCGAGCTGATGCCCGCGGCGGCGACCTTCCTCACCGTGATCTTCTGGGGTTCGGGCGCGATCATGGCGTTCAACTTCCTGGCAGCGGTGATCCGGGCGCTCGGCGACAGCCGGACGCCGCTGTACTTCCTGATCGTCTCCTGCGTGCTGAACGCCGGCCTGGTCTACTTCTTCATCGCGGTGCTGGGGACGGGGATCGGCGGTGCGGCGATGGCCACCGGAATCGCCCAGCTGACCGCCGTGCTGGCCTGCCTGGCGCTGATCGGCAAGCGGATGCCGGAGCTGCGACTGCGCCGCGGGGACTGGCGGCTGCACCCCGGCGAGCTGGCCGAGTCCGCCCGCAGCGGCCTGACCATGGGCTTCCAGATGTCGGTGATCGCCATCGGCGCGGTCATCCTGCAGTCGGCGATCAACCGGCTCGGTTCGGACGCGGTCGCGGCCACCACCGCCGCGATGCGGGTCGACCAGCTCGCGGTCGCGCCGCTGGCCTCCTTCGGCGCCGCGATCACCACCTTCGTCGCGCAGAACCGCGGCGCCCTGCAGTGGCAGCGGATCCGCCAGGGCGTCTTCCGGACGCTGCTGGCGACCTGGGGCCTCTCCGTCCTGCTGGGCGGGGTGATCATCCTGGCCGGCACGTCCATCGTGCAGCTGTTCGTCGGTGAGGGCGAGGCCGCGGTGGTCGAGATGGCCCACCAGTACCTGGTGATCAACGGCGTCCTCTACCCGATCCTGGCCACGCTGTTCGTGCTCCGCAACGCCATCCAGGGGCTCGGCTCGACCGGGGTGCCCACCATCGCCGGGTTCATGGAACTGCTCTTCCGCGGTTCGGCCGGGCTCTTCCTGGTCGCACCGTTCGGCATCATCGGGGTGGCCTTCGCGGCCCCGCTGGCCTGGATCGGCGGGCTGCTCCCGGTGCTGGTGGCCTGGTTCGCTCACCGCCGCGAGCTGCTCGGCCGGGAGCGTGGGGAACTGCCCGCCCAGGTCGAGCCCGTCCTCCGGTCGTCGCTGGCCACCGCCTGACCCGCGGAGCCCGCTCGGTTCACTCCGCCGGACGGTAGCCGGCCCGGAAGGTGCCCTCCGGGACGATCCAGTGGTTCCCGTCGGCATCCCGCACCACCCAGCCGTCGGTTCCGGCGGTGGTCGGCCCCTCCTGGGTGTCGACCCGTTCGCCGGGCCGGGCCGGCCGGGCCTCGACCTGCGCGGTCCGCTGCCAGCTGTCCCCGTCCAACTGTCGATGGGTGGCCCGGAAGCTGGCGTCGGTCACGGTGCGGACGCTGCCCGCCGGATCGGTCACCAGCCAGTCGCCCGGCTGGCCGACCAGGGTCTCCCCGGTCGAGGTCCGCCACGGGTGGGGTGAGGTGAGGCGGCTGGCGGTGACCACGCCGACCCGCTGGTACCGCCGCCAGCCGGACGGCTCCGGCGTCGGACGGACCGCGCGGTGCCCCAGTGCCCGCAGCTGGAACAGGGTGTCCACCACGCCGGCCATCACCACCTCGCGCCGGCCCTGCGGCAGGGCGTCCCATTCCAGCAGGTCCGGGTGGCGCAGGCGCTGCTCGTCCCGGGTCTCGGCGTGCGTCCAGCCGGCGTCCCGGTAGTGCCGCAGCCAGGAGTCGTGCTCGGCGCGGGCCAGCCGCGCCAGTTCGTCCAGGGTCAGGTCGAAGACCGCCAGTCCGTCCTCGATCGGCCGCAGCGGGTCGGCGTCCGGTGCCGAGGCGCCGTCCGGCTCGGCCGAGCTGGGCCGCCAGGTCCGTCCCAGCGCGGCCAGTTCCCGCCGGACCACCCCGAGCTGGCGACGGTTCGACTGCCGGTAGAACTCCGGGAGCTCCTGCCACGGGACGGCGCGGGCGGCTCCGGGGTGGCGGCGGCGGTAGCGCTCGTGGATCAGCCGCGCTGCCCGTTCCCAGGCGTCCGGCTGCGCGCTGGCCAGGGAGAGCCCGAAGGTGATCAGCGAACCGACGGTCGGCGCCTCCGCGG
>JAEXCA010000181.1 GCA_023393755.1 Actinomycetes bacterium | reverse complement strand
GGCACCCGGTCGGCGCAGGCCTGGGCGAACTGGCGCTTGACCAGCCGGTCCTCGCCGGAGTGGTAGGCCAGCACGGCGATCCGGCCGCCGGGGCCCAGCGCGTCCAGGGCGGCCGGGCGCACCCCGGCCAGGGACTCCAGTTCGCCGTTGCCCGCGATCCGCAGCGCCTGGAAGGTCCGCTTCGCCGGGTGTCCCGACCTGGCATGCCGCGCCGCGGCCGGGATGGCGTCGGTCACGATCGCGACCAGGTCGGCGGCGGTCAGTTCCTGGTCGGTGTCCATCCGCATGTCCAGCGGCGCGTCGGTGGCGTAGGCGAAGCCGCGCTCGGCGGAGTCGATCTGCAGCGAGGAGAGGCCGAGATCCAGGCAGATGGCGTCGACGGCCGAGGTGCCGTCCTCCGCCAGCACCTGGGGCAGTTCGTGGTAGGCGGCGTGGTACAGCCGCACCCGCTCGCCGAACTCCGCCAGCCTGGCCTCGGCCAGGTCGAGCGCGGCCGAATCCCGGTCGATCCCGATCAGCCGGGCCCGCGGGCAGTGGCTGAGAATCGCCGAGGCGTGGCCGGCCAGGCCGAGGGTTCCGTCCAGGTAGACCGCGTCGGGGTGTGCCAGGGCGGGCGCGAGCAGTTCCACGATCCGGGCGCGCATCACCGGCACGTGCGTGGGGTTCGCCACCGCTACGCCCATATCCCACCCTCGCCTGTCATGACTCGTGCGCCGTGGTTCCAACCCGAGGGCCCCGCCTGGCACCGGGGAAGGTGCGCCAGGTGATGCCCCCTCGGGTTGAAGCCGCGTCGCACGCGTCCTCGCCCTACTGCTCGCCCGCCTCGTCCAGGTCCGCGAACGCCTCCTCCTGGGCGGCGGAGTACTCCGCCCACTTCTCCTGGTCCCAGATCTCGAGGCGGTTGATCGCCCCGATCACGACGATGTCCTTCACCAGTCCGGCGTAGGTGCGCAGTGCCGGTGGCACCGTCACCCGGCCCTGGGCGTCCGGAGACTCGTCCGAGGCTCCGGAGGCGACCATCCGCTGGTACTCCCGGATCCGCTGGGACGTGGAGGGCCCGGTTGCCGCCCGCTCGACTTCCGCGGCGAAGACATCGGCCGGCCAGATCGCCAGGCACCGCTCCTGCTGCCGGGTGATCACCAGACCCTTGCGCAGCTGTTCCCGGAACTTGGCGGGCAGGAAGAGCCTCCCCTTGTCGTCGAGCTTCTGCGTGAAGGTGCCCAGATACATGGGTGCCCTCCTCCGCGTCGCTCCACTTTACCCCACCATACCCCACATCGCTCCACCCGACGCAAGAGCCGCGGCCGGATTGCTCTTTCCGCCCCACCACCGGCAGGACTTGGCGGAAGCTCTAGGGTGGGGACGAACCGATCTGGGAGGGAGCAGCGATGGAGGGCCGGGTCGCGTCCGCGAACGAGGTACAGGCAGTCCAGACGACGGCTGCGGCCATCCAGCAGGCCGTCGGACGGGTGATCGACGGCAAGGACGCCGCCATCCAGCTGGCGATCACCGCGCTGCTGGCCGAGGCGCATCTGCTGATCGAGGACGTCCCCGGGGTCGGAAAGACCATGCTCGCCCGGGCGCTGGCCCGGTCGATCGACGCTCGGGCCAGCCGGATCCAGTTCACCCCCGACCTGCTGCCCAGCGACATCACCGGGGTGTCGGTGTTCAACCAGCACACCACCGACTTCGAGTTCAAGCCGGGTGGGGTGTTCGCCCACGTGGTGATCGCCGACGAGATTAACCGGGCCTCCCCCAAGACCCAGTCAGCGCTGCTGGAGGCGATGGAGGAACGCCGGGTCACGGTGGACGGCACCACCCACCCGCTGCCCCGCCCGTTCGTGGTCGTGGCCACCCAGAACCCGGTCGAGATGGAGGGCACCTATCCGCTCCCCGAAGCGCAGCGGGACAGGTTCGGGCTGCGGCTCGACATGGGCTACCCCAGCACGGAGGCCGAGGTGGCGATGCTCGACCACCACGGTGACGGCGAGCCGCTGGAACTGCTCACCCCGGTCGCCGACGCCGAGACGGTGAACCGGTGCATCGCCACGGTCCGCCGGATCTTCGTCCACCGGGCGGTGAAGGACTATCTGGTCGCGGTCGTCTCCGGCACCCGGAGCTCCACCGACATCCGGCTCGGCGCCTCACCCCGGGCCAGCCTGCAGCTGATGCGGGCGGCGAAGGCCCGGGCGGCGGTGGACGGCCGCAACTATGTCACCCCGGATGATGTCCAGGAGCTCGCCCTGCCCACCCTCGCCCACCGGGTGATGCTCAGCCACGAGGCCCGGATGGGCCGGCGCAGCGTCGCCGAGGTGGTGGCGCAGGTGGTCGCCACGGTCCCGCTGCCCCGGCGTCGCTGATGGCCATGCCGCCCGTCCTGCGCAGTCCGTCCTGGCAGCCGCCGGGGCTGACCCTGCAGGGCTGGGTGACGGTGGCGGGCGGGCTGGTCTGGGCCGTGATCGCCTGGCTGACCGGCCAGCGGGATCTGGCCTGGCCCGGCCTGTTCCTGATCGCGCTGCCGGTGGCCAGCTGGCTACTGCTGGCGCTGGGCTCCCGTCCGCCCCGGGTGCAACGGCAGGTGACGCCGAGCGAGCTGACCGCGGGCGGCGAGATCACCAGCCGGGTGCTGGTGGAATCCACCGGGCTGGCCGCGGGCGCGGCCGCGCGGTACCACGACGACCACCCGGCCGCGCTGCGCGGCCCGACCGGGGACAGCCTGCCGGTCGGCACCGGACGCCACCGGCTCGAGCACCGGCTCACGGTGGCCTGGCGGGGACGGCACCAGCTCGGGCCGCTGCACCGCAGCGTCACCGATGCCCTGGGCCTGGCGCGGACCGAGCGGATCCTGCCGAGCACCGCCGAGGTGCTGGCCCTGCCGGCCGTCCAGCCCCTGGAGCCGCAGCGGGCGGCGGCCGGGCTGGGCTCCGCCTCGGACGCGACGGTGCTGAAGACCAGCCTGATCGGCACCGACGACGTCCTGGTGCGGGACTACCTGCCGGGGGACGACGTCCGCCGGATCCACTGGCGCTCCACCGCCCGCACCGGCACGCTGATGGTGCGGCGGGAGGAGCAGGCCTGGGATCCCAGCGCGGTGGTGCTGCTGGACAATCGCGCCGCGGCCTTCTCCCGGGCCGAGCTGGTCCCGATCCCGGTGGAGCGGCCGGAGCCGGTCACCGGACGGCCGGACCGCCGCCGCGCGATGCGCTACCGCGAGCCGGGGTACGACCCGCCGTCGCCGCGGTGGGGCCCGCCGGGTACGGAGTCGCTCGAGCCGCGGTTCGAATGGGCGGTGTCGGCGGCCGCGTCCATCGCCAGCCACCTGATCGAGCACGGTTTCACCGTGGCGGTGACCGACGCGCTGGGTTGCGATCCGTCCGAACCCCAGCGGACCGGCGCCCGGGTGGTGCTGCGGCACCTTGCCGACGTCGAACTGCAGCAGGTCGACAATCTGGTGGCCGCGGTGTCGACCGCTCCCGCCGGAGCGCGCGGCCAGCTGCTGATCGCCCTGCTCGGCAGGCTGGACGCCGCGGACGGCAGCACGCTGGCCACGACCCGGCGGGACCACCAGGCCTGCTGGGCACTGCTGCCCGAACCCGGCGACTTCGACCCGGCGGCCGTCCGGCTGCTGGAGGCGACCGGCTGGCGGGTGCTGCGGGTCGCGCCGGGCACCTCGGTGGCCGCCGCCTGGCAGCTCCTCGGGGAGGCCGAACGATGACCGGCGAGACCCGCCTCCAGCTGGCGCTGGCGGCGGCGACCACCCTGGCCGGTAGCGCGGTGCTACCGCTGACCCAGGACCGGATCTTCCTGGTGCAGCTGGCGGTCATGGTGCTGGTCAGCGTGGGAATCGGCGCCGGGGTGCGGGCGCTCCGGGCCCCCGACTGGCTGGCCCGCCTGTTCCAGCTCGCGCCCGGGTTGGTCGCGGTGTGGTGGCAGTGGGAGGAGTGGCCGGAACTGATCGACGAGACCGCCGCCTTCGTCGCGAACGCGTACGCTCCGATGCCCGGCCACGAGGGCTTCCGGGTGCTGAGCGTCGGGGTGCTGTGGCTGCTGTTCGTGGTCGCCGAGGCGGTGGCCGCGGGCCTGAACCGCCCGGGCTGGACCTTCCCGATCCTCGCCCTGCCCTACCTGGTGCCGGCGATCGCGCTGAACGACGAGACCTCCCCGTGGTACCTGGCGCCCGCCTGCGCCGGGTACCTGCTGGTGCTCGCCACCGCGGTCTACAACCGGGTCGCTCCCGACCTGCGCACCGGCCGCCGGCGGCTGGCGGGCGGGATCGCGCTCACCGGAACACTGGTCGGGGTGGCGGCCTGGACGCTCAGCGGGCTGGTCTCGCTGACCCTGCCCGAACGGGGCACCGCGCTGCTCGACCCCAGCCGGCTGGACACCTCCGTCCAGCTCGGCGATCCGACCCTTGACCTGGTGCGCAACCTGCGGGCGCCGACCGGCCGGGACATCATCGGCTACACCTCCTCCGACGGACAGGGTCACTACCTCCGGCTGGCCGCCCTGCCCGCCTTCGACCGGACCGGTTTCCACCTGGTGGCGACGGATCTGCTGCCCGGTCTGCCCGACCTGGCCGACGGGGTCGACACCGACCCGGTGACGTTGTCGATCCGGGTGGACGGCTTCGCCAGCGAGTGGCTTCCGGTGCCCTGGATGCCGCAGTCGTTCCAGGCCGCGGGCGAATGGCGCCACGATCCGGCGACCGGGGCGATCGTCGCCGTCGGGAGCAACCGCGGTGAGGCCACCCGCGGCCTGGACTACCTGGTCGACGCCCGGCTGATGCAGCCTGGTCTGGAGGCGATCGCCGCCGCCGGCCCGGGAACCCCCGGGGACGGCGGGCTGACCCTGGCCCTGCCCGAGGGACTCGATCCGCGGGTGATCGACCTGGCCGCGCAGGTGACCGCCGGCGCGACCACCGCCGGCGAACGGACCCTGGCGCTGGCGCGCTGGCTGCGCTCGGAGGAGTTCTTCACCTACTCCACCGCCACCGTCGAGGGGTCGACCCTGGACACCGTCAGCGACTTCCTGCTGGTCTCCCGGACCGGGTACTGCGAGCAGTTCGCCGGCTCGCTGGCGATCCTCGCCCGGGCGGTGGGGGTGCCGTCCCGGGTGGTGGTGGGGTTCCTGCCCGGCAAGCCGACCGACGACGGCTACGTCGTCTCCACCAAGGACATGCATGCCTGGACGGAGGTGTTCCTGGAGGGTCTGGGCTGGGTGTCGATCGACCCCACCCCCAGCGGCGCCCCGGGTGCGCTGCCGGTTCCCTCCGCCACGCCCACGCCGTCGGTCCCGACCTCGGCCGGGCCGACCATCGACGACGTCCCGACCGCGCCGGCCAGGCCGAACCCGGAGGATCCGGCCGAGCCGACCGCGGGGACGTCGTTCCAGCTGCCGGGCTGGGCCGGCT
>JAEXCA010000127.1 GCA_023393755.1 Actinomycetes bacterium | reverse complement strand
ATGCGGGGGTGGTCGCCTTCGGGGTGGGCGCTCACGGCCAGCAGGCTTGTTCCGGCGGGCAGTGCGCGGGAGAAGTTGCTGATGGCGCCGGGGGTGAGGGTGCCGCTTTGGACGGTGTAGAGGGTGTCGCCCACGCGCTGGGTGGTCCGCTGCGCGGCGGCGGCGGTTTCTCCCAGGCGGCTGTTCCAGACCTGGATGTGGCTGCTGAGGGCGATGCCGATGATGAAGACCACGGACAGGCGCACCAGGACGCCCGGGTGGGCGGCGGTCCAGCGGCCGGCGACGAGCCGGCCGGGATTCCCGTCACGGTAACCTCGGGCGGCGACGCGCCTGCCGTTGGCGACGGACAGCCGGGCGATCACCGAGGGCAGCGTGGCCCACATCAGCACGGTGCCGGTCAGGAAGGCCACGATGTCCAGGGGCTCGGCGGCGTACTGGCTGAAGGCGATCACCAGGACGCCCACCGCGCACAGGGCCTGCCGCCATTTCGGCAGGAGTGAGACAGGCGTGCTCGGCCGGGTGGCCGCCTTGGAGCGCTGCACCCGGTGCAGGATCACGACCAGCAGCAGGGTCACGACCAGGGATACGGCAAGCGCGCCGGCCAGTGCGGGCCACGCCCGGCGCGTGTCGGCCGTGTAGATGATGTAGCCGGTGACCGGCAGACGGACGTCGATGGCCAGCAGCAGCGCCGCCGGGACGAGAGCCACCGCGGTTCCGGCGGCGGCCGGCACGAAGGCCTCCCCGACGTTGATCATGGCCCGATGGGCCCATGAGGCGCCCAGCGCGTTGACGAGCCGGCTACGGCGGTCACGGGTCGCCGATCCGACACGGGTGGCGATCACCAGCAGCGCCACGGCCGGTACGGCAATCAGAACGGTGATGACACCGATGGTTTCGGCCGCCGTGTGGGGATAGGTTTCCGGGTTCGTCGGGAAGGGCTGCCCGAAGCCGGTGATGTACTGCCAGGACTGCGCCTCGGGATCGGCCGGCGGGTGGGCCGGGCGGACGTACGCCATCCGCTCGGACGGTGATCTCAGCCCCCGCGGGTCGATGGTTCCGGCGTGGTGGCCGTACCGGTCGAGGCTGTCGTGGTCCTCGGCCGCCCGGGCCAGTTCAGGGGAGAGGAAGGCCTCGCCGGGGCGGGGCCAGCGCGACAGCCCCGGCGGCGGAGGACTGCCGGGTACGAGCGGCTCGAGGTAGATGACTCCGTGCGGTGCGGTGCCGAACGAGTCGAAGGCCTGTTTCCACAGGGCGGTGGCGCGCTGGGCGTCGCCGGTCAGGATGGGGCCGCGGGCGGTGTCGCGCTGGTTCCGTCCGTCGAAGGTGGCGGTGGTGGTGGCGAACGCCAGGGCGGTCAGGGCGATCGCGGCCGATGCCGCCATCAGCGCCCAGAAGCGCAGTCGCGTGCCGGGCGTCGTCCGCGCCGCGGCCAGACCGATCCTGAAGAGCCGGCTCCACAGTCGGCCCGGGCGGCGGGTCCGGGTGGGGTACGAGCCGCTCACGCGAGGGTTCCTCGGCGGGCGGGGACGAGAGTGCTGTCCAGCAACTGGAATTCGTGGGTGGCGCGTTCGGCGACGGCGGGGTCATGGGTGACGACCAGCAGCGCGCAGCCGCGTTCGCGGCACATCCGGAACAGCTGATCGGCGACGTTCTCACGTGCCCGGGGATCGAGCGAGCCGGTGGGTTCGTCCGCCAGCAGCACCGGCGGCCGCGCGATCAAGGCCCGGGCCACCGCCGTGCGCTGGCGTTCCCCGCCGGAGAGCATCGCCGTGGGGGTGGTGCCGTGGGGAACATCGAGTTCATCAAGGAGACGGATCGCCTCCTCGTAGGCCTGATGGTGGTCGCAGCCGTCCAGGAGCACGGGGAGCGCGACGTTCTCCACCGGCGTCAGTTCGGGGAGTAACTCGCCGAACTGGAAGACCACGCCGAGGTGCTTGCGACGGGCCTTGGCCAGGGCGCCGGGCAGCAGACCGGTCAGACGGTGCCCGCCGGCGGTGATCGTGCCGGAGTCGGGTTTGATCAGCCCGAGTACGCACATCAGGAGCGTGGACTTGCCCGACCCGCTGGGCCCGGTGATGGCCACCGACTCCCCCGGAGCCACGGTGAGGTCGACATTGTTGAGCAGTACGCGGTCCTCGACCTGATAGGTCAGGCCCGTCACCCGAAGGCCATCGCCCAGCGGCGGTGTGGAGGTCACAGCACGTCCGAATTCATGAAGAAGGCAAGCGGTAGAGGAAACCGGTACCGCCGGGCAAGCCCCCGGGGGGGGGGCGGCCCGGCCGGGCGGTGTCGCGGTGAGGCCAGGGCTACGGGGCGACCCAGCCCGAGCAGTCGTCAGGAGCCGCGTTGTTCTCGTCGCACGCCTGGAACTTGATGATCCTCGAGCCGCCGCCCGAGACCACGGTAGTCCCGGACCCGCTGTGGTTCCACAGCGTGCGCTTGGTACCGGCGCTGTCCTGCCGGTAGTACTCGGCCTTGCCCGGGTCACCGTCGCCACTGCCGTCGTAGACGCCGATGACCCCACCGTCGCCGCCCCACGGGCTGGTGGCAGTGACGCCGCCGCCGGTGGCACTGAGCGCCATGGCACTCGTGGTGGGCACGGCGAGGCCGATGGCCAGCGCTATGCCGGCAACCACCTTGATC
>JAEXCA010000087.1 GCA_023393755.1 Actinomycetes bacterium | reverse complement strand
GGACGGGCGTCGCGGGGGCTTCCCGGGGGGTGGCGGGCTCAGCCGGTGGTTCCGGCCGGTCGGCTGGCGGAGCCGCTGCGGACTGCCTCGGCCGGGCTGGCTCAGGCGCCGACGCGGCCGGTGGCGGGCTCGTCTCGGCGGGTCGACTCGCGGCGGGGCGGGGGGCGGCGGCCTGGTCCGGGCCGGGCAGGGTGCCGAGCTGGACCAGTCGTTCCAGCCGGTCGAGCCGGGCGTGGACGCCGCGGTCGTCCACCTCGGCGCCAGGCAGCAGGACGCGGGCGCACATCAGCTCCAGGTGGAGCCGCGGGGCGGTGGTGCCGCGCATCTCGGTGAGCCCGACCGCGAGCACCTCTGCCGCCCGGGTCAGCTCGCCCGGGCCGAGCGCGCTGGCCTGCGAGGTGAGACGCTCGGCCTGGTCGGCGGCCACGTCCACCAGGCCGCTGGAGAGGGCGTCGGGGACGGCGGCGACGATGATCAGGTCGCGCAACCGGCGCAGCAGGTCCTCGGCGAACCGGCGCGGATCCTGGCCGACCTCGATCACCTTGTCGACGGCGGCGAAGACACCGTGGGCGTCGCCGGCGGCGAAGGCGTCCACGATCTCGTCCAGCAGCGCGTCCGGGGTGTAGCCGAGCAGCGCGGTCGCCTGCTGGTAGCTGACGCCGGACTCGGCGGCGCCGCCCAGCAACTGATCGAGCACCGAGAGCGAGTCGCGCACCGAGCCGGCGCCCGCCCGCACCACCAGCGGCAGCACGGCCGGCTCGACCGCCACGCCCTCGGCATCGCAGACCTGGGCCAGGTAGCCGGAGAGCACCTTCGGCGGCACCAGCCGGAACGGGTAGTGGTGGGTGCGGGAGCGGATCGTGCCGAGCACCTTGTCGGGTTCGGTGGTGGCGAAGATGAACTTCACGTGGGGCGGCGGCTCCTCGACCACCTTCAGCAGCGCGTTGAAGCCCTGCTGGGTGACCATGTGGGCCTCGTCGACGATGTAGATCTTGTAACGGCTGTGCACCGGGGCGAAGAAGGCGCGCTCGCGCAGGTCGCGGGCGTCGTCACGCCGCCGTGGGAGGCCGCGTCGATCTCGATCACGTCGATGCTTCCGGGGCCGCCGCGGGCCAGATCGCGGCAGGACTGGCACTGCCCGCAGGGGATCGGGGTGGGGCCCTGCTCGCAGTTCAGCGCCCGGGCGAGGATCCGGGCCGAGGTGGTCTTGCCACAACCGCGCGGGCCGGAGAAGAGGTAGGCGTGGTTGACCCGGTTGTTGACCAGCGCGCGCTGCAGCGGGTCGGTGACGTGCTCCTGGCCGATCACCTCGGCGAAGGTGTCTGGGCGGTAGCGGCGGTAGAGGGCCAGCGGGGTGTCCGGCCGCTCGACCGGGGCGGTGGAGGTGCGGCGGGCGTCCACCGCATCGCGCAGCGCGGCGTCCACGTCGGCCTGCGGGCGTCCGGTCAGCGCGCTGGCGTCCGGCGGATCCTCGACATCGGGCCGGTCGGACGGCTCCTCGTCCGGCTCGTCGAACAAGCCCGGGCCCTCCTGAACCAGGAGGTCAGGCTCCTCGTCAAAGAGATCGTCGTCGCGCTCGTCCACGCAGTGAACCTTACGGGGTGCCGCCGACAGGCGCACGGCCCGGCCGGAGCTGGAAAGAAAACGGCCCCCGCGCACCCGGAAGAGCTCACTTACCCTTGCTGTCTTCCGACCCTGGGGGAGTTGGGCGAGGTACCGCCGCGCGGGGAACCGGTTCCACTCTACCGGACGCCCGGTAGTCGCTGCGATCCCGGCCGCTCGTCCCGCCCGCCCTCATGAGCGAGAGGGTTGGTTCTGTCAGTGACCATCCGCCGTCGCCCGGACGGTCCAGAGCCCGTCCGGGGCTGAGCCGCGCCGGCTCGACGCGCGACCGCCGATCTGGTGGTTCTCAGGCGCCCGGTGGCGCCGATGAAGGGGGCGGCCGCCGAGATTGTCGTTGCCAGGCCGAATTTCGTGCTCACAGCGACAAGATCTGCGGACGCGTTCCGGAACGGCCCAATCGGCCCGGTCAGATCGACAAGATCGGCGGTCCTGGCCGGCTGGGTCCGACTCTGCGGGACGAGGAACGCCTCGACGTGTCACAAACCGGCCTGAACGCGCGTGTTACCCATGTGGGCTGTCGGCCCACCGTGACCGAGGGACGCTCATGACCGTGGCGCAATACGCTTGGCGCGTGGCAGTGCCGTCGACGTCGACCTTCGAGGACTTCGTCGTGGCGCACGGCCGCGCCCTGGGCGGCTTCGCGCTGCTGATCACGGGCAACCCGCACGATGCCCAGGATGTCCTGCAGGAGGCCCTGATCGGGCTCTACCCGAAGTGGCAACGGGTGGCCGGACAGGGGGATCCGCTCGCCTACGTCCGGCGTTCGATCATCAACCGGCACCTCTCCGCCCGCCGCAGACTGCGTCGGCTGGTGTCGCTGGATCCGGGACGGCTCCCGGCCGTCGATCCGGCGCCCGCCGTGGACGGGAGGGACTGGGCGATCCGGTTGATCGCCTCCCTGCCCGAGCGGCAGCGGGTGGCGGTGGTGCTGCGGGTGATGGAGGACCGGGAGTTCGCCGAGATCGCGGACGCCCTGGGCGTCTCGCAGGTCAATGCCCGCAAGCTCGTGTCACGCGGACTCGCCGCCCTGCGGGAGCGACTGGCCAAGGAGAAGCCTGATGTTCGATGAGATCGATGACCTCCGGGTCAACCTGCGGGAAGCGGCGGACGGCTTCCGTCCGTCCCTGGACGCCGAGCGACTGGCCACGGCCGGACGCCGGGTGCAGCGCCGGAACCGGGTGATCAGCGCCGTCGTGGGAGTGGCCGCCCTCGGCGTAGTGGCAGGCTTCGGGCTGCCCGTGCTGCTGCACTCGGGCCAGGGGATCCCGGCCGCCCCGGCCCCGGTCGAGGGCCCGGAGCCCTCCCGCGCGCCGGCTCCCGAGGCCACGACGGAGTCGGGCCAGTTCACCTTCGAGGTGGACATGTCCGGCTGGCTGACCTTCGCCTCGCCCGAGTACCCGGTCACGTTCCAGTACCCGCCGGACTGGACGGTGGACGACGACCTGTACGGCGACGGCAAGCTCGGCAAGACCGACGGCTGCAGCACCGTCAACTGCGTCCTGTTCGTCAACCCGCCCGACCCGGAGTCGGCGGCACCCCTGGAGCTGATTCGTAGCGGGTTCGATTCCTCCGACTCGATGGGTGGCGGCATCGACGACGGCGCGACGGTCGAAAACGTGGTGACCGTCCCGGACCTGCTGGTGTGGAGTTCGGACCGCGCCAGCACGCTCTCCCAGGCAGTGATCCTGAGCTGGCAGGGAGCGTCCGACGGCACGCTCGACTACATGCTGGGCGCGGCGGACCCGTCCTTCACCAACCACCTGGCGGTCGGCGACCCGAACCCACGCAAGGAGCATCCCGAGGCGAGGTTCCTGTTCACCACGAACGTCGGGAACATCGGCGGCGGCTATGACCAGGAGGGCCTGGGGCAGGTGCTGATGATCCTGGCCAGCACCCGTCCCAACCCCGATTTCGACCCCACCACACGGGTCGAGGACGCTGCCGGGGATCAGGTGATCGAGGCCTTCGACGCGATGGCGTTGCCGGACCTGACCGTCTCCAGTCGATCGTGGAAGAGCCTTGAGGTGGCGGAGGCCAATCTGAGCGTCCGGATTCCGCCGAAGTGGACGGTGGTCGACAACGGCGACGGCGTCCTCTGGATCAAGGCTCCCAGCGGCTACATCGTCGATCTGCTCACCAACGGGATGGCCGAATCGTGCGATGCCGGACCGTTGCCGGGATCGGAGCACCTTGGCGTGGTCGACGGGCTTGAAGCGGTGGCTCCCGGCGCGGCCGGGACGCCGGAGATTCGCTGGGTGAACGGTGGCGAGTATCCGGTGTGGATCGGGCTCGCGCTCCGTCCCGACAAGCCCTGTTACCAGCACTACCTCGACTACGGCGGCTCGAAGCCGGTCTACCTCGGCTCGGCGGACAACAGCGCCAACCCGACCGCCAAGGAACTCGACCAGGCCGTCGCGATCCTGGCCAGCGCCCGGCGCCTCAACTGATCTGATCGGGGTCGGCCCGGCCGGACTTCCGTAGATCGGACGGACGCCAGTGCGGCGTGCCGCTCCAACTCACGGTCGAGTTGTGCTCCCGCGAACGGGGTCTCCGGACTAGGTGTCGCCACCAACTGCCGTCCCAATGGACCACCGTCACCCCACGACGATGGCCTGCAGTTCCCCGACCGGTAGTTCGCGGCTGGCCGAATGCGTGCCCTGCAGCGTCCCGGAGTGACCGCTCACGCTCCAGTCGATGTCCCAGTGCGTGGTGGCGGTGACGGTGTACGTGCCCTCGGGCGCTGCTTCGAGGAAGGTGTAGCTGCAGGTCGGAGACTTCGCCCCGGGCCTCACCGAGCGCTGGTAGGCGGTGGTGGTCGTACAGCGCTTGGTGTGGCCGTCGCCCATCTCGAAGCTGGTCGTGCGATAGCGGGCGCGCAGGGTGAACGTGTACCCGTAGGCGGTCTCGGTAGCGGTGACCGTTCGGGGGCCTTCGGTCCACAGCCAGATCGGATACCCGACGGCGAGCATGTTCCACTCGTTGTCCGCCGGGTCGGGCCCGAACTGGGGCGTCGGGTCAGGCAGTTGCAGCCGCACCACAAGACGTCGGGCGAGTTCTTCCGCCGTGTCCTGATGGAGGCTGGTGAACACGTCCGCGCAGACATCAGGATCCACAAACTGGCCGTCCGGCCCGCGTTCGCAGGAGGTCGGCGGAGGTGAGTTGATCGGTCTCGATCGAGGCGTGCTGCGTGGGGAGCGCCCGCGTTGCTGGGGTGTGGTTGAGTGTCTTCTGTCCTTTTTCGGCTTCTCATCGCCCCAGTTGTGGGTCCCGACGAAGACCCCATCCCCGCTGTCATCGATGTCGGGTTCAGCTTGGGCGGGCATGATGCTGACGACCAGCCAAGTCACGGCGAGTGACACGGCAGCGAACATGCGGGTGATGTTGTCTACGGACCGCATTCGTCTTCCTCTCGTCCATCAGCACCGATGATCTTCAAGTCGTCACCGAAACGTGCGAGGTAGACCTCGTCTACGCCGACTCGACCTTCGGCGGTCCTTTCCGACCCGACAAAGAACGCCCAGCCTCGTGAGTCGATGCAGACTGACAGCGCAACCAGCGAGCCTGCCTTGGCGACGCCGGGGAGCCTTGAGACGGTGAGTTGAGGGTCTTCTCCTTCCGCCTTCACTCCCCGCGAGCGCATGCTCGAGAAGATTGACAGCATGTTGTCGAGGTAGTCACCTGTAGTTGTCCTAAGAAGTACTTGAGTCGGCTCGTCAACACCACCATCTCGGCTTATGCGAACGCTCTCTGCGAAGAACTCCCGATACACCGCTTCCGCCTCGGCATAGAGAGCGTCCTTGGCCTTCATCTCCTCGTACTCGATCTCGCTGCACGGAGCCTCGTCCCCACCGGCCTCGGGGGTGCACAGATACGTGGGAGTCGGAACGGACGTCGGTGACTGGACGGGCGTCGTCGGACTGGGTGGCGTCGGCGTGGCCGGCTGACAGCCTGCCAGCACGGCAGCAGCCAGCACCGCGACGGCATTCCAGGCGAGTCGTTTCATCGTCCGCTCCTGGGGTGGGAGTGCGCGCCAGTCTGGCAGATGGACTGCCCGCCCGGAAGAGCACCAGAGAGTTATCCACAGGACGCCGGGCTATCCACAGGGCACCTGTGGCTGATGGGGTCCATGTGACAGTTGTTCCAGGTCAGCCGGCCTCCACACGGCTGCCGGGCTGCTCCCGGGGCCCGGCCCGAGCCGGTCACCCCTCAGGGAACCGTCGCGCGTTCCGCAGGACGGGCATCGCCTCACGCGCCTCGGCAACGAGCGTGAGGTCGAGGTCGACCACGGCCAGATCGGGCTCATCGCCCAGCTCGACCAGGACGTTGCCCAACGGGTCGACCACGAGGGAGTGCCCCACGCCGGTGGGGCGCGAGCCGTCGCCGTCCGCGGCTCGCGCCTGTCCGCAGGCGACCACGAAGCAGGTCGAGTCCATGGCGCGGGCGGTGGCCAGCGTCCGCCACTGGTGCACCTTGGTGGGTCCGGGCGCCCAGGACGCGGGCACCACGATCACCTCGGCCCCCAGTTCCGCCAGGCGGGTGAACAACGCCGGGAACCGGATGTCGTAGCAGGTGGCCAGCCCGACCCCTGCGGACCCGAGTCGCACGACAACCGGCCGATCGCCGGCCTGGATCGTCCGCGATTCGGAGTAGCCGAGCGCGTCGAACAGATGGATCTTGTCGTAGTAGGCCTCGGCTTCCCCGGTGACGAGCAGGGTGTTCCGCACCAGGGGCGTGGCGGCGGTGAACATGCCGACCACGATCGTGATCCCATGCTCCGCCGCGATCCCCCGGACGGCGTTGGCCCACGGTCCGTCCAGCGGCTCGGCGGCCTCCGCCGGGGACCGCTGGAAGGAATGCATGGTGGCCTCGGGAAGGACGACCAGCTCGGCTTCCTCGCATGCCGCCCGGTCCACGTACTCCCGCACCAGCGCGAGGTTGGCCAGCGGGTCCGTGGTCGACGACAACTGGGCCAGGGCGACTCTCATATGCCCATGGTGCCGGACGGAGCGCGCGGCAGGTTACCGCCACTTCGCGACCGCAGCGCCGGATCGCCCGTTTCGCCCGAAAGGTAGGCTCCCAGGCATGGCCGAAGCATCGAACGCTCGCCGCCGAACCGCCCTCGGGGCAGCCACCGTCATCTCGAGCGGGATCATCACCGTGCTGCTCCTCTTCGTGAGCCGATCGACCGCCTACACCCCGTCCGACCTGAGGACCCTCGAACTGGGCCTCCCCCTGGCGTGGGTGATCCAGGACCAGTCCTACTTCGATCCGTCGTCGTTCCCCTACCAGGCTTCCTTCGTGAGCCCGTGGGAGCACCCCATGACGGTCAACCTGCTCATCGTCGCGGGCGTGCTCTGGTTGCTGGTTCTGGGCTGGGCGCGCTTCTCGGGCCGACGTCGCGTGCGCCAGAACGCCCGGATCGCCTTGGCGTCGCGCGCCTGAAGCCTGTTCACAGGGACGCGGGACGCTAGCCGAGGCACTGCCTGGCCGCGGCGGCAGCCGTGTCCTGCTCGATCGTGTCCAGGGCGAAGTAGACCGCTCCGCTGCCCTTGCTCGGGGCGTTGGTGGCGAAGTAGACGACCTCCGGGACGTTCTCCCGGGTGTGGCCGAGCTTGTTGGGGTGGACCTCGGTCGCGACCGCCACCGTCCACCACTTCTTGTTCGCCGGCACCATCTGGCCCCGCGAGTAGGTGATCGCACCCCCGACCCGTCCGACCCCTTCCAGGTGGGCGAGCATCTCCGGCAGGACGGCGACGCAGGTGGCGCCGAGCGCGACCCGGCCGGTGTAGGAGGCCGGCGAGTCCTCCGGCGGATCCGGAGGCGGGCTCGGGACGCGGCTCAGGCAGGCCAGCGCCCGGTCGGCGGCATCGTCGTCGGGATCCGGCTCGAGGGGCCAGGTGGAGACGGCGTGGCCCTCCGCGAGCGACGGACGGTTGGTGACGAACCAGAGCGTCATACCGATGTCCCGGTTGGCGGCGTCAGGGTTGTCGGGGTTGAGCCGCGGGGCGACCGCCACCGTCCACCACGGCTCGTTGGCCTTCACCAGTGCGCCGTGGGTGAAGGACGCGATGCCGGCCAGCCCGGCGACCTCCTCCAGTTCGTTGAGCTGATCCCGGGAGGCGGCCACGCAGGTCTCGTCGCCGATGCTGCCGTCGTAGGGGTAGCGAACCCGTTCCGGATCCGGGGTCGGGGATTCGGAGCCGACCGGCGTCGGTGTCGCGCTGGCCGGAGGCTGATTGGGGCTGGACGACGGCACCTGCGGGGGCGACGACACCCACCAGGAGTCCTGCATCCAGGGCTGGGTGCAGCCGCTGAGGGCCATCGCCAGCACGGACGCGAGCACCGCTCGTCCCACCACCATGCGGCAAGCGTAGGCGGTGGGGTGGCGGACCACCCTGCGACCTGCGCCACACGCCTCGCCGCTAGCGAGGCCGCCAGAAGGGCCTGCGGGTCGTTTCGCCGGGACGCCGCCCGTCAGTGCTTGTCGTCCGGCGGATGGCAGACCCGCACGGGCCTGGACAGCTCCGCGTGGGGTCAGTGCGGGTGTGGGTGCTTCCTGCGATCATGGGAGGCATGGCATCCGCGGCGCTGACTCAAGCGAGCATCGAACCCATGCGCTTGAGGAAGCGGGAGGAACTGGCGAACGTCCCGCATCCCTTCCCCTATCAGGGGAGCAAGCGGGGTCTGGCACACGCCATCCTGCCTCTGGTCCCGCCGTCCACGAACCGTCTGATCGAACCGTTCTGCGGCAGCGCGGCGGTTTCCATCGCGGCTCGCTACACGCGACGAGCGAAGACTGCCTTGATCGCCGACATCAACGCTCCGCTGATCGACCTCTGGAACGCGATCCTCTCCGACCCGGGTGCGCTCGCTGATGCCTACGAGTCGATGTGGCACGAGCAGCAGGCGGATCCTCGGGAGTTCTTCTGGAAGGCGAGGGAAGCGTTCAATGCCAATCCCCGACCCGCACAACTCCTCTACCTCCTGAACCGCATTGTGAAGGGCGCGGTTCGCTACTCCAAGGAGGGTTTGTTCAACCAGAGTCCCGATCACCGTCGTCTCGGCGCAAAGCCCGCGGTGGTCAGGGAACGGATCTCCTCGGTTTCCAGGACGATGGCGGGGACCGAGGCGGTGGTGAGCGACTTCGCCCCGCTCGCGTTGGCTGCCTCGCGTGATGACCTGGTCTACATGGACCCGCCCTATCAGGGAACAACCAACGTTCGTGACCATCGCTATATGCGTGGACTCCCGCGTGAAGAGTTCGAACCCGTTCTGGCGGAGCTGGTCGAGCGGGAGATTTCGTTCATCGTTTCCTACGACGCGGTGCGTGAGGACGGGAAGTACGGGCAACCCATCAGTCCGAGTCTGGGGTTGACGCATCTTCACCTGGCTGCGGGTCGCTCGGCGCAGGCGACGCTGCTGGGCCAGGACGACATGACCGTCGAGTCGCTGTATCTCTCGCCGGCGCTGGTCGCGCGCCTGAACGGCGATGTCGCCACCCGGCCAACCAATGGGGATACGGTGCTCGATCCGCGTCAGACGGTGTTCCTCTAGCTCCGCGCCTATGCTCGAAGCATGTCGGAGCGGAAGCCGTCCGCGAAGTTCGTGAAGTGGGCCAGGTCGCAGCGGATGTCCACACGAGCCCGGGTCGCGCTTGAGATCATGATCGAAGAAGGGTTCGTGACGACCGTCCGCCTGAAGAGCATGGACTACAACCACCCGCCGCGAGTGCTGGCGGACCTGAAGGACGCCGGCGTCCCGTTCGTCATGAGTCGCGTTCAGGTCGAGGGCGAGAAGCGTCGAGTCGCGTCGTACCGATTGGTTGACACCATGAGCGGCGAGGGCGAGGCCTCACGGAAACCGATCCCGAAGTGGTTCAAGGATCAGTTGCTGGACGAATGGAACCACCGTTGCGCAATCTGTCACGGGAGTACAGCGGACGGATCCTTCAACCCGATCATCGTGTTCCGTTTCGGATCGGGGGTGATCCGGACGAGTGGAAGAGCCAGTACTTCATGCCGTTGTGCGGTTCTGACAACCGTGCGAAGAGTTGGTCCTGCGAGACCTGCCCGAACTGGACGGCACGCGATCCGGCCACCTGCGCGAGCTGCTACTGGGCATCACCTGACTCCTATGAGCACGTCGCCACCGTTCCGGAGCGACGAGTCTCGCTGGTGGTGAGGTCCGTTTCCGAGATTGACGAGTTCGACCGTCTCGCGAAGGATGCGATGGAGCAGGGCGTGGCCCTTCCCGAACTGCTTTCCGAGCGGTTCTTCCGTCGTCGTTGATGGGTCTCACGTCGCTGGCGTAGGCCTGGAGGTCGCATCGCGGCGCTCGATCCCCGAACCCGAGGTCTCACCACTGATACATCAGCTATGCCATCTGATGGACTCATGTAGGCTTCCTGACACATCAGCCTCCGGGCTTCGTCACTGGAAAGGTCCATCATGTCCCTCACCCGAGCATCCTTCATCGCAGGCGCCACAGCCACCGTGCTGGTGCTCGCCGGGTGTGCCGCGCAGACCTCGCCCAGTCCTTCGGCGTCAGGCTCCACCGGTGCGACGAGCGAGCCCGCTCCGGCGATCTCCTTCCTCTACTCGCCCTACGCCGACTACGCCCCGTTCTTCCTCGCTGAGGACAAGGGCTACTTCGATGCCGCCGGGGTCGACGTGGAGCTGATCCCGAAGGGCGGGACCTCCGGCGAGACCTACCAGCTGGTCAGCACCGGCAATGTGGTCGCCGGCGGCGCGACCTGGGGAGCCGGCCTGTTCAACGCCACCAAGGCGGGCGCCTCCCTGTCGGTCATCGCCAGCGTGTCGCGCGTCCCGGAGTCCGGCAAGGATCCCTCGCCGTTCGTGGCGTCGACGCTGTCCGGCGTCACCCAGGTCTCCGAGCTCAAGGGCAAGAAGGTCGGCATCCCCGGGGACGGCGGCTTCGGCGTCTACTCGGTGAGTCTGGCGCTGGCCACCGCCGGCCTCACCCTGGAGGACGTGGAACTGGTCAATGTCGGCCCGCCGGAGACCGGCCCCGCGCTGGCCAACGGCTCGATCGACGCCGCCTGGACGATCGAACCCATCTCGAGCGCGCTGTTCGGCGAGAACCTGGCCGTCGAGATCACCGACGTCAGCCACCACGCTGGCACCGAGCTTGGCGCGCTGGTGTTCAACAGCGAGTACGTCCAGCAGCATCCCGATGCCGTGGTCGCCTTCACCAGCGCCTACCTCAAGGCCGCGGCTGAGCTCAAGGCCGGGGGCTGGACGGACGCCGCCAGCAAGGAGATCATCTCCAAGTACACCGAACTGCCGGTGGAGACGCTGGACTCGATCGGCCTCACCGAGCAGGATCCGACCGGCCAGATCGACTGGGCGGACGTCGCCAAGCAGGAGGAGTTCTTCCGCCAGCGCGGCTCGCTGGAGTACGAAGGCAGCGCCGACATCCAGTCCATCTTCCAGGCCGACCTGCTGAAGCAAGCCCAGGAGAAGGCGAAAGCGTGAGCACCCCACGACGTTCTTCTGCTCCACCCCCGAGCAACCTCGCGGGGACCCCGCTATGACCGACTTCGCAGCGAAGGTCACCGGCCTGTGGAAGGGCTTCTACGACCGTCGTCGCGATCAGTCGCTGATCGCCCTGCAGGATCTGTCCCTCGACGTGGCCGATGGCGAGTTCGTCTGCGTCCTCGGCCCGTCGGGGTGCGGCAAGTCCACCTTGCTGCGGATCCTGGCCGGGCTGGAACAACCGGACGCCGGGACGGTCGACGTGGTCGGCCGTCCCTCGGTGGTGTTCCAGGAGCACGGCGTCCTTCCCTGGCTCACGGTGGCGCAGAATGTCGCCTACCCGCTGAAGCTCCGCCGCTCCGATCGCGAGGCCCGCTCCCAGCGGGTCGAGGAACTGCTTGACCTGGTCGGCTTATCCGAGTTCGCCGGCTACTACCCCCACCAGCTCTCCGGTGGCATGCGGCAGCGGACGTCGGTGGCCAGGGCGCTCGCGGACGACGGCCAGTTGCTGCTGATGGACGAGCCCTTCGGGGCGCTGGACGAGCTGACCCGGGTCGGCATGCAGGACGAACTCCTGCGGATCTGGTCCGGCACCTCGAAGGCGGTGCTGTTCATCACCCACTCCGTCGATGAGGCCTTGCTGCTCGGCGACCGGGTGCTGGTGATGTCGCCGCGTCCGGGCCGGTTCGTCGCCGATGTCACGGTGCCGTTCGGGCGTCCCCGCTCGGTGCAGGAGATCCGCGAGCACCCCGACTACGGACACATCACCGCGACCCTGTGGCAGTTGCTGGACGAGGGAGCCGCGGCATGACCACCACCCGGACGCCGACCGGCGAACAACCGACTCTCGATCTCGCAACCAAGGCGGAGGCACTGAGCGAGGAGCTACGCCGCAAGGGCCGGCCCGGCCCGCTCGGCATGATCGCGCCGTTCAGCCCGCTGCTGATCCTGCTCGCCTGGGAACTGGCCTCCCGGGGCGGATTGGTGGATGCCCGGTTCTTCCCGGCACCCAGTTCGATCATCGGGACCGCCGTCGATCTGATCGCCTCGGGGGTGCTGGTCAGCCACTCCGCGATCACCTTGAGCCGGATCGCCGTCGGCTTCGCGCTGGGGGCGATCCCGGCGCTGGTGATCGGCATCGCGCTCGGCTCGGTGCGCGGGCTGCGGATGTTCATCGGTCCGATCATCGCCAGCCTGCTGCCGGTTCCGAAGGTCGCGATCTACCCGCTGCTGCTGCTCATCTTCGGTCTGGGAGAGTCCTCCAAGTACGCCATCGTGGCGATCGGGGTCTTCTTCTACGTGTTCTACAACACCATGAGCGGCGTGCTGCAGACCCCGCCGATCTACTTCGACGTGGCCACGGCGAACGGCGCGAGCCGGTGGCAGCGATGGTCGACGATCGCGCTGCCGGCGGCCCTGCCCAGCATCTTCACCGGCGCCAGGCTCGCGGTCGGCGGCGCCTTCGTGATCATCGCCGCCTCGGAGTTCGTCGGCTCCCGCTCCGGGCTGGGCTATCTGATCTGGACCTCCTGGACCACCTTCGCGGTGGCCAAGATGTACGTCGGGATCGTGACCATCTCGGTGCTCGGCTACCTTGCGTCCGCCCTGGTGGGCTGGCTGGAGCGCTGGCTCGTGCCCTGGTCGCGACAGTGACCAGCCGATGAGCCCAGCTCCAGCCGGCGACACCATCTACCGGGAGCTTCGCCGCCGCATCATCCACGCCGAGTTGCGTCCGGGAGCGGACATCAACGTCGCCGAGTACGCCGAGGAGTTCGGCTCCTCCCGCACCCCGGTCCGCGACGCCCTGCAGCGACTGAGCCACGACGGGCTGGTGGACGTCCTTCCCCGGGCACGATGTCGGGTCTCCGCGGTCACCTTGAAATCACTGGTCGACATCCTCGACATCCGGGAGGCCACCGGACCGACCACCAGCCGGCTGGCCGCCCGGCACGCAACCACCGAGGACATCGACACCCTCGAAGCCATCGCGGAGAACGGCTACACCGCGGCCAGCGACGTGCACTCGATCCTCTCCGCCTCCCACCTCTTCCACTGCCGGGTGGCGAAGCTCTCCCGCAACCGACGACTGCACGAGATCACCGAACATGCCCTGGAGGATCTCGACCGCGTGCTGCGGATCGCCGGCCGCGAGCCGCTTGAGTCGTCCCCGCTATTGGACGACCACCGCAACCTGCTGGCCGCCTTCCGGGCCCGCGATCCGGAGCTGGCCTTCCGGCTCGACCTGGACCACATTCGCCGCGCCAGGACGGTGACCATCAACCTGGCCATTTCGACCGGGGCACTGCTGGAGGCATGATGCTGCCGAAGCCAACCAGAACGGCCGAGCCATGATCCTGACCCACGCCGAACTCAACGACGTCCTCGGCCAGGCCCTGCCTGGTGCGAACACCGCGGACCTCGATCTGGTGTCCCGCGCCACGCTGGCCGCCCACCAGCACGGTCAGGGGTGGGCTGGCCTGAGCCTGCTCGGCCGCGAACTGGCTGGGACGCGCCGACTGCCGGGTGAACCTTCCGGGACCGGCGGCTTCCGCCGAGTCTCGGGCGAGGACGTCCCCGGGCCGCTCTGCCTGGCCAGCGGCGTCCGCCATGTCGCCGAGCTGACCGCCGAGTTCGGCATCGCGGCGATCGGACTGCCCGCCGTCACCGGGACCGGACGGCTGGCCGGCTACGCCGCCGGGCTGGCCCGCTGCGGCCTGGTCGGGATTGTCCTGGCCCAATCCACCCCGGCCGTGGCGCCGTGGAAGGGGAACGGCGCGGCGATTGGCACCAACCCGTTCTGCCTGGCGGCGCCCCACACCGACGGCCTATTGGTGATCGACACCGCCACCTCGGAACTGACCAAGGCGGCGTTGACCCGCCATCGGGCCGACCGGACGCCGCTGCCTGACGGCACCGCGCTGGACGCCACCGGCCAGCCGACCACCGATGCCGAGGCCGCCACGGCCCTGATCGCCCGGGGCCTGATCGGCTCGCTGGCCGGACTGGCCATCGAGGTGATCGCCGGCGCGCTGCTGGGCGTCCAGGACACCCCCGGACGAGGACTGCTGGTGCTCGGCCTTGATCCCCAAGCGGTCGGAACCGACCTCACCAGCCAGGTCAGCGCGATCGTGGCACGCTGGCAGGCCGCCGGTGGTCACCTGCCCGGGGCCGTAGAGCAACTGCCGACCGAGGCTCCGGTGAGCGAAGCGGAGTGGGCCCTGTTCCTCAATCAGGTCGGAGTCAGCCGATGAGCCTCCAGCTCCACGTCGACCACCCCGACGGCCTCCTCGACCTTCCCCGTCGGATCACCGTCAGCGGGGCGAGCCCGGGACGGGTGGTCAGCGTCCGTGCCACCACCGAGCGCAATGGCGTCCGCTGGAGCGCGCAGGCGAGCTGGCTGGCGTCCGACACCGGGGAGGTCGATCTCGGCCGCGACGCACCGGCCAGCGGGGACATCGGCCGGGTCGATCCGATGGGGCTGTGGTGGGCGCAGCTACCCGAACAGGCTGGTGCGAACCCGTGGCCACGCGAGGTCACCGAGCCGCTCCGCACCCAGCTCACCGCCTGGGAGGAGACCCTTCAGCCGGGTCCGCCGGCCACGGCGGAGGTGTCCCAGCGGTTCCTGGCCGAGGGCGTCCGGCGCACCGAGATTCGGCACGCGGGTCTGGTCGGCACCCTGTTCACCCCACCCGGGGACGGACCGTTCCGTACCGTCGTGGTGCTCAACGGTTCCGGCGGCGGGATCAACGAGGCCAGGGCATCCCTGTACGCCTCGCGGGGTCTCCAGGCGTTCGCTTTGGGGTACTTCCACGCTCCCGGCCTGCCGGACTCGATCACCCGCACCCCGTTGGAGTACCTCCAGCGCGGGTTGCAGTGGGCCGCGTCCGAACTCAGTCCGGTAGGCGGCCGGGTGGCGGTCAGCGGCCAGTCCCGGGGCGGCGAGCTCTCCCTGCTGCTGGGAGCTCGCTTCCCGGAGTTGGTGGACGCGGTGGCCGCGATCGTCCCCGGAGCGTACGTGCATGGTGCCCAGGGAGCGTCCGGCGGCGCCGGCTGGGATGCGCCGGCGTGGACCTGGCAGGGCGAGCCGCTCCCCCACCTGTGGCAGCGCAATCCTGGGGTCAGCTGGCAGCCGTGGGACGGAGAGCCGCCGCCACAGCGGCATCGCAATGTGTTCATCGACGGGCTGCGGGACGCCGGCTTCGCCGAGCAGGTGAGGATTCCGGTGGAACGCATCCAGGGCCCGGTGTTGTGCGTTTCGGGGATGGACGACCGCGCCTGGCCGTCCAGTTTGTACTCGCGGATCGTGGTGGACGCGGTGCGCCGCAGCGGTGGGGAAGCCCACCACTGTGACTACCCGGACGCCGGGCATGCGATCGGGTTGCCGAACCTGCCCAGCACGCAGTTCGCCACCATTCACCCGGTGTCGGGGGTGCCGTACAGCAACGGCGGTACGGCGTGGGGGAACGCGGTGGCCGGCGCGGAGTCGTTCGAGGCCATCGTGCGTTTTCTCAGCTCGACGACGGCCCCGCGGTCGTGAACTGAGCCGCTACCGGGCGGCCGTCCGGACCGGATCCGCGCCGTGCTCGAAGAGCGCCAGGGTGCTGGTCGCCAGGTCGATCAGCCGGCTGCGGCTGCGCTGGATGTGTTCGAGATCGATCTGAGCCGCGCCCTCGGCGTCCCGGGCGCGGAAGGCGGCGATCAGCCGGCGGTGGTCGTCCAGCGGCGGTGCCGACTCCAGTGGCTCCTGGCCGCACAGCCGCATCACCCGCTCGAGGGCCTCCAGCACGTGCGCGGTGATCTCGTGCAGCCGTTGGTTGTGGGAGAGCTTGGCCACCCGACAGTGGAAGAGGTGTGACGCGGACAGCAGGGTGTGCACATTGTTCTCGGCTCCGAGGTACTCCCCTTCGGCGATCACCTCGAGTTCGTCGACCTCCGCCGGGGTGGCACGGACGGCGGCCAGCCGGCTGATCACCGGGCTGGTGGCTTCTCGGACGTCCAGGGCATCGACCAGGTCCTTCATCGAGACCCGCGACACCCGGCAGCCAGCGCGCGGATGGACGTCCACCAGGCCGTCGTGGCTGAGGTGGCGGAGCGCGTCGCGGACCGGGGTGCGGGAGGAGTGGAACTCGTGGGCGTACTGCTCGACGTCGATCTCGGCGCCGGGCAGCAGTTCGGCGAACACGATCCGGCGCCTCAGCTCGCGGTAGATCGCGTCCGAAGCCAGCGCGGCGCTCACGCGAAGTCCCCACAGAGTTGCTCGGGAGAGCGCAGCGGAGGAGAAGCACTCCGTGGGGCGCTCATCCGTCGCGCCTGGTCGCCGGTCCGCCGGTGGGGCTGCTGCCGTTGGTGCGCCATTGGCCAAACCCTTCGCTGAGATTCAGGTCATTCCTGATACTACTGGGACGCTGCCCTCACTCTCTGATGTATCAGTAAGATGGTTCCGGTATTTTAGTTGTGGTCGAGCACGAGGAGAGGACCCAGGATGGCTGCGGTGACGAACGAGTACCAGGCGAAGTGGCAGCAGTGGCACGCCGATCGAGTCAGCGCACTGACGGCTCCCCACGGCTGGATGGCCATGGTCAGCCAGGACTGGCTCACCGAGGGTGAACCGCTGAGCGTCGAGGGGATTCCGGGTTCCTTCCTGCTCAACGGGGACGTCATCACCTACCTGCCCGGCAACGACGACACGATCGAGGTGGACGGTGTCCCGGCCACCGGGCCGACGCCGATCCCCTACGGCTACAAGTACTCCCTGGTCCCGGTTCTCTACCAGGGCAAGAAGGTCGAGACCATCAAGCGGACCGACTACGACGGCGAGAACATCTACGGCGTCCGGGTGCGCGACCCGAAGGAGGCAGAGCGGCGTCGGATCGATGACCTGGCCACCTTCCCGCTCGACGACCGCTGGGTGATTCCGGCCCGGTTCACCCGCACCGCCGGTGAACACCTCCAGGTCGAGACCATCGAGAAGGGGGTGAAGGAGGACAGCTTCGTGATCGGCACGCTCGCCTTCGAGCTGGACGGTCAGAGCTACGTCCTGACCGTGACCGGACGCCCCAACGACATCACCGGCATCATCGAGGGCAGCGTCCACTTCACCGACGCCACCAGCGGCAAGGAGACCTACGGCAACGGACGCCTGGTGCCGATCGACCACATCGAGGCCGACTCCGACACGGTGATCGACTTCAACAAGGCGTACTCCTTCCCCTGTGCGTTCACCAACTACGTCACCTGCCCGCTCGCACCGCCGCAGAATCGCCTGCCGTTCCCGGTGACCGCGGGCGAACTGAAGCCCCCGGCCCACATCGAGCGGATCCAGACCTACCAGGCGTCGTAGAGCACTGATCAACGATGGCTGAGCTTGACGAAGCTCCTGCGACAAGGAGTTTTCGACCTTTCGTCAGGCTCTGTTCCTCGGCCCGCTGCCGCGGACCTCGTCAGGACTCCTTCCTTCCCGCCGCTGTTAGCGGCGTGGCGGTCGTCGTCGGAGATGGTTCCCGCGGCGTTGATCGGCCGGCCGGAACTCAAGGCCGACGATTCCTCGGCTACCACCACCGTGGTCAGGCCTCGGCCCATCAGCGGGCTCGGGTGGGGTGATGCCCACCACGTCCAGGCTGCCCAGACCGTCGAACTCGAGATGGTCACCGGGAAGCAGGACGCGGATCTCGACGCCGGACGCGGTCGCGAGCTGCAGCTTGGCGCGCAGCCCCTCGCCGCCGTCGGGCAGGGTGCCGACCCGGGCCGACAGCACCCCGACGTGAACCGGACCAACCCAGACCTGTTGGCCCTGGACGGCGATCGCGCGGATCGAGCCGTCCGGCTGGCTGATGCTGGTCGATCTGGGCACGGCACTCACCTCCAGTCCGCGTGGTCGCCGGGCAGGTAGGCACCGTCGAAGTACAGGTAGTACTGGTCGCGGTCGATGGTGATCAGGTGGGTGCCCGACTCCTCGACGTAGCTTCCCTCGGAGCCCCAGGGATTGATCAGGTTGATCGTGCCGTCCGGGTTGACGCTGTCGACCATGTAGGCATGGTTCTCGACCAGCTGGATCGGTTCCGCGCCGTAGGCCTCGGCAGTCGAATCCGGCAGCTCGTTGTCGATGGTGCCCAGCACGACCGGCTGGCCGGTCTCTGCCATCTCCTGCAGTTCGGCGAAGGACGGGTAGTCGGACTCGCCCGGAAAGACCCGGGAACCCGGGGTGCCGGTGACCGCCTGGAACACCTGCACCGCGGTACCCGTGCCGCTGTAACCCCCGTCCTCGGTGAGCACGCCGTGCTGGATCAGGGCCGCCTCGTAGAGGGTGATCCAGCTCTGGTTGCCGTCCTGGCCACGCACCCCGCCGCGTGGAACGTCTCCCTGGACGGTGTAGACGACCGGGTTGCCCTGGCTGTCGTAGAGGGTCACCTCGTAGTGCTCGGGGCCGATCCGCTCGATGTGCTCCTGGAAGTACTCCGGATCCAGCTCGCCCATCACGCCCAGCGCCGAGACGGTCACGCAGTTGTCGTGGTTCTCCTGGTCGACGTTGTCGAGGGTGAACTGCTCGTCGTCCAGCGGGATGTCGTCCTGCAGGTCGGCGGTGTCGCCCCAGAACGGCGCGAAGCCGTCCTCCCAGAACCAGAACGGGTTCCGCTCCCCCGGGTCGCTGATGCCATCGACTGCTGAGGCCTGCTCCTGCTGATTCGCCTGGGTGAGTAGGTTTCGTCCGGCGTCCCGTAGCCGGGTGGCCACCGAACTGAGGTGGACGCCGGCCAGGCTGATCGTGTGGTTGCGGAAGGCATCGCCGTCCGGGCCAGGCCAGGACACCCGGGCACCGGAGGTCACCAGCGCGCGCAGACTCTCCAGCTGTTCCGCGGCACAGGACAGCCGGGCACCGAGTTCGCGCAGCTGCGCAACGTCAGCTCCGATGAGTACCACCGGGCCACTATAAGCGTGCTGATCGCTCTTTCCGGGCCTGATGGGGAGCGCTCCCCATCGGGGCTCGATCCTCCAACCTTCCCGGTTACGATGCGGCGTATGGCGTGGTCAGCGGGGTTCCGGCTCGGGGTGGCGCTGGTCGCCCTGGGCAGCCTGGCGGGCTGTTCGGCGGCTGCTCCCGGAGTCGACCCGACCACCCCCGGCCCGCTGACCCGCGTCCAGGCCGGTCAGTTGGTGGACGCGGCGCTGGACGACCTGATCGCCGTCCTCGACGCCCGAGCTGACGCGCCCGACCTCCGCCGAACCGCCGAGCCAACCATCCGGTCAGACGGCCAGTGCTTCTACGACTCCGCCCGCTACGCGGCGTCCGAGCGTCCCACCGAGGAGCACTGGGACGTACTCGCGGAAGCCGCCGAGCCGACAGTGAGGAAGCTCGGCATGGAACCGTCCGCCGGCTGGTCGGGCCCGGAGCGCTCCACAGGCGGTGGGCTGATCGCCCGGAGTCCAGCCAACGGCGCCGAGTTCCGAGCTCGGTCGACCGCCGAGCCTGGCTCCGACCCGGGGGACTACGCCGGGATCGAGCTGGGTTTCACCATCCCGTTGGCGGCGGAAGAGTGCTGATCAGGCAGTCCCCGGCGAGCACGGTGGCGGACCGCTCTGACACGGAACGCAGGTTCACGGCACCGGGTGGAGTTCCTGATACTTGACGATCCAGTGGGTCAACCTCGGATACACCCAGAACGAGTGGCGCAGCGCCTCATCCACGGGCTCCAGCCACGCATCAGTAAGCGGGAGGTCGAGCAACTCGCGCAGCACCGTGAGACCATCGGCCTGCCTGCGTCCCGCTTCGGCGAGCGGCTCATTCGAGTCCGGTCGGAGGATCTCGAACGCCCGTTCCGTCCCATTCCCACTGGATTGTCCTTCACCCGCCGCCGCCGTGCCTGACCCATAGGTGGCGGGCTATTCCCTACTGCCCGAGAAGAACGTCCAGAACTCGCGGCGCGTGGAATCTCCGGCCGTACACACGCTCGTCGTAGGGGGCGAGTATTCCGTGAGTGACGAGCGAGTCGATGAGCTTCTTGGCGCCGGCGTTGCCGATGCCCAGGGCTCTGGCCGCCTGCGCGACGGTGAACGTGGGTTGACCGACGGCGAAGTCGACGAGCAACCGCGCGTTTCCGGTGCGGATCGGCGTCGACTGGAGACGCTCTTTCAGTTCGGCCTGGACCGCGGCCAGGGCCAGCATCCTTCTCCGTGCAGCCTCGGCCGAGTCCGCCAGACCCTGCGCGAAGAACCCGACCCAGGTGGACCAGTCCCCATCGGTCGAGACACCGAGCAGTGCGTCGTAGTACTCCGTCCGCCGCGCCTCGAACCAGGTCGACACCGACAGGGTCGGCTCGGTGAGGACCCCGGACGCGTACAGCTGAAGGACGATCAGGAGCCGCCCAAGCCGTCCGTTGCCATCGTGGAAGGGGTGGAGCGCCTCGAACTCGTAGTGACCCATCGCCGCAGCCACGACAGGATCGATGCGGTCGCCGTGATCAGCCTGCATCCACAGGATCAGGTCGCGTAGTCGCGCTTCGAGATCGGCTCCTGGGGGCGGCGGCACGTAGCGTGCCGCCTTGATCGGGATCTCGCCCGGCGGCACGCCGTCCCTGCGTCCGATCACCACCTGTACCGGCCGCACCTGCCCGGAGTGCTCACGCTCCGACGAGGTTCCGCGCATGAGCATGCCTTGCAGATTGGCCAGACTGGAAGAGCCCCAACCGCGGCCCTCCTCGGCCCAGCCGAACGCGGTCTCGGCCACGATCACGTAGTTGAGCACTTCACGAAGCGAGGGGTCCTGGACGTCGTCGGAGTCAGCGGCGAGGACGCGCGCCAGCGGTTCGTAGGTTCCTTCGAGGGCGGCAGTCGACTGGGCCTCCAGGCGCAGCGTCGAACTCCTGAACAGTCTCGGGTTGGGCAGCCGCTGGGCAGTCGAATCGAGTGCGGCCAGAGCCGCGCGCGCATCGCCGACGTGCCGGTACGCGCGACCGCTCAGCTCCGGGCTGTCACCCGACAGCGGATTGGGGAGGAAGGCCCAGTGCTCCCACGTACCACCGCTGGGAAGTGAGCCGCTGATCGGAACGAGTTTGCCGAACGGCGCCTTCTGGAACAGTTTGACGTCCACAACGCAACACTACTGGCCGTTGTGGAAACTTTCACCGATGTGATTGATCCAGATGCTGCCTGATTAGCGCGTGGGCTCGGTGTCGCTGAGCGACTGGCCCCAGGCGACAAGGTCGCGCGCCAGCTGCAAGCCAGCGGCGTCACCGTGCTCCTGGACGTACTTGTCGAGGACCGGGGTCAGGGTTTCGTTGAGCCACAGTGCACAAGTGATCGCTTCGGGCGAGAGTTGGCCGAGGATTCCGCTCAACAACTCAATGACGCGTCCAGCGCCTTGATGGCGCGCTCCGCGTCGTCGTGGGTCACGGAGGACGGGGACACAGTGCCACCATCTCTCCGGTCGACGTAGATCGCGGACAGCTTCTGGCGATGAAGGGCACCAGAGTTGCCGGCGTAGTCACCCTGGCCGCGTGGCATGGTCCGACCTCGCCCATGACGTCCCGGAGCGGTCAACTGCGGCTCGAGGATGGCGAGCAACTCTGCCCACTGCGCCTGACCGACCCGCCGTCAGGTGGGTCCGCGGGATATGTCCAGCAACTTGCTGGACTAATTCGTCAACGTCCGGCCACGCTTCCGCGACCCGTCTCATGTAGAACAGATTCGACCGCGAAAAGCCTGGCATCGACGGGAACTCGGTCCTCAGGGTCATCGGCCAGTCCTGCCACATACGTCCGTCGCATGCCTGCTTTTCGTTCCATGCGAACAACAGACATGCCCCCGCTGCTGCCGCAGGAGCCAACCGCCGCCACGGGATCAGGTGGGCTGATTGCCGCGAGCCAGGTCGTCGAGCAGGTCGTCGAGCAGTTGCTCCTCGTAGCCGGATGAATCTTGCGGCATCCGCCAGTGGCCGGCCTGGGGGAACCGTGCCCGCAGCGCATTGACGATCGTCCACCCCACGGCGTCCCCGTCGGCGCGCAGCCGTAGCCGTGCCGTGGGGGAAATGGCCTCGAGTAGGCGGATCGCGGCGAGGCTCGGGCGTCCGAAGGTACAGATCAGCGGGGCTGACCGCGTACCGAGGCGATCGGCCGCGGATTCCACAATCGAAGGGTTCTCACACACATAGACGGCCAGCGGCGCATCGAGCCTGAGGTCACCGGCCAGCGACCGCAACGTGAGCCAGACCGGCTCACCCGGGGCTGCTCGGCTCAAGGCCATGGCGGGGGCGTCCCCATCCAACGGCAGGTTGAGCACCAGCACCTGCGAGGAGACCGCGTCGCAGGCGACACCAGCACTCGCCCATGCTTCGCGCCAGCCGCCAGCGGTATCGATCGGATCGCGCGAGAGGTCGAGCTTGCCGACGGCGTCATCGTCCGACGCGCCGACCATCGCCCGCAGGGCGAGAAACCGGGCGACCGCCCTTCCCAATGCCCGGTTCCGATCCAGCGCATGGGCATCGCCGGCAACTCGGGCAGCCAGGACGGGGAGCAGCACCCCGTCCCACTCCACAGGCAGGGTGGTCACCACCGCGGCGACCTCGGCGGAGCGCTCCAGGGGTGGACGGCGGCGGATCACCCACCTCAGCAACGCGGCATCCACCGACTCTCGCCACGCGACCGGGAGCGGGACGCCCAGCAGGTCGCGGAGTTGGACGAGCGCAGCGTCTCGAGCCTGCACGAGCGCATCGGTTTCGACCACTCGCTCAGCAGGGAGGTCTCGTAGCGGGCCGCCAGCCGCGATGAGCAGCGCCTCCAGCGTGCAGCCGTGCGCCTCCAGCCCGGCCTGCAAGTCACGAACCGCCACCGGTGTGCCCGACCGCGCCCAGCCGGCTGCCAGCAGTTGCTCGACCTGCTGCCGCTCCTCCGGGTTCAGTTCGACGGCGAGCTGGGCCCGTGGACCCAACCGGCGCTGCTCCCAACGGGAGCGAGCCAGCGCCAAGACCTTGGCCGGCCCGCTGCGGCGTGACCACGCCAGCAGGAAGCCGGGCACGGGGGACGTCACAACAACCTGCCCTCCTCCGCCGGATCCAGCTGAACCGAAGGCTCGGCACCCGGCCCGGACGGCAGCACCGTGGGCAGGGCGACCTCGGTCAACTCACCACCCGCCCACAGTTCCAGCGTCAGGTCTACGCCCGGCAGGGGTGCCGGCGCTCGCACCACTTGATAGATGGCGGCCGTAGCTACCGTTCGGACGTTCACCAGGCGAGCCGGACCGGCGACCAGGACATCCAGGTCGAAGCTGCCGAACAAGTCCAGCATCATGGCGCGGTTGCCGGCGTCCAGACCGTCGAAGGCCTCATCCAGCCACAACGGACGCGGGCAGCCGTCGAGATCCTCATACAGCGCGGCCAGCGTCGCCACCAGCGGCAGCATCAGGATCACCGCGCGCGCCCCGCCCGACAGCTCGGCATAGCCCTGCGTGGTCAGCGGCACCCACCGGCCACCGGTACCGACCCGCTTCTGCAGCAGGACGTCGAACCACTCCCGGTAGTCGAGTTGCTGGGCCAGCCGGCCCCGCCAATCCTCGTCCCCCTGGGTGTCGGCCAGCCGCTTGGCCTCCTCCACTCGTTCCCGCAGCCGGTCGCGCACCTGCGCGGCGACCTCGGGATTGACCAGCAACGGGCCGCTCACCGCGTCCAGCATTGCCTTGTCGGACAGGCTGGCGGGCTCCAGCTTGATCCGCAGCGAGGTCTTGGTGGTGACCACCGGGTGCTCGGCCAGCACGTCGTTGATCCGGTCGATCAGCGTCTTGGTCGCGCCCAGCCGTTCGCGTAGGTGCTCCAGGAAGGTCGAGCCGAGCAGCTCGTCCAGGGTCTGCTGCACCCGCTGGTTGTACGCATTGGATAGTTCGTCGTGCACCTCTGCCAGCCGGGCAGTCGCCGCCAGCGGTCCCAGCGGCGAACCGGTGGAATCGACCAGCACCTTGACCTCGGGCAGTCCATGGGTACCCGTGTCGACGGATAGGCTGCGCCCGCCGGCCTCCAACTTGACCCGCACGTCCTCACTGGCCGCCTTGATCAGGTCCGTGTGAAGTCGCCCGACATAGCTCTCCTGCTCTTCGGAACCACTGGGCCAGCGCGGCGGGCTGACCTCGCGACGGGCGATCGCCACCTGATCCCTGACCCGTTCCGCGGCGACGAACCCCTGGTCGGACTCCAGGCCGATCTCGCGCGCGAGGCCACGGTCGACCAGCACCCGGAAGGCGTCCCATGCCTTGTCGCGCACCTCGCGCGCCTGCTCGCGTTCCTGCTCAGCGGTGCGCAACTGCTCCTGCGCCTGGCCGAGTTCACCTGCGAGTACCCGCAGCTCCTCGTCCAGGAGGTCTCGCTGCCCGGCGGCCAGTTCCTCCTGCTCGCGCAATCGCGCCAACTCGTCGAGGATCTCCAGATCGTCCGCGCCGACGGTTGCCTCCAGGGTGCCGACGGTGGCCTCCAGCTCAGCCACCCGGCCGGCGATGAGGTCGTGCCGGTGCTTCAGCTCGGCACTGTCGTCTCCCGCCGAGGCATACCGGTGCCTCGCTCCGGCCAACTCCTCGGCTGCATCATCGCGCTGCTCCAGCTGAACCCGCAGCAGCCCGACGCCGCCCTTCGCCGCGCCGATGGACTCCCGGTGCCGGGCCAGCCCGTCGGTGTCGTTCGGCAGTCGGTTCTCGGCGCAGAACCGCAGCAACTCCGCCCGCTGGGTGTCCGATGCCGTTCGCAGCCGCTCGGCCTTGGCCTGGGCGAGAGCCGCTGATGCCGCAGAGCGCTCGGCGGTCTGGTCGCGGTGGGCGGCCAAGCCAAGCGCAGCGCGCAACTCACCGTCGTCCGGACGCCGCTGGTACTGCTCGTCCAGCGACGCCAGGTCGGTATCGGCCAACTGGGCGGCGGCCTGCGCCACCCGAACCTGGTCCTGCCACCGCTCGCGTTGGAGCGTCAACTCCTCGATCTGGCGCCGTCGCCGGTGCGCGCGGGCCGACTCCCCGATCCATTCCGCCGTAGCGTGTTGCGGTTGGGCGCGCCCAGCGAGTCCAAGTGAACGCCAGCTGCCGTCCAGCCCCATTGCCAACCCGCTCGGATCGGCTTCGGTGACGGAACCGGCAACCCCGACGCCGGCCAGCAGGCCCGCGACGACGTCCGCGACCGCCGAATCGCAGGGTGCGACCATCAGATAGTCGCCCAGGGTCGCTCCAATCACCGGCGGGGGTACCGTGACGTAGACCTCACCGCCGTCGCCGGCTGCTACCACCCCGTCCGCGCTGACCCAGGCGTCGAGGAGTCCGGACGCCGCCAGGCTCGCTTCCAGCCGGGCCAGCATTCCCTCGGGTACGGAGTCGCGCGGGTCGACCAGCGCCCACAGCGGAGCGCCCGCCGGCGAAGCCTCCGGCCGGCTGCGACGCCGCCACCCGGAGGGAGTGGGGAAGACCGGTGCCGGCGTGCTGAGCAGGCGGTCGATCTCGGCGTCGAGCTGCGCGACCTCAGCGGCTGCCCGTTCCTGCTCCACCGCAGCTCGTTCCTTGCGCTGCAGGCAGCTGGCGCGCGCGGGGTCGTACCATTCTGAGCGGATCGCAGTGCCCAACCGGGCGCGACGAGCTTCCACCTCGTCGGCGGGAAGAGTGGCGAGCCAGCCGTCGACCTGCTGGTCGGTCACTGTCGGAACCAGGCTCGTTGCCCAGGCGGCCACCACTCGGCTCAGGACGCCACGGGCGGTCTCGGCCTCGGCCCAGGCCTGTTGCGCATCGGCGGCGTCGGTGGCGGCCTGCTCGCTGGCCGCGGCGGCGACTTCCTCCTGAGTACCCGCCTGCTGCTCAGCGGTGGCCGCCCGGGCGGCCTGCGACTGCGCGGCGTCGATCGTCCGCTCCCGTTCCCGTAGCGCCTGCTCCACCCAGGGCAGGTCGAGGTCTCCCGGCGGCAGGTCGATGAGCGGCCTGAGAGCTGCCGTCAGCTCGTCTCCGGCCCGCTCGGCCGCATCAGCGCGACCGGCGTGGGCCTCCTGGCGGCGACCCACCTCGGCTGCCGCCTCCGCCTCCCGCTGCTCGGCACGAGCAAGATCCTGTCTGGCGTCGTCAAGCTGCTCACTCGCCGTCTTGAGCTGCTTCCGGGAACTCTCCAGCCGCGCGAGCCGGCTCTGCGCGTCCTGAAAACGGGCTGACGCCTGCAGCTCCTCGGCGGCGCGACGCCGGCTGTCGGCCAAGTGCCGGGCGGCCTGGGCCTGCTCGGTGCGTTCCTGCTGAACCCCGACCTTCGACTCGACCGTCGCGCGGGCCTCGGTCTCCCGCCGGGTGACGGCGTCGAAGGCGGTGCGGGCCACACTGGCGGTGTCCGCCCGTTGCCGCACCACCGCCCGCGCCCATGGCAGCCAGGCGCCGCGGCGAAACTTCTCCAGGGTCTCGGCCGCCTCCTTTGTGGCGGCCAGGTCGGCGCGGATCTGGTCGAGCTGATCCCAGCCGTCGGCCAGCGCATCGACCTCGGCACGACTGAGTTCGGGAAGGGCGGTACGAAGATGCTTCTGGACGAAGCCGACTTCGAGCTGGGCACCCAGCTTGGGAGTGCGGGTGACTTTCAGCATCTTGCCGATCGCCTCCAGCCGGTCCACGGTGCTGCCGAGGAGGTGGGCGGCGACGTACTCGCGGTACGCGGAGGCCGTGGGATGGGGAGTCCAGCCAGGGATGGATAGCTCTTTGGGTGCTGCAACAAAGTGGTGTGGGGCCAGTTGGACACTCTCGCGGACGCGCGCGGCGCCTTCCAGGGTGCACCAGCTGAGTCGGACGTCCGCCGCGGCACTGCGGGCCTCGGCAAACAGCAAGGTGGTGAAGTAGCGGGGGCCAGCGTCGGTCAGCCGGCCGTACTCGACCCACAGCCAGCCACGGTTGGTCGCCGCGTCCGTTGACCGCCGGTCACCGTCGGCCCCGGTTGGTTCGACGTAGTAGCGGAACTTCTTGCCGGATCGGCCGAGGGTGTCGATGTTGCTGGAGGAGGTGTCGGCCAGCCACGGGATGAGGGTCGTCAATGCCATCAGCGACGACTTGCCGGTCTCATTGCGGCCGGTGAGCTGCACCCAACCGTTGGCATACCAGTACTCGGGCTGGTCGAACTCCCACAGGTTGACCACGCCGGCACGCAGCGGCTGCCAGCGGTCCGATCGGGTGGGCAGCGGGCAGCCGCCCAGGACGGCGGCGTCCACCCAGCCTTCGAGACTCGGTTCGGGAACGTGGTTCGCCGGGGTCATTGTCATACCTCGAAGAGGGCGTCGGGGGCGGTCGTCCGGGTGGCAGGGAGCATCAACTCGGCGCTGCGGTACCGCCCGGCCTCCGGCTCCAGCAGCCAGTCTCCGGAGGTGTCAACCACCAGCAGCCCGGCCGCGCCCAGCTGGAGTTCCGCGGCCTGCCGGACGGCGTCGGCCTGGTCGCGCAGCGCGACGGTCAGCCGGGCTGCATGGTCGCGATGAAGCTCGGCCGCCAGGCGGTCAACGATCGCGGACGGGCAGTGCCGCCGTCCGTCAGGTCGCGCTGTCGCCGTGCGTCCGGTGCTGTCCAGCAGCGCCAGGGCGACCCAATCGGCAGCGGACACCTGGGGGAAGTCGACTGTCAGCGCCGGGTCGACCCCCTGGTCGGAGGGCAGCACCAGCACCCAGGCATCGGAGCGGACCTCGACGGTGCCGCCGGTCATCTCCTCGGCCTGATCGACCAGCCGGCGGCGCTGCGAGATCAAGTAGCTCGCCTCGGACTCGACCAGCTCCTGCGGGTGCAGCGCCTGGGTCTCGACCAGTTCCCGAAGCAGGCGCTGGCTTCGGGTGTCGTCGGAAGGCTCCTGCGGGGCCAGTGCCAGGTCAACGTCCCGGGTGTCCACCAGCAGCACCAACGCATCGCGGTGAATCCGGTAGCCGGCCCCGATCCCCTCGCCGCTGCGCTCCCAGGCCTGGAGCAGTTCGCCGCGGAAGGTGCGCTGATCCAGAACGCCGTGTTCGGCCAGCAGTCGCACCGCAGCCAGCAGCGCTACCCGGTGGCTGCGTCGCTCGGGGTCGTAGGGGCGGAACCGGTTCGCCGCGGTGAAGTGCCGCATGCCGTCCGAGATTTCCTGCAAGGTGACCGAATCCTGCCGGAGGTCCTCCAGGATCGCCGCGACCAGCAGGGCGAAGATCAGCGGACGGCGGGGCGACGGCGTGCCACGCGGCATGGCGACCTGGCCCGCGATGGCTGGCCGGCGCAGCCGGAAGCACTGGTCGATCCGGATCAGGCGGTAGCCGAGCCGGGCGCACCACAGGCTGACCGTGTGCTCATGGCGGTGCACCAAGGCATACAGCTGAGGTTGTGTCCATGGGCTGACCAGCGGGTGGGCGAGCAGCCCGGTGAAGGCGGCCTGCCGCTCGGTCAGGTCGACGCGACTGAAGGAGGTCACGCTCACGAGATGATCTCCACCCGCGCGTCCGCCAGGACCAGCCTGCCCTGCGGCAGCCGCAAGGTCGCGGCCCGCGGCGGATCGGTGGGAACCAGCCGCAGCCGCCACCGGCCGTCCGCGCTCATCCCGGTCAGGGAACCGTCTTCGGCCGGGTTGTCCCGGGCATCCGCGAGTAGGGCGAGGAAGAGTTCTGCCTGGGTGTCGTCCAGCGGCTCCCAGGCCGACAGCGGCGTCCCCGACCGCTCGGCCAGCGTCGCCTCCGCACGTGCCAGGTCGGCTCGCTCGGCCACCGCACGGCGGCGCGCTTCGGCGCGGGCGTCGGAGGTGTCGGGCATCCGGGCCGCGCGTCCGGTAAGCGAGCGCTGGCCCTGCAACCGAAGCCGGCGCGACACCTCGGCCGGGGGCGCGTCCCACACCGAGGTTTGCGCCGGCCGGTCAGGCTCGGGGGCCGGGACGCGCAGGTGCCGCGCTGCGTACAGCGAGGTGGCGCTGGCCCAGATCAGGGCTGCCTGCCCGGCGTCCGGGGCGTCCTCGACGGCGTGGGCCAGCCGTACCAGGTCGGCCTTGCGGGAGACCGTCCCACCCACCGCCAGGAGCGTCCGGTGACTGCGCAGGACCGGCGCGATCGCGTCCCGCATCTGACGTCGCAGCCGCTGGGTCTGGGGTACCGGCCCGCAGAACCACTGCCGCAACACGCCAACCGCCTGCTGCATGCCTGCGGTCGCGGCGTCCACCGCTTCGTCCGGGGCGGTGGTCTGAACCCGGGCCAGCGCCATCGCCCGCCAGACGTCGGCCGGGAGCGTGTCGAGCTGGCCGACCGCTGCCGCGATCCCACCGGTGTAGGCATCGACTCCGGAACCCCAGGCCTCGACGTAGGCCAGAATCGTCTCCAGCAGCCGGACAATCCGCGCCTCCTCGGGCGGCCCGCCGAGCGCCGCGGCGAGCTTGGACTGCCAGGTCGCCGCTGAGGTGGACATCGCCGCCAGGGTGGTCTCCACCTGGGCGTACTCGGTGGACGCTCCCACGGTGTCGCCACGGTCGAGCGCAGCCAGCATGGCGTCCAGCCGGTCGAGCAGCGAGCCAGGGGCCATGAGGGCCGCGGTGGAACCAGCGCCGATATCCGCCTCCAGGTCCTGGGCCATGCGGTGCAGGAAGGCACCAACCTCGGTGAGCTGATACCGGCTGCGGTTGCGAAGGAAGTCGGCCTCGGTCTCGGCGCGATCCTGCCAGGACTCGACCGTCCCCCACCCGACCAGGGAGTCAAGTCTGGCGTCCAGGTTCAGGTCGTCCAGCAGTTCAGGGGCGCTGTGCTCGGGCAGCCGCTCTGCCACCAGCGCCAGCAACTCGTCATGCCTGACGCCGGTGAGCGAGACCGACTGCTGCCGCGCCAGCGTGTCGACAATCAACCGGTACTGCTGCGCCAGCGGCGCGGTGAGAAAGGAAGCACTCTGGATCTGTCCGGGCAGCCCGAGCAGGTCCCAGCCGGACAGCGGCTGCCGCTCTGCTGGTGCCTCCTTGGCCATCGCACCTCCTACCTTGCCGCTCAGCGTAGAGGGTGCCGCCGACATCGGTTTCGTCGGAACAAGACGCATGCGCCGAACTTCCAAGTCGACTTGCCACGTCCGAGACAACTTCCAAGTGAAGGGGCATCAGACTTGGAAGTTCTAGGTGACTCTCCAAGTGGACTTGGAAGGTCCAGGACAACTTCCAAGTCAAAGGGGTTCAAACTTGGAAGTTTGGCCTGAACTTCCAAGTTTGAAGCCACTCAAGTTGTATCTTGAGCTTATGGACGCCAGCAGATTCGTCGAGAGCGCCTTCGGCAAGCCGATGCGCGAGCCCGGCAACCGATGGGCGTTCACCTACTACTTGCCGAACCTGGTGCCACGCGAGTTGCCTCTGAGCGCGAGCGTGGTGGCCGCCATGTCCGAAGCCGATGCCGCGCTCGGACACCTCCAAGGCCTGGGCATGCTCATCACCGACCCGAGCCTTCTCATTGGGCCCTACCTGCGACGCGAGGCGCTCTCCAGCTCCCGCATCGAAGGCACCCAAGCATCCCTGTCCGACCTGCTCCAGTCGGAACTCGATGCATCTGCGACCAACGACGACGTCGCCGAGGTCCACCGCTACCTCGAAGCAACCGAACTCGCCTACAGCCTGGCCAGATCTCTCCCCATCACGCAGCGACTCGTACTCCAGGTACACGAGGTCCTGCTGCGCGGCGTCCGCGGCGAGGAGTGCAACCCAGGCCAGCTCCGCACCAGCCCAGTCTGGGTCGGACGAGCTGGTGCCACGCCCGAGACCGCTGCCTTCGTCCCCCCACTGCCGGATCACCTGCCCGACCTGATGCGCGACTGGGAGTACTTCGTCAACGACGATGGCAATCACCTTCCAGCACTCGTCCAGGCAGCATTAATGCACTACCAGTTTGAGACCATCCACCCGTTCCTTGACGGCAACGGGCGGATCGGGCGCCTACTTATCAACCTGCTCCTGATGGAACGTGGCCGGCTGCCCATGCCGCTGCTTTATCTATCCAGCTACTTCGAGAACTACCGCCAGAACTACTACGACAGCCTCCAGGCGGTCCGCGAGGCAGGTGACATCGACGGCTGGCTGCTGTTCTTCCTGGAAGCCATCCGGTCGCAAGCAGACGACGCAGTGACGCGCGCACGCGAACTCATCGCCATCCGCGAGGAGTACCTCCAGGAGGCAATCCAAACTCGTTCGAGCCTACCCACGCTCGTCGAACTGATCGCACGGACCCCTGTCGTCACGGTCAAGTCCGTCCAGGCCGCAACCAGCCTCTCCAACCAGGCAGCACGCAGCCTGATCCGAGCAGCCGAATCCCGAGGCTGGCTCCAAAGTGTGGGGGGCCGCGGCCGAGGCGGACGAGAGTTCTGGGTCGCACCGCGCGTCCTCGACGTCATGGAAGCGCCCATGGCCTACACATGAGACAGCCCTGAGGACGCAAGGTAGCCGGGGCGCACGTCGACGCCGGTCGCCTCCGAAGTGGCCGACTTCACCGAGACGGTAGAGGTGGCCGCCGAACACCCGATGGTCGGCGTTTGCGAACGGGTGAACGCAAGTCGAGCGCACGTTTGACGGACTTCCGATAACTTGCCATCACTCAGGACGAGCCAACCAATGCGGCTCTGACAAGGTCGGACTCGGCACCAACCCGCCCTGTGGGTCACAACTGAGACAAAGGCTGAGACCAAAGCCCGGAACCTCACCTATGAGTGATCATTGGAGCGTTTCCCCTAGTCAAATGGCGGAGGATACGAGATTCGAACTCGTGAGGGCGTGAACCCAACCCGCTTTCCAACTGGGTGGATGGGTGTCCAACGGGGTCCGTATATGTTCGTGACTAGCCACTTCACCATCTGAGTAGATCGCAGCGAACGGTCCCGGACGGGGGTGAACTGAGACAATTTCTGGCCACAGGAACGGACTCAGCTCAGCACTGGCTTTGTCCAGCAGGCTGCTGGACAAGTTATCCACAGGCAGCAAGCAGCTCTTCGCCTCAGGAAGCGTCAATGGGCCGTCAAGCTCTAGCGCGACAGCACGGATCACATCCTGCCGAAGGCAGCGCGTCGCGAACGCTCGCAGACAGCTCATACCCGGACACGGCGAATCGTACGCGCGGGAGAAGCTGAGCCCAGACAGCGCGAAACCCGGGCCCTGTCGTCCGGCAGGAGATCCCGGGTTCACTTCCAAGCTCACCGCGGTGGCTCAGCTCACCACCAATACTGCCACATGACACAAGTTGGCGCCATACACGGGAACCCCTACTTCGGTTCAACCTGGTGCAGAGTCACCTGGCTCCGCACCAACTCATAGTAAGCGCCATTTCCGGTACGGAGGTTCGAAACCATGCCACATACCGCGTCAGGCACCCACAGCATGGGCTCGTGGCGTCCCACAAGGTGGTCGATATGGAACGGGGACTCGATCAACCGCTGTTGACGAAGGTAGTCAAGCATCTTGCGATCCCGAAGGTCATCCGCGCGACCACGGGACTCCAGAACCGTCCTGACGACGCCGAGACGCGCCAACTCAGGCAAGAGCACCTCCATCGTGAGCCGACGCTGCCGCTCGGGCCGCTTCGAGTCGTGGGGTGTCGTCACAACCACCAAGTGCTCGATCCCGAGTTCCGAGATCGACTGCGCGATGGCGCGATGGCGCGACGCTTGCTCGTCACGCCAGTGAAGCTTGACCTGCCCGCGAAGCAGCAGTCTGGACATCGTGCTCCGGACAGTCTCAATCTGCGAATCCTCGGTGATTGCGGCAGCCATGATGTACGTGCCCGGGTCGACGGCATGGTCGGAGCCTGACTCGTCAACCCAAGCGACGAGCTTCATCACGGCCTCGTCGTCAGCACTCACACCTCACCGCCTTCCGGCATTCCAACTCGCTGCGACACGACCCCTCGAGCCGAGTCCATACAGCAACTGTCTACTTGGGCGACGAATGTGCCTACCGACGGGGCGGGCGCATCCGCGCTTGATTCGGATCGACATCGCAGGCCCAAGGCGCTGAACCTATCTCGGGCCCGAGGCTTCAACCTTCGTCGACCCCGCCTTCAACCGAATCACCCGCGGTGGGCTGCCGGACGAACTCGTCTTCTTCGATCGCGAGTGAGGCAACAAAGGTCGCGATCCGACGCGCTTCCTTCGCCGTCAGATCCTCGGGGAGGGTGATTTTGCCCTGGACACCTGGGCGAATCGGGAAAGGATACTGGAGCAGATGCGGGCCAGCCGAAGGCTCTGCCGCTGCAGCGACGCTGACCTCGGGCTTGGGCCCAGCCGTGGTCACCATTCCCTTCTTCTCCGGCTTCTTGGCCATACCCACCCCCGAGCCGCGGTTACGGGTGGCGGGACGCCAGGACGGGTCATCTGCGAGCCACTTCCGGTACATGTCAACGGTCTGGCGGAACCGCTGATCGTAGGTGCTGATCGTCTGGTCCTTGATCGTTCCGCGGAGCTTGTTTCGGAACCGCACAACTATGTTGTCGATGTCAGCGGTCATGATGTCAACGGCGCTCAGGTCCGACTCGACGGCGAGCACCTTCAGGCAACCCGTCCGGAGCGCGGATGCGGTAGCGTCCACGAGTTCCCCGGACGAGATCGTCCAGCCGAGCCAGGCAATCATCCCGGCTGCCGTGCCATCGCTGGGCTGCGCGCCCGGCGGTTCCATCTCGACGGCCATAGCCCCACTCCTCAGGAGATCTGAGCCGGATAACGTCCGGCGTTACATGGGTAATATAGACGCCCTATACGCTGCGTGCAAGAGCCCACTTCCATCACTGTGATTCGTATAGCGATGCCCACAACAGCCCCAGACGTAACATCCACGACAGGCAACCCCTCCGCCAGGTGCTAGCCACACCACGCATTGGCGTGTGTCCACGTTGCCTCAGGATGACCGCAACCATCTAGCGCCTGTTACGAAAGTCGTTTGAGCCATCCGTTGATGACGGCGATGTGGGTGGTCGCGGCGAATCGGACGGCGAGTTTGTCGTAGCGGGTGGCGAATCCTCGATGGTGTTTGAGCTTGTTGATGCCACATTCGACCGCGTGGCGGTCCTTGTACCGGGCCGGGTCGAAAGCCGGCGGGCGGCCGCCCTTACTACCTCGCCGTTTCCGATGCCCTACCTGATCAGCCGGGGACGCGATGGTCGCCCGGATAGGGCGAGCACGCAGCCAAGCCCGGTTCGCTTTCGACGAATAAGCCCGGTCGGCCAGGACCCGGTCGGGCCTTCGGCGAGGCGCGCCGACCGGGTTCGTGACACAGATCGCGTCGAGCACAACGGTGAACTCCGGGCTGTCACCGGCTTGCCTGGCGGTGTGGTGGAACGTCTCCCGAGGCAGCAGCAACAGTTGCGCGACCAACGCCGCCTTGTCTGTCGTCAGGCTTGCCTCCCACCATGTCGTCCGACGGGCTACCGTCACGAACCCGGCTCGCGACGCTCTCCTTGAGACAGCATCTCCCCTAGCCAGCAGCAGTAACTGGACCCCAGCCAAGGAACACCTTTAAATGAACCCCGCCGGACTCCCCAAGGTGACGACGATCGACTGACGGCAGACGCAACCCCACCAAGATCGGGAACGGCAGCTAGCCAGCCGATGCCCCTCGTCGACGACCCCAGTAGTCTCGAGAAGACCTCGCCTGGGCTGGCCAGACAGTCGAGTGGCCCGGCCCCACTCGGGACTCGCGTCCACCCCGAAACGACAGGAGTTCGACCACCTGATGAAGGAACGCCATGTCCAACGAACTCCCCTGCAGGCCAGGCCGCGTAAGCGGACTCCTAAGTCGAAGCTAGATCAACGACCGTTCCCACCGCTTGCACGAACACCGCTTGCACGAACAACGATCGATCAGGGCTAGAGCCTGTTGCGAAAGTCGTAGATCGGTTGGGGGTGGTCTGACGGCGTGTCGGTGATGGATGTGGGAGGGCTCCCGGGATAGACGGGTTGGTGTCGAATCACTCCTTCTTCCCCGGGAGTCC
>JAEXCA010000071.1 GCA_023393755.1 Actinomycetes bacterium | reverse complement strand
CGACTCCCTACGCCGGTGCTAGCCGGATCAGGTTCGAGGGTCTGCGTTGCCGCACTCTCAGCGCCCCTACGGCGCTCCCCTGTCTGCACCCCAGGTTACTCCTGCCGCAGCAGGCACGGCCGCCCATCTCGGCCAACCACCTGGGAGTCGACAAATCGGCTTCCAGATTGCCGGATCGAGCCCCCGAGGCACCCGGAAAGCCGATCTGGAGGTGGATCTGTCAACCAGACCCCGTTCCCGGGCGGGAGATCCAGCCAAGCAGCCTCGCGCGGCGGCCAGGTTGGATAGGTTCGCAGGCAAGGTTGATCGGAGGCGTGATGCGGAAAGTGATCCTGATCCCCGATTCGTTCAAGGGGACGATGAGCTCGGCGGAGATCTGCCGGGTCATGGCGGACGTGATCGGCCTCCACCACCCCGAGGCCGAGGTGATCGCCCTGCCGGTGGCCGATGGCGGCGAAGGCAGCGTGGATGCCTACCTGACCGCGGTCGGCGGCCAGAAGATCTCCCTCGACGTGACCGGTCCCTTCCTCGGAGAGCCGGTCACGGCCTTCTACGGCCGGCTGGACGACCGGACCGCGGTGATCGAGATGGCCGCGGCCGCCGGCCTACCCCTGGTCGAGGAACGCAAGGACCCCGAGCACACCACCACCTACGGCGTCGGTGAGCTGATGCTGGCCGCCGCCCGCGCAGGCGCCCGACACCTGATCGTCGGGGCCGGCGGCAGCGCCACCAACGACCTCGGCGCGGGCGCGGCTGCCGCGGCCGGTGTGGGCTTCTTCGACACCGACGGCCACCGCTTCGTGCCGACCGGCGGCACCCTGGACCGGATCGCCCGGATCGACACCTCCACCCTCGCCCCCGAACTGCGCGACTGCACCATCACCGTGATGTGCGACATCGACAACCCGCTCTACGGCGAACGCGGCGCCGCCCACGTCTTCGCACCACAGAAGGGCGCCTCGCCCGAACAGGTGGCGTTGCTGGACGAGCAGTTGCGCGCCGGCTCGGCCGCCATCGTCCGCGATCTCGGGACGGACGTCTCCCAGGTACCCGGCGCCGGCGCCGCCGGCGGGCTGGGCGGCGGGCTGATGGCGTTCTTCGGCGCCGTCCTGCGGCAGGGCATCGACGTCGTGCTGGACGCGGTCGGCTTCGACCAGGCGGTCGCCGACACCGACCTGGTGTTCACCGGCGAGGGCAAGATCGACTCTCAGTCACTCTCCGGAAAGGTCGTGGTCGGGGTGGCCCGCCGAGCCCGGCCGCACGGCGTCCCCGTGGTGGCCGTGGTCGGCGACATCGGCGACGACTTCGAAGGCGCCTACGACGAAGGGGTCTCAGCGGTGTTCAGCATCAACAACCTCGCCATCCCCTACACCGAGGCCCGCCAGCGGGCCCGGCAGGACCTCGCCCTCACCATGGACTCCATCCTGCGCTTCGCCGGCTCTCTTCGGTGAGGCCGGAGCCCGACAGCCGGCCGGGCCCGCCGGAGCCACGTCCAGTCGGTCACCGAAGCGGAACCCGCCGCGGCAGTCGACGCTGAGGGCGCACCGCCGGCATGTCGAGCGGCGGGCGATTGTGGCAGGCTTTCGCCATGACGCAGCCGTCCGATCCGCCGGAAGCCGCCCCGCAGCCCGGGCAGGCCGACGCCGCCCCACCCGTGACCGCCGGCCAGCAGGACGCCCCACCCACCACGCCCGATCCCGCGGTGCCCGCGGCACCCGTCCATTCGGAATGGACCCGGAAGGTCATCGACGGCTACACCTTCACCGAGCCCGCGATCGAACTCGGCGTGCTGATGGAGGACGGCGAGCCCGTCCCCGATGCCCGGGTGAGGATCTCACTCTCCATGCTGAACCGGCACGGTCTGGTGGCCGGCGCCACCGGTACCGGCAAGACGAAGACCCTGCAGGTCCTGGCCGAGCAGCTCTCCGCCGCCGGGGTGGCGGTCTTCGCGGCCGACATCAAGGGCGACCTCTCCGGGATCGCGATCCCCGGCACGCCGAACGAGAAGCTGCTCGCCCGCACCACCAGGATCGGGCAGGACTGGCAACCCCAGGCCGCCCCCACCGAGTTCTACGCCCTCGGCGGGCAGGGTCTCGGCGTCCCGCTGCGCGCCACCGTCTCCAGCTTCGGCCCGATCCTGCTGTCCAAGGTGCTCGGGCTGAACCAGACCCAGGAGTCGACCCTCGGCCTGGTCTTCCACTACGCCGACACCCACGGCCTGGCGCTACTCGACCTGGCCGACCTGCGCGCCGTCCTCAACTACCTCACCTCGGACGAGGGCAAGGTCGAGCTGAAGACGATCGGCGGGGTCTCGTCCGCCACGGTCGGGGTGATCCTGCGCAGCATCGTGACGCTCGAGGCGCAGGGCGCCGACCTGTTCTTCGGCGAACCCGAGTTCAACACCGCCGACCTGATCCGCACCACCTCGGACGGGCGGGGCGTCATCTCCCTGCTGGAACTGCCGAACCTGCAGGACCGGCCGGCGATCTTCTCCACCTTCCTGATGTGGCTGCTGGCCGACCTGTTCAGCGAGTTGCCCGAGGTCGGCGACCTGGATCGTCCCAAGCTGGTGTTCTTCTTCGACGAGGCGCACCTGCTGTTCACCGACGCGTCGAAGGCCTTCCTGAACGCGATCGCGCAGACCGTCCGGCTGATCCGGTCGAAGGGCGTCGGGGTGTTCTTCGTCACCCAGACCCCGAAGGACGTCCCCGAGGAGGTGCTCGCCCAGCTCGGCTCCCGGGTGCAGCACCAACTGCGGGCGCACACCCCGAACGACGCCAAGGCGCTGCGGGCGACCGTCCAGACCTACCCGCTCTCGGCCTACGACCTGGAGCAGACCCTGCAGTCGCTCGGGATCGGCGAGGCGGTGGTCACCGTGCTGAACCCGGACGGAGCTCCCACCCCGGTGGCCTGGACGAGGATGCGCGCCCCGCAGGCCTCGATGGACCCGATGAACCCGGAGTGGATGGCGTCCGGCGTCGCCAGCTCCGCGATGATGGCCCGGTACGGAACCGAGATCGACCGGGAGTCGGCCTACGAGATCCTGGCGGCGAAGCTGCAGGCGGGGATCGAGGCCGCCCAGCGCGAGGCCGAGTCCAAGGCCTGGGAGCAGCAGCAGCGGGAGGAGGCGGCCCGGCAGCAGAAGGAGCTCGCCACCCGCTCCCGCGAGGAGCGTCGTGCGCCGGCGGGTACCCGGCGCCAGGAGAAATCCTGGCTGGAGAAGACGGTGCAATCGGCCACCTTCCGCGACCAGGTGCTGCGCACCGGCGGCCAGATCCTGCGCGATGTCCTGGGCACCGCGCGGAAGCGGTAGCCCTCGCCTGACCACCGCCGAGTGCGTGGTTCCCCCGGGACCGGCTCCTGACGCGAGTTACCGACATACGACCGCCGATCTGGTGGTTCTCAGGGCGATGTCCGCGCTCGGCCTCGACGCGGCCGCCGATCTGGTGGTTCCCAGGCCCGGATCCCGGGCTCAGAGCGACAACTTCGGCGGTTGCGCTGCGCACCGACACGCCTCGGGCCCTGAGAACCGCAAGATCGGCGGCCGGGCTTCCGGGATCCCCTCCGATCCGGGTCGCCGGTGTCATGCTGAAGGGGTGATCGCTGCCGTCGCGGACCGGGCCACCCGCGGCTACTGGAGGCTGACCGGGCGACGGGTCGATCCGGCCGGAGCCGACGCGTGGCTCTCCGCACCGATCCACGGTCACTCCCAGGTGGGTGACGACTGGATCGCCGACGCCGCGGCCGAACTCGGCGGCCGGACCGTGACAGGCCCCGACCAGGGTCTGTTGCCGGACCTGGCGGCCCTCGACGGACCCGGCTTCCGCGCCGCCGACCTGCACCCGTCGGTCAGGGACTTCTACCAGGCCACCGCCGGCTGGCGGATGGATGTCTGGACGCAGTGGTCGGCGCCGTTCCGTCCGCTCGGCGCGGTGGTGACCCGGCTGTTTGGACGCCGGGTTCAGCAACTCGCGCTCCCCACCCGCCCGCTCGACACCGCCCGCGGGATGGATTCCCGGGTGGTGGCGGTGCTCGACGCCGACGGTCGGCAACGCTTCGCCGCCTGGCTGCGCACCCTGCGGGCCACCGGCGAGTACGTCTACTCGGGCTGCTACACCACCACGCTCCTGCCCGGCACCGACCAGCCGTCGGTTCACGTGTCCTTCCCACTGGAACAGGGCAATGTGCAGGTCTTCCTGCGGCCCGCCGTCCTGCCGGGCGGCGCGCTGCTGTTGTCCTCCCCGCCCGGGCGGTTCGGCGGCGACGGCGCCTACGTCCTGGTCCGCCACGGCCCCGTGCACCACGCCGCGCGGGTGCCGCTGCACGAGGAGTTCCGGGTGTTCGTCGATGACGAGGGTGTGCTGCGGACCGACCATGTGCTCAGGCTCTGGTCGGCCGCCGTCCTACGGCTGCACTACCGGATGGCGCGGATCGCGCCCGGCTAGAAGTCCTCGCCGGAAGGTTGCCTCATTCCCCTTCCTGGGGGATCAGGCCCGCCAGCGCCACCTTCGGGTCGCCCAGCCTCGTCCGGTCGAGCGCGGCACCGGAACGGATCAGCCCCAGGATCGGATCGATGGTGTCCCAGGTGTTGACGTGCATCCCGGCCAGCACCCTGACTCCCCTGCCTTCCGGCACCACCCAGAAGGCCAGGAACGCACCCGACTCCGGGTCGCCCCGCAGCACCACCTCGGTCTCGGTGCCGCGCGGCACATGGCCGGTGTACTCCAGGCCGGCGTCGTACTGGTCGGAGTAGAAGAACGGCAACGGGTCGTACACCACCTCAGCGCCGGCCATCGAGCGACCGGCGGCCAGGCCGCCGTCGTAGGCGTTCGCCCAGTGCTCGACCCGGATCCGGCGGTCCAGCGACCGGTTCCGCCAGTTGGCGACGTCTCCCGCCGCCCAGACGTCCGGACGGGAGGTGCGCAGCCCCTCGTCGGTGACGACGCCGTCGTCGAGGCTGAGGCCGGCGGCCTCGGCGAGCGTGGTGTTGGGCCGGATGCCCACCCCGACGACGACCGTGCCGGCCCGCAGCCTCGTGCCGTCGGTGAGGGTGAGCCCGGTGGCGGCCTTCGTCCCATCGATCGACGCGACCCCCGCACCGAACCGGAAGTCGACACCGTGGGAACGATGCAGGTCGGCGAACCAGCCGCCGATCCGCTCGCCCATCACCCCCAGCAGCGGTAGCGCCTGCGGTTCGACGACGACCACCGAACAGCCGTGGCTGCGCGCGGCGGCCGCCACCTCGAGCCCGATCCAGCCGGCGCCGACGATCGCCACCCGGCCGCCCTCCTTCAGCCGTTCGAGCAGGGCCAGGGAGTCGTCCAGGGTGCGCAGCGAGAACACGCCGGGCAGGTCGGCACCCGGCACGTCCAACCGTCGCACGGAGGAGCCGGTCGCCAGCAGCAGCCGATCCCAGTCCAGCTGCTCGCCGCTGACCAGGGTCGCGCTGTGCGCGTCGGGATCGATGCTCGCGACCGGGTCACCCAACCGCAGCTCGACGTGCTGCTCGCGGTACCAGGCGGCATCGTGCGGCAGCGCGCTGGCCGGTTCGTCCTGCCCCAGCAGAATGCCCTTCGACAAGGGCGGACGGTCGTAGGGCAGGTGGGGCTCGGCGGTGACGACGGTGATCGCACCGTCCGCGTCGACCTCCCGAATCCCCTCGACCGCGCGGGCGGTGGCCGTCCCACCGCCGATCAGCAGGTACTTCGTCATACTCCATCGTGAACCCGACGACACGACGGCGTCGAGGGTCTCAGCCCAGCGCCTCGATCAGCTCGGCGACCAGCTCGGTCACCCCCGTGTCGGCGTCCGGGGTGAACCCCATCCGGACCACCACCAGTTGCTCGGAGGGCACGACCATCACCCGCTGGCCGTCGTGCCCGCTGGCCCAGTAGGTGTCGGCGGGGAGTTCGGGGTAGCGCAGCGTGCCGTCGGCGCGCTGGTTCACCCACCAGCTCGTGGCGTACCCGTCCTCCTCCGATTCGACGTCGACAGCGGTCACCGAGTCGGCCATCCAGCCGTCGGGAAGCAGCCGTTCGCCGTTCCAGACCCCGTCCGCCAGCGCGAACTGGCCGACCGCCGCCCAATCCCGCGGGGTCGCCCAGCCGTAGGAGCTGCAGACCGGGGTGCCGGCGCCGTCCGGCTCCAGGGTCATGGACGCCAACCCGAGCGGAGCGAACAACTCCTGCCGCGGCCAGTCGGCACCACCCCTACTCGGCGCCAGGATCGAGCACAGCAGGGTGGTGCTGCCGCTGGAGTACTGCAGATACGTGCCGGGCTGATGGGCCAACGGCAGGGACGCGACGTAGCCGCCCATGTCCGGCTCGAGGTACAGCATCCGGGTGATCGGGGTGCCGAGGTCGTAGGTTTCGTCCCACTGCAGGCCGCTGGTCATCTGCAGCAGCTGCCGGATCGTGATGGACGCCCGGTCGTCGGTCCATTCCGGACGCAGGTGGTCGTCGTCCAGGCTGATCTCGCCGTTGGCGACCAGGCGTCCGACCAGCAGGTTGGTGAGGCTCTTGGTCATCGACCAGCCGAGCTGCGGGGTGGTGGCGTCGAAGCCCTCGGCGTACTGCTCGGCGACCAGCTCTCCGTCCTTGAGGACGACGATCCCCCGGGTGCCCAGAGCCTGCCGACCGGCCGCTTCCAGGCCGACGCCGAAGGCTTCGTCGAGCGCCGCCTGCACCGCTGCGGAGTGGTCCGGCGAAGGAGAGGTGGCGTACGGGTTCGCCTCCGGGCTCACCGTCGTTGGGGCGGGCAGCTTCGGCGCCTGCCCGGCCACTGTGCAGCCGTAGCCGGGGGTGAACCAGGCTCGCTGACGGGCCAGCAGGCCCAGGATGCCGGTCTCCGCCCCGGTGTCGCTGGTTGAGGTGCGCAGCACGGGGACCAGCGGATTGGACGGCAGGTCGGCGTCCGGATCGTCGCGTCCGGTCAACTGGGTGATCGCGCAGGCATTGTGCGCGCCGTAGCCGGTAGCGGTCAGCAGCATCGGACGCTGCCACCAGTACACGGCGACCACCGCCACCAGCAGTACTCCCAGCACGATCCCGAGGACCTTCCCCCACTTCCCCATGCCGGCAGCGTAGGGGACGACCACCTCGCCGGTCAGCAGGACAGCAGGAGCACTCTTGACCATCCCCCGCTCGGCAGGGACCACCGGGGCCGGTTCCGGGGCCCCCCCGGCCGGGTCCGGGACCGGCAGGAACCGTCCCCGGTGGTCCCGATGATCCCGGTCAGCTGATCTTGATCCCGAAGATCTTCTTGTCGTAGGAGGCGACCACGATCATGTCGTTGTAGATCGCCGGGGAGGCCTCGACGTTCTTGCCCAGGCTGACCGTGGAGTAGTCCTCGCCGGTGTTGGGGTCGAACAGGTGCAGGGTGCCGCTGGCGTCGGCGAAGACCCCGTAGGAGTGGCCGTCCTTGCCGGTGAACACCACCGGGGAGCTCCACGACCAGAACTCGAGGGCACGCGTCCAGGCGGCCTTGCCGGTCTTCCGGTCCAGCGCGAGCAGCTCGCCGCCGTAGTCACCCAGGCACTTGTTGAACACGCACAGCAGCGGCTCGGTGGTCCTGGAGACATTGAAGATCACCAGATCGGAGATCTCGCCCTCGCCCAGCACCGGGGTGGCCAGCAGCCCGCCGTTGTTCGGGTAGGACGCCACGGTCGGCACCTGGTACTCCCACACCACCTCGCCGGTCAGCGCGTTGAGCTTGCGCAGGTAGGTGAAGTTGTCGTCCCCGGCGTGACCGCGGTCGTCCAGGGTGTTGCCGTGGTAGAGGAAGACCCCCTCCGGGGTCTCTTCCAGCACCATGGACGCATCGGAGTCGTCGCCCACGTCCCGGGCCCAGACGACCTGCATCGTGGTGGCGTCCCAGCAGATCAGGTTGCCGTCGTTGTCGGAGGCGAACATCAGGTTGCGGTAGGCGACCGCGGAGGACTCGATGCCGAACTTCCCGCTGATCGTGGTCTTGTACTCCAGCTTGGTCAGCTTGGGGTCGACGCTCACCGTCTTGGCCTTGGCGTCGAACTTCGTATTCAGCTTCACCTTGTAGATCAGGCCGTTCTCGCCCGGCTCGATCAGGGTGTCGGTGGCCGCGTTCACCAGCGCGGAGGAGTCGAAGGCCCCCCAGTCCTTGCGGGGCCTGACCTCATCGTCCCCGGACCAGCCCGACACCTCCTCGTTCTGGATCAGGTCGAAGATCCGGTACCGGAACGGGCAGTCCTTGGTGTCCTCGTTGGCGTCCATGTCGTCCAGGCCCTGCCCGGCGTAGAGCAGCGGGTAGCCGCGCGGATCCACCGAGCCGGTGCCCTTGAAGCCGCAGCCGGTGGCGATCGGCGGCTTGGTCTGCTTGCCGGTCTCCAGATCGATCCGGTAGACGTTGCCGTCGAACACCGGGTAGAGCACCTCGACCAGATCCTTGTCGGCGAACTCCGGCTCGAAGCCCATCGCCTTGCGGGTCTTCTCCGGCCAGTTCACCAGCAGCGGCTGGCCCGTCCAGCCCGCGCCGGGGAAGTAGGAGCCGTCGCCCCGAGCCTCGCCGACCTCCTGGGTCCAGACGATGTCGAGCTTCTTCTGCTTCACGTCCGCGGTGCCGTAGGCCGGCGCGGTGCGGTGGTGGTTGCCCCGGAAGGTGAGCACGCCAGGCACCTCGGTGTAGGTCTGCGCGGCCCCCCACGCCACCGGCTCATCCGGGGTGTAGTCGCTGATCAGCTTGTTGTCGTTGTCCCAGATCCGCCAGCTGGCCTCGCCCTCCATCCCGGTCAGCGGGATGGACGTCCAGCCGTCCGCGCCGGGGGTGCCGGCGTGATAGCTGGAGAGGGCATCCAACGGGATCGACAGGGTCGCCGGGTCGGTCTCCGGGTCGAAGGTCGGCTCCTTCACCGAGGTGGGCTTGTTGGGCCGCTCCCCCAGCGTCACCCCGCCCCCGCCGCCACAGGCCGCCAGCGAGACGGCCAAGCCGACCCCGAGCGCCCCGACCAGCACGCGACGGACGGACGGACTCGGCATGGTGATTCCCTTCAGCGACAGCAACTCCACGGAGTCTATGCGGCCGGATCGTCGGACCGTTCCAAGCGACCTGCATCCAACTTCTGCCTCCCAGCGCGCTTGGCCGACTCATCTGTCGGCCAAGGCGGCTATATGGCAGAAGTTCGTGATGCGGACAGCCGCCTGACGCTGCGTGGTAGGCACCGGAGCTGTGGATAAGTGACACACCCGGCTTGCGACTGGCCATGGTTCCCTGGCATGAACACAGGAGTCTGGCGCCGGTCCGAGTTGGTGGCGGAACTCGGCGAACATCGCGTCCGCAAACTGGTGACAGCAGGCCGGCTCATCCATGTCGGCTACGGGTGGTATGCGAGCCCGGTCGCAAAGCAGAAGGCAGTCTCGGCTGTGCGGGTCGGTGGCCGACTGGGCTGCCTGAGCGGCTGCGAGCAACACGAACTCTGGGTTCCACCACATGAGGGCCTGCATGTCGACTTCAACCGGCAGGTGCCAGCCGTGCTGCCACCGGGGATCGTGGGCCATCGCGACCGGGACATCGGTCGCCGCAGCGCCGTGAGGCCCCTACTGGACTGCCTCCGGCAGGTTGTCCGGCACCATGACACCGAGACAGCGCTGATCATCCTCGACTCGGCGATCAACCGAGGCCTGCTCACTGAGCCTGACGTCCGGCAGTTGGTGACCGAGTGCCCAAAGCCGACCCACAGGGTGCTCCGGTACCTCGACGGACGAGCCGATTCGGGAACGGAGACCCGCGTCAGGTACTTCTTCCAACGGCGTCGGGTACCTGTCGAACCCCAGGCCTCCGTCCCCGGAGTGGGTTGGGTTGACCTACGCGTTGGCCAATCCCTGATGATCGAATGCGATTCACGGGCACACCACACTGGCGAGGAGAACTACGCCAGAGATCATGGGCGGAACCTGGTGTTGGCAAGCGACGACAACACGGTCCTGCGGCTCACCTTCGAGCAGGTCTTCTACCAGTGGCCGCGCACCCAGGCCTTCCTCACCCGGATGATCCAAGCCCGGCTCCACCGCCGCCGACCACTCTCTGCCAAATAACCGCGCTGGGCGACAAAATACGTCGGCCAACGCGGCTATGTGGCAGAAGTTCGAGAACCCCCGACGGGACTGGCTACAGTCCCTGGCCCCCGACCGTGCCGACGATGCTCTGCCGCCACTCGGGGCTGGCGAATTTGGCCGCCTCCGCCTTGGCGGCGTCGATCCGGGCAGCCATGCCGAGCCGCTTGGAGGGCTCCTCGTTGCCGGGAGAGGCGACGAACTTCTCGATCGCGGCCAGCCCGGCGGCCGCGCGGCCGGCCGCGGCCGCCTGCTTGGCGTCCAGGCGTTCCCGGTACCAGTCCGAGGCCAGCACGCTCTCGGCGGTGAACTGGGCGCGGAACTCCGGCGAATCCAGCCCCCAGCCCTCGGCCGAGGAGCCGTGCGCCATGATCTCCAGCAGCGCCCGCAGCGGCGGGACGGCCAGCGAGATCGTCCCGTCATCGAAGTACGCCTGGGCCACCCGCTGGTGGGTGGTCACCGTGACCGCCACCGACTCGGCGAAGATCGCCGGATCCTGCAGTTCCGGACGCAGCATCTCCGGGGTGAACACCACGTGGGGGTGCAGGAAGATCCGGCCGAAGTACTTCCGGGCGAACCCCGCGGTCATCCGGTAGCCCAGCCGGCTGGCCAGCACCGGCTTCCCGTCGAACTCGAAGTCCTCCAGCTTCTCCAGGCAGCCCTCGGCGATCAGCCGGCGGGCGTCCCGCTCCTCCGGCGTCATCCGGCTGAACACCTCCGGCACCAGCATCGAGATGTCGTGATCCACCCGCACCTTCGGGCCGACGAAGCCGGCGCAGGACACCCACCCGTCGTAGCCGGTCAGCGCGTACGACAGGAAGGCGGCGTTCAGGTCGATGATCGCCGGCATGGCGTTGAACGGGCCCTTGGTGAGCGCACCCTCCGAGCCGGCACCCGTGGTCGACGGCGACTTGCCGGTCATCGAGGAGATGAACTCCAGGAACAGCTCGGGCAGTTCCAGGTAGTGCAGCGGGTTGAACGCCGACAGCGGCGGGACGCCGGCCTCCGGCGGGTTGTTCCGGCGTCCGGCGGCCACCACGTCGATCGGCAGCGGCAGCGGATCCCCGGCCGGCCGGCGGTGGTAAAGGTGGGACGCCAGGTCGGCCACCGCGGTCTCCGCGGCATTGGCCCGGTCGGGCCGCTGCTGCAGGTAGCGGGGGTTCTTGGACGGCTTGCCGTCCACCAGCCGCGGGTTGGCCGAACTCACCACGAACTCCGGCCCCGAACCCTCGGGCGAGTCGGCGAACTCCGACAGCATGGTGGCCATCGGCTCGGTGAACTGGCTGAAGCTCACCGCGTCGTCCCGCATCGCCGCCACCTCGGCGCGCGTCAGGGGCTGGAAGTTCGACAGGAAGGTGCCGGGCTGGGAGAGATCCCGCTCGGTCTGCTTGTCGTAACCGCGGTGGATCGCGTCGTCCGGACGCTGGAACAGCAGGCTCTCGCAGTTCTCGACGATCTTGTAGGAGCGGGACGGATCCAGCCCCAGCACCGTGCCGGAGACCACGGTGGACGCGGTGATGTCGTCCTCGGTCTGCACCTTCACCGCCGGCGCGAAGTCGTGCCGCAGCCCGAACAGCCGCCAGGAGCCGTCCGCCTCGAACCCGACCCGCAGCATGTTGACGGTGATCTTGTCGCCGTCCAGCCGCAGCGCGTTGCCCAGCCGGCCGTTGATCCGTCCGACGGTGAAGTGCGAGCGCCAGTCCGTCCCCCACTCGGGACGATAGAACCGCTTCACCACGAACACGAGTTCCTTGATGTGCGGCGGGATCGACTCCAGCCACGAGTTGTAGTTGGCGTGGAACTCGTCGGACGGGGTGAGCAGCTTGATCACCGAGCCGATCGACCGGTTGTCGGCCAGGATCGGCCGGTGGTCGATGCCGTTGGCCGCCGGGTCGGCGAAGCGGTGGGAGTAGTCGCCGTCCAGGATCCGGGCGACCTCGTCCATGTCCTGCTCGACGTCCGGCGCGTAGGCGTTGCCGAAGATGAAGGCGTCGGTGATCGCCTTGGAGATCTCCGACTTGCCGCCGCCCGAGACGGTGGACGGCTTGTGGCAGGAGGTCACCCGCGGCGCGGTCCCGATCAGACTCCACTGAGTGCGGTCGGCCGCCATCTGCGCCATGTGGACGCGGTAGCCGTTCGGGCTGAGGTAGTGGGTGCCCGCCCGCAGCGGGATCGAGCCCTCGGAGCCATTGGGGTTGGTCCAGCTC
>JAEXCA010000021.1 GCA_023393755.1 Actinomycetes bacterium | reverse complement strand
CCTTGCCCACCGGGTCAGCTGCTCCCGCTCCTCATCACTGAGCACGAGCGGGGTCTTCGGACGTCCAGTACGCGGCATACCCCATTCTACAACTTACCCAATGAATTACTGGCGCATGACACTAGCCAAGGCGTTGGGCGAGGTTCCAGTCCAGGCATCCCCCGGAGTACTCGAAGTGGTCGTAGGCCTTGATGAACCGGTAGGTCACCGCGAACCCGGCGCGCCGATCCAGCCCGGAGTGATCCTCCGGCTCCAGGCGGAACCAGGTCAGCCCTTGACGGCGGTAGACGCCTTCGCCGGTGAGCGCGTACAAGCCGGTGCAGGGGCCCTCGGTCCGCGCGAACTGCGCGACCAGACCCTGGAAGTCCGGGCGTTTCGTGACGTCGGCCGCGCTCGGGTGCGGCGGGCTGGTGAAGGGCACGTCCGAGTCGCCGAGCGGCGGAAGCGGGAACACGTCGGTGAAGCCCGTCCGGCCGCGCTGAACCGGAGGCGGGGGAAAGGGGACATCGCCGTCATGGTCGGAGTGCCAGACCGGGTAGCCCTCGAATCCGAGGCGCCAGACCGGGCAGCCCGGAAGGCTGAAGTGCGAGGAAGCGACCGGGATCACTCCGAGCCGGTGTGCCTCGGCCACCAGTTCGGCGTACCAGCCCGCGTAGGCCCAGTCGATTCCGACGCCCCTGTCGCTCGCGCCGGCGAGGATCTCCTGGGCGATGTCAGCCAGGGGGGTGTCGGGTCCGACACGCAGCCGGCCCACCTGGGGGCCCGCCGCCATCGTGTAGGCGAAGACCATGGATTCACCATCCCAACTGGGGGATGAGCCGCCGTAGTCGACCCCCTCCGCCAGCACCACGTTGAGATGCGGAGCCAGGTCGCCCAGGACGGGGAGGACGTGCAGGCGTTGGTGGCCGCGTGAGTGGAGCAGCGCCACCGCGTCCATGATCCTGAGCCAGACGTCCTGCAACTCGAACGCGGAACCGTCCGCGGCAGCGAACACCGTTGGCTGCGGGAAGGTGCGGTCTGTGTAGAGGTAGAAGCCCCGGACGCGCTCGGAATCGCTGCCGACCGTCACTCGATGGATCACCCCCTTCGTGCTCGGCACGGCATGGAAGCAGGCACGGCCGCTGACCGTGCGAAGCAGGTACTCGGTCACCCCGGCCCTGGTGTTGCCCCCGCGCAGGACGCACCGCTCGTTTCCGATCCGCACGACAGCGACCTCCCGGTCGTGCGAGTCGCCCAGCTTCGCGCTGGGAGGCGCGCTGGCCAGCCACCGCACAAGCTCCTGGTTGAGGTGGTGAATGTCCCGGAGATCGTAGGTGATCCCGTCCTGTGGTGGCACGCCGTCCTCCGCCTCTCGTGTTCGGGTGGAGCCGCTCCCATCCTGCTCCGTGCCGACGCTGTCGTGTGCCGGTTCGGTCGATTGCGGGTGCCATGGCGTGGTTTCCGGCGATGGGCCCTGGGACGCCCGCCTTGACAGAGCGTACACCGTACACCTAGCCTTCCGGCAATGTTGGTGTACGCCGTACATCCAGCCGCTTCGACGAAGGGATCCGATGCTCACCAACCGCCAGCTCGCCGCGATCGCGGGCGCCCTCTACCTGCTGACCTTCCTCACCTCGATCCCGGCGCTCGGCTTGAAGGAGCCCTTCCTCCGGGGAGAGGGGACGATGCTCGCGGCCCAGGCAGCCGCGTTGCTGGAGATCCTGCTCGCCTTCGCCTGCGTCGGGACGGCGATCGCGATCCACCCGGTCGGCCGGAGGCTGGATCCCGTCCTCGCCCTGGGGTTCGTGGGATCGAGGGTCCTGGAGGCATCGCTCATCCTGGTCGGCGTGATCTCCCTGCTCTCGCTGACGACCGTGCGCGGCGCCCACCCGCTCGGCGACGACGGGCTCGGCACGGTGCTCGTGGCGCTGCACGACTGGGCCTTCCTGGTCGGTCCCGGCTTCATGCCCGCGATCAACGCGCTCCTGCTCGGATCCCTGCTCTATCGCCACCGGCTGGTGCCTCGCTTCATTCCCGTGATCGGCCTGGCCGGCGCGCCACTCCTCGCCGCGTCCTCGCTCGGCACGCTGTTCGGCGCGGTCGACCAGGTGTCGGTCGTCGCGGGCCTGGCGGCGGCACCGATCGCGCTGTGGGAGTTCCTGATCGGGAGCTGGCTGCTCGCCAGGGGCTTCACGGTGACCGCCGGGCCGCCGCCGGAGGCGTGAGGGGTCAGTGCTGCCGGTGGGTGGCGATGCGCTCCCGGAACCACTGCGCTGCGAGCTGTGCGGCGACCAGCGGATCGTCGACCTCCGCCTCCAGCCCGCCGTCGCCGGAGCTGTCCACGCCGGCCGGCTCCGCCCGGACCCCGTCGGCGCGGTTCAGGAAGCCGGGGCTGCGGCCACCCAGCAGCCGCGAGCCGTCGTAGTCGCACCGCAGGGTGGTGTGGATCACACCGACGTCGGGGATGTCGTAGCTCGCGATCATCCACAGCGTCCCGTCGGCGTCCTTGTGATACCAGTCCCGGACGCCCGGAACCAGCTCCTCGAGGGCATCGAAGAAGATCACTTCGTCCTCGGTGGGGTCTTCGTCGCGCACCCTGCCAGTCTTCCACGCGCCCCTCCGGCGACGGCCAGGGGCGGCGTCAGCTGGCGAACCAGCCCCCGGGACCCACCCCGGTGCCCAGGCGGGGCACGTACTGGTCGAAGTACACCCGGGCGATCAGCTCGCGGCGACTGCGCACCGACGCCTTGTCGAAGATCGCCTTGAGGTGATCCTGGACGGTCCAGGCGGAGAGGTGGAGCTGGCCGCCGATCTCCTTGGTGTCCATCCCCTGGAGCACCAACGCGACCACGTCCCGCTCCCGCACCGTGAGCCCGAAGGCCGCCACCACCAGCGGGACGACCTCCGGTGGCCGGGCCTCCTCGATCGTCACCACCACCTCGCCATGGACGCCGTCGCGGGCGCTCAGCGGCGTGGCGTGGAGCACCAGCCACAGGCCGCTGGAGGTGCGGATCCGGCTCCGCGGCGGGCTGGGCCACTCCCCACGGGCGTAGCGTCGCGCGGCACCGACCAGGGAGGCGATCACGCCGGTGGGCGGAGCGCCGGTGCCGCCCTGCGCCAACTCGTCCAGCCAGTGGTCGGCGCCTGAGTTGACCTGGACGACGGTGTCGTCCGGGCCGATGATCATCACCGCCGGCCCGACCGGTGAGTCGATCGGTGCCGAGGCTGCCAGCGAAGCCAGCAGCCCTCCCCGGACACCGGCCCCCATCGCGCCCGCCAGCGAGGCCAGGAAGGCGATCTCGTCGGCGTCGAACGGCCGCTCGCCGACCGGACGGAACAGCGCGGCGGCGCCCCAGAGCTGGTCGCGGTCGAGGCAGAGCGCTCGCAGTTCGTCGCCGTAGCCGAAGGCCGGCCGCATGAGTTCGCGGACCCGGGGGGAGTCCTCGGGGTGCCCCGAGGTGGAGTGATGGACGCCGGCCGCGCGGACATCCGCGTCCGCCATCCGGGTGAACGCGGTCGCCTCCGAGCCGCCGTACTCCAGCAGTCCCCACTCGTGGTCCCGCTCGTCGCGGCCGGCCAGGTCGCCGTACTTGCGGGTGCCGGTGAGCAGGCGGGTGGTGGGATCGACGGTGCTGAAGCAGGCGCCGACGAACGGCACCGCGCGCTGCAGCGACAGCAGCGCCTCGCTGAGGAAGGTGTCGAGATCGAGCCCCCCGTGCGCCACCACGTCGAGGTCGCGCCGCACCCGCTCGGCCAACAGTCCACTGGGCATGGCAGCCATTGTGCGCCCCGGCGGTCGAATCCGGTATCCCAGAACCCTGGGGGACGGAACCTCCCCAGACCGGCCGGCCCACGATCGCCCGGTCGACGGGGATGGTGACGCGGACGGGCGGCCCGCAGGGTTGAGCCATGACGGACATCGCGATTCCCGCCCAGCGACCGGTGGGGGATGACGGCCTGCTGCTGCACGAGGGCGATCACATCGCCCAACTGGCGCTGGCGGTCGAGAACCTGGAACGGGTGTTGTCGGCGTCCGGCTTCCGGCCGGCCGAGCTGGTCAGGATCTCGGTCAGCACCACCGCGCGGAGCCTCTTCGACGAGGCCGCCGAGGTGCTGACCGAGCGGCTGGCCTGGCACGGGGTCGACCCGGAGATCGTCGTCACCGACGTGTCCTGGCTGGGTCAGCCAGGCATGACCATGGCGGTGGGAGCCACCGTTCGCACCGCCGCAACCACAGTCCACGAGGAGGAACCCTTGTCCATCACCGATCCGACCACCACCCCCGAACAGAACGTCGCGGCGCAGCTCCGCGGCCTGTGCGAGGGCCGCGTCCACCTGCCCGGGGACCCGGACTACGACCGGACCCGGACGCCCTGGGCGGTCCACGTCGACCAGCGTCCGGCGGCCGTGGCGGTGCCGCACACCGCGCAGGAGGTGGTCGAGGTGGTCCGGGCCGCTGCCGCGGCGGGACTGCGGCTGGCGCCGCAGAGCAGCGGCCACGGCGCGGGGCCGCTGGCCGGCCGGGACCTCTCCGACGTCGTCCTGGTCCGGCTCAACGAGCTCACCGGAGTGAGCATCGATCCGGAGCGCCGGCTGGCCCGGGTGCTGGGCGGCACCCTCTGGCAGGAGGTGATCGAAGCCGCCGCGCCGCACGGGCTGACCGCCCTGCACGGCTCGTCGCCCGACGTGGCGGTGGCCGGCTACACGCTGGGCGGCGGCCTCTCCTGGTACGCCCGGCAGCACGGTCTGGCCGCCCATCACGTCCGCGCCGTGGAGGTGGTGCTGGCCGACGGCCGCCTGGTGAGGGCGGACGCCGACCACGAGCCCACCCTGTTCTGGGCGCTGAAGGGCGGTGGCGGCAGCTGCGGGATCGTGGTCGCCCTGGAGTTCGACCTGTTCCCGATCCCGGACGCCTACGCCGGCATGCTGCTGTGGCCCGGCGAGCGGGCCCGCGAGGTGATCCAGCGGTGGGTGGAGTGGACCCGGACGGCGCCCGACAGCGTCACCACCTCGCTCCGGTTGATGAACTTCCCCCCGCTGCCCGAACTGCCGCCGTTCCTCAGCGGCCGCAACCTGGTGGTGGTCGACGGCGCCGTGATCGCCGCCGACGACACCGCGGCCGCGATCCTCGCTCCGCTGCGGGAACTGCAGCCCGAAATGGACACCTTCGGCAGGGTTCCGTCCGTGGCCGTTCCCCGGATCCACATGGATCCCGAGGGCCCCACCCCGTCAGTCACCAATGCCGTCATGCTGGACGACCTGCCGCCCGCCGCGATCGAGGCGCTGCTGGCTGCCGCCGGACCGGATTCGGGCAGCAGCGTCCTGGCCGCCGAGCTCCGGCAACTGGGTGGCGCGCTGCGACGACCGTCCGACGCGGCGCTGGGCACGTTGTCCGGGGAGTACCTGGCCTTCTTCGTCGCGATCGCGGCGACGCCGGAACTGGGGGCGCTCGGGTTGGCGGACGCCTCCCGCGGGGTCGCCGCGCGGGCCCCCGGGGCGCGCCCCGGGCGCGAACAAAACAAAGAC
>JAEXCA010000020.1 GCA_023393755.1 Actinomycetes bacterium | reverse complement strand
GTGTTCCGCGACCCGCCGGTGCCGACCGCCGCTGAGCTCGCCGAGCGGCTGGGGGCGGCCGTCGTCCACCGCCTGGGCAGCCCGGCCGGGCCGACCCGCCCGCGGCAGGGCGGCGGTGGCGTGGTCTTCTTCACCGGGCTCTCCGGTTCGGGCAAGTCCACCCTGGCCGCCGCCCTGCACGACCGGCTGGAGCTGCTCACCGCCCGCGAACTGACCCTGCTGGACGGGGACGAGGTGCGCCGCACCCTCTCCGCCGGACTGGGCTTCGACGCCGCCGGCCGGGCGGCCAACATCGAGCGGATCGGCTGGGTGGCCGCGCTGGCGGCCCGGCACGGCGGGATCGCGATCGCCGCTCCGATCGCCCCCTTCGCCGAGGGACGGGCGCGGGCCAGGGCGATGGCCGAGGAGGTCGGCGAGTTTGTCCTGGTCTGGGTGTCGACCCCGCTGGAGGTCTGCGAGGCGCGGGACCGCAAGGGCCTCTACACCCGCGCCCGCGCCGGGGACCTCCCCGAGTTCACCGGCATCTCCTCGCCGTACCAGCCCCCGCCCGACGCCGACCTGGAGATCGACACCGCCACCACGGACGTCGGCCGGGCCGTGGAACTGATCCTCGCCGAACTGCGGCGACGCCACCTGATCGAGGAGGGATGACCGTGGTGACACCGTTGCCCGACGGGGCGACCCTGTTCCACATCGGACCGCAGAAGACCGGGACGACGGCCCTGCAGCGGGTCGCCGCGGCCCACCGGGAGCTTCTGCTGCGCCACGGGGTGCGCTACCCCGGCGACACCGTCAACCACCGGCTGGCGGTGGCCGCGCTGGTCGGCAAGCCGGTCGGCTGGAAGGCGGGCCCGGACGGCAGGCCGACGCCACCGCCGCCGATCCGGCTGTGGGAGGACCTGGTCGAGGAGGTCAGGTCGGATCCGGTCAACCGGGTCTGGCTGAGCCACGAGTACGGCGCCGGCGCCGGCCCGGCGCAGGCGAGGCGGGCGGCCGCCGATCTGGGCGACCGGCTGCACGTCGTGGTGACCCTGCGCAGCATCGCGCGCATGCTGCCGTCCATCTGGCAGGAGACCAACAAGGCCGCCGGGAACCGGGGGACCTTCGACAACTGGCTGAGGAAGCTGTTCGACGACGGCTCCGAGGTGAGCCGGAAGATCCGCGCCCGACACGACCAGGGCGCGTTGCTGCGCCGCTGGGCGGAGGCGGTGGGCCCGGAGCGGGTGACGGCGATCGTGCTGGACCCCACCGATCACACCTTCCTGTTCCGCACCTTCGAGCAGCTGCTCGAGCTGCCGGACGGGCTGCTGGCCGCCGTCGACACCGGCGACGACCGGGCCAACCGGTCGCTCACCGTGGCCGAGATCGAGTTGCTGCGCCGGTTCAACCGGCAGTTCCGCAGCCACGACACCGACTGGTCGCAGTACGACCGGCTGGTGGTCAGGGGGGCGGTCTTCCGGCTGCTGAAGTTCCGCAACCCGCCGGCCGGGGAGCCCCAGCTGGCGATGCCGGGCTGGGCCGCCGAGCTGGCGGACGAGGCCGCCCGGCGGAATGCCGACCAGGTTGCGGCCAGCGGCGTCCGGATCATCGGCGACCCGGCGTGGCTGGCCCTGCCGGCCCGGCGCCGGAGCAGCGCCGCCGAGGATCACCGGACGGTCGAGCAGATCCCGATCGACCTGGCGGTCGAGGCGATGCTCGGCCTGGCCGCCGCCGGGATCGGACGCGAGATCGACTTCTCCCAGCCGCCGCCGGCCAACCCGTTCACCTCCTACACCGCCCGCGAGCTGGCCACCGAGCTGGGCAGCCGCGGCGTCCGCCGACTGAAGGACACGCTCACCAGAACCGAGAGGAAGCGATGAGCTACACCCTGTCGAACTCCAGCGCGCTGGAGGCCGAGAGCATCCACATCATCCGCGAGGTGGCGGCGGAGATGGAACGACCCTGCCTGCTGTTCTCCGGCGGCAAGGACTCCATGGTGATGAGCCTGCTGGCCGCCAAGGCGTTCGCGCCGGCCCGGATCCCGTTCCCGTTCCTGCACGTGGACACCGGGCTGAACTTCCCCGAGGTGATCGCGTTCCGGGATCGGTGGATCGGCGAACTCCAGGCGCGGCTGGTGGTGGCCTCGGTGCCGGACGCGATCGAGCGCGGCCTGGTCGTGGAGGAGCCGAACGGCTCCCGGAACCGGATCCAGACCCCCGTCCTGCTCGAGGCGGTCGAGCGGCATCGGTTCGACGCCCTGTTCGGTGGCGCGCGCCGGGACGAGGAGAAGGCCCGGGCGAAGGAGCGGGTGTTCTCCTTCCGCGACGAGTTCGGGCAGTGGGATCCGAAGAACCAGCGACCCGAGTTGTGGAACCTCTACAACGGCCGGGTCAACCTCGGCGAGTCGATCCGGGTGTTCCCGCTGTCGAACTGGACCGAGCTTGACACCTGGCAGTACATCGCCGAGCAGGAGATCCCGCTGCCCGACCTGTACTTCGCCCGGGAGCGCGAGGTGGTGGTGCGCGACGGGATGCTGTACGCGGTCAACCGGTTCGTGGTCCCTCGGGAGGGCGAGGAGGTATCGGTGCGCTCGGTCCGGTACCGGACGATGGGCGACGCGAACCTGACCGCGGCGGTGGAGTCGACCGCCACCACCCGCGAGGAGGTGGTGGCCGAGATCGCCGCGGCCAGGCTGACCGAACGCGGCGCCACCCGGGGCGACGACCGGGTGAGCGAGGCCGCCATGGAGGACCGCAAGAAGGAGGGCTACTTCTGATGAGCGACCTGTTGAGGTTCGCCACCGCCGGCAGCGTGGACGACGGCAAGTCGACCCTGATCGGCCGGCTGCTCTACGACTCGAAGTCGCTGTTCGTCGACCAGTACGACGCGGTGCAGGAGGTCAGCCGGCGGCGCGGCGACGACTACGTCGACCTCTCGCTGCTGACCGACGGGCTGCGCGCCGAGCGCGAGCAGGGGATCACCATCGACGTCGCCTACCGCTACTTCGCCACCCCGCGGCGCAAGTTCATCATCGCCGACACCCCCGGCCACCCGCAGTACACCCGGAACATGGTGACCGGGGCGTCCACCGCGGACGCGGCGCTGATCCTGGTGGACGCCCGCAAGGGCCTCACCCAGCAGAGCCGGCGGCACGCCTTCCTGACCACCCTGCTGGGGGTGCGGCACCTGGTGGTCTGCATCAACAAGATGGACCTGGTCGACTACGACGAGCGGGTCTACGACCGGATCGTGGCCGAGTTCGGCGACTTCGCCAGCCGGCTGAGGTCGCCCGATCTGGAGTTCATCCCGATCTCGGCGCTGCGCGGCGACAACGTGGTCGAGCGCAGCCAGAACATGCCCTGGTACGACGGCCCGGCGCTGCTCTACCACCTGGAGCGTCTGCACGTGGCCAGCGACCGCAACCTCACCGACGTCAGGTTCCCGGTGCAGCTGGTGATCCGGCCGCAGCTGGAGAACGCCCCCGACTACCGGGGCTACGCCGGGACGGTCGCCAGCGGGGTGATGCGGCCGGGCGATCCGGTGCTGGTGCTGCCCAGCGGGTTCACCTCCACCATCGCCGCGATCGACGGGATCGACGGCCCGGTCGACGAGGCGTACCCTCCGATGGCGGTGGTGATCCGGCTGGCCGACGACCTCGACATCAGTCGCGGAGACCTGCTCTGCCGGCCCGGCAACCCGCCGCACCAGGCGCAGGATCTCGACCTGCGGGTGTGCTGGATGGACGAGACCAGCGCGCTGACCGCGGACCGGACGCTGGCGGTCAAGCACACCACCGCCTGGGCCCGGGCCAGGGTGCGCGAGGTGGTGTACCGGGTGGACATCGACACCCTGCATCGCGACGAGTCGGCGGACCGCCTGGAGCTCAACGACATCGGCCGGGTCCGGCTGCGGTGCACCCGTCCGCTGTTCCTGGATTCCTACGGCGACAACCGGACGACCGGCTCGCTGATCCTGGTGGACGAGACGACCAACCGGACGGTCGGCGCCGCCGTCGTCACAACCCTGGCCTGAGCCCCGGCGAACGGTCCCTGGGCCTGTCGAAGGGTCGTGCAGCCGTGCCCGCCTAGCCGCCCCGCAGCGCGGTGACCGGCTCGATCCGGGAGGCGCGGCGGGCCGGGAACCAGCCGGCCGCCAGGCCGACCAGGGCGCCCAGGACGGCGGCTCCGCCGGCCAGCAGCGGGTCGATGATCGGCGTCCACTGCTGCACCACCGCCACCCCGACGACGGCGAACACGCCGAGGCTGGCACCGATCAGGCCGCCGAGCAGGCCGATCACCACCGACTCCAGGATGAACTGCGAGGCGATCTGCCGCCGGGTGGCGCCCAGCGCCCGCCGCAGGCCGATCTCGCCCACCCGCTCCATCACGCCGAGCATGGTGACGTTGGCGATCCCGAGCCCGCCGGCCAGCAGGGCAACGATGCCGAGCACCAGGAACACCACGTTGACGTCGGCCTGGACGTTCTCGCCGAGCTCGCTGCGTCCGCCCGGCGCGGAGACCTCGATGTTCTCCGGTGCGCCGGGGGAGAGCGCGATCGCCGCCTGTTCGGCCACCTGCGGCCCGGCGCCGACCACGATCTGCACCTGCAACTCGCCGGCCGCGGTCAGGCCGAAGTCGGCCCGCGCGGCGCCCATCGGGATCACCACCGAGTCCTTCAGGTCGGCCCGCCGGGCCATGTCGTCGACGATGCCGATCACCGCGTACGCGATGCCGGAGATGAAGATCGAGGGCTGCCGGTCAACCCTGGCCACACCCAGCCGTTCGGCCAGCCTGGCGCCGAGCACGGCCACCCGGTCGCCGCGCTGGTCGTGGCCCTCGTCGAAGGACCGCCCGGTCACCACCCGGCCGCGGATCGCGTCCAGCAGGCCGGCGGAGGCGGCCACCACCGGCGGCGCGGCGGTCGCCGGCGCGGAGGGATCGTTCACCGGCACCGCGGTGACGGTTCCGTCCCCGATGTTCACATTGGCCAGCAGCGCGGCGTGGTTGACCCCGGCCAGCCGTTCCACCCGCTGCGGCGAATCCCAGGGCAGCCGGCCGGTGGCGACCGTGCCCCCGCCGCCGGTCTGGGCGGTGGCCGGGGTGATGACCACCTGGGTCGCGGCGACCGCGTCGAACTGGCGGGCGATCTGACCGGCCGTGGTCTGGGCGAACCCGATGGTGGCGATCAGCGAGCCGATCCCGAGCACCGTGCCGAGAATGGTCATCACCAGACGACCCGGACGCGAGCCGATCCCGCTGGTCGCCTCCACCAGCAGGTCGGGGAAGTTGAACCGATCGGACCTGGCGACCGGCGGGACCAGCCCCGAGATGTCCACCGGCTCGGGCTTGTTCTTCTTCCCGCGCCTGCGTCGCGAAGGCTTCTCGACCGTCGTGGTGGCGTCGGCGTTCTCGGTGCGGCGCCGCTTGCGTCCCCATCGCCGTGGGGTGGCTTCGTCCGCGGCCGGCTCGGCGATCGGCGCCGGCAGGAGATCCTCCCCGTCGCCGGCCGGGGCGGCCGGCTCGAAGTCGGGGATCGAGGAGGGGAGCGGGCCCTCGGCCGCGCTCATCGGGGTGGGTTCCTCGGGACGGGGGGAGCGGCGCCAACTCATCAGGCGGCCTCCGTCAGGCGGCCGTCCAGGATCCGGATCCGGCGGGAGGCCCGCTGGGCGATCTGCGGGTCGTGGGTGATGACCACCAGCGTCAGGCCGTCGGAGTGGAGCTCCTCGAACAGTCCCATCACCTCGCCGGAGGTGGCCTGGTCGAGGTTGCCGGTCGGTTCGTCGGCCAGCAGCAGTCGCGGGCCGCTGACCACGGCGCGGGCCACCGCCACGCGCTGCCGCTCGCCGCCCGACAGGGTTCCGGGAAGGAAGTTGATCCGGTGGCTCAGCCCGACCCGCTCCAGCGCCGCCCGCGCCCGCGGCTCGCGCTCGTCCCGGGGGACTCCGCTGTAGAGCATCGGCATCAGGACGTTGTCCAGCACGCTGCGGTGCGGCATCAGGTGGAAGGCCTGGAAGACGAAGCCGATCACCCGGGCGCGGACGGCGGCCCGCCCGTCCTCGGTCAGGTCGCCGGTCTGGGTGCCGGCCAGTCGGTACTGCCCCACCGAGGGACGGTCCAGCAGCCCGAGGATGTTCAGCATGGTGGACTTGCCCGAGCCGCTGGGGCCGACGATCGAGGCGTAGTCGCCCTGGGCCAGGGTGAGGCTGACGTCCTTCAGCGCCTGCACCTCCGGCGGGCCGGGAAAGGCCCGGGTGACGTCGATCAGCTCGACCAGCGGCTCCGGCCCACTCGGGCCGGCCATCTCCGCCGGGTCGGCCGGAACCGCCTCGGTCTGTGGTCTCACGCTCCGACCACCACCAGGTCGCCGGCCTTCAGTTCGCCCTCGGTGGGGGTGACCTCGACGTAGCCGTTGGCCTTCAGGCCGGTGGTCACCACGACCAGCCGGGTGGTCGCCTTCGGATCCTTCGGGTCGCCCTCGACCACCTCGACGCGGGATTCGCCGCCCGGTCCGGCGGTGAGCGCGGCGTACGGCACCGACAGCACCTCGCCGTCGGTGGCGCCGACCGGCACCTGGACCCGGACGTTGCTGCCCTGGATCTGCTGGATCATCTCGGTCTCCAGCGGATCGGGGGTGAAGGTGATGGTCGCCCGGCTGGCGCCGTTCTCGGCGTCGATCTTGGCGATCACCGCGCGGTGCTGGGTGCCGTCCGGGAGTTCGAAGAAGGCCTCGTCGCCGATCTTCAGCAGGTCGGTGTCGGCCTTGGCGGCCGAACCGGTGAGTTCGACGGTGGCGCCGGAGACGGTCATCACCGCGCCGGAGATCACGCTGCCGCGCTCGATCAGCACCTGGTCGACCCGGCGGGGGAGTTCGACCAGGAAGAGCGCCTCGGCCGCCGGCAGGTAGGGCAGGGCGGCGCGCTTGGCCTCGCTCAGTTGCTTGCCGGCGTCCACCCGCTGCTGCTCGGCAGCCTTGACCCCGGCCTTCGCCGCGGAGACGTCCGGTGGCTTGAGGGCCTCCTTCTGCTGGTCCAGGGCGAGATCGACGGATTCCTTCGCGCTGGCGAGGGATTCGTACGAGCTCGCCAGCGCGTCCTTGGCGGCCACGAGCGCCTTCTGCGCGGCGGTGAGGTCGCGGGTCCGCTCGGCGATCTCGTCCGGATCGCCACCGGTCCGCGCCGTCGCCAGGGCGGTCTCGGCGTTGCGGACGTCCTGCTCGGCGGTCTGGACGTCCAGCGCGGCGGCGTCCACGCCACGTTGCGCGGCGGTCACGCCCCGCCGGGCCGAATCCACCGTGGCCTTCCACTGGCGCCTGGTGGCGTCGGACGGGCCCTGGCCGGCCTGCTTGAGGGCGATCTTCGCGTCCGTCACTGCCTTGTCCGCGTCCCGGACCGCCTGCCGCGCGGCATCGACGCCGGCCTTCGCCTCGGCGCTCACCGCCGGGGTGTAGCCGGCGTCGGAGTACAGCTTCCGGATGCCGTCGGCCAGGGCGCGGTCGAAGGTGTCGCCCTTGCCGGCGTTGATCCCGACGGCCGCCAGCGCCTTCTTCAGCTGGGTCACGTCCGGGCCCGACATGCCGATCCGCAGCGTGCGGTAGGAGGGCAGTTGCCCGGGCAGCACGAAGACCGGCCGTCCGGCGATCTCCAGGGCGATCGAGCCCGCCTCCAGGTCGTCGCCGACCGCCGGAACGTGGCCGGTCACCACGGCTGCCTCGGCCAGTTCGCTGGCGGTCAGCTTGACCTCGGTGGCGTCGGCGTAGCCGACCTGCCCGCGCAGGGTCACGTCGTTGCTCAACTCGCCGTACTCGACCGGGACGGTGATGTACCCGGGCTTGGGGGCGTTGGTGTTCTCGGCGGCATCGGCCGGCGACATCACGAAGCGGCCGACCACCAGGCCGGCGACCAGGCAGAGCACGGCCACCAGGGAGGTGACCCACAGGGCCCGGTTTCCACGGAAGACCCGGCCCAGCCCCTTCGTCCGGGGCGGGGCCGGGTCGGGTTCGCCGGCCGGTTCGGGCTCGGCCAACAGGGCGTCGGACAGGGTGGGATCCTCGTTGCGGTATTCCTGGGTCACTGCTTGCGTCCCTGCTCGGCGCGGGCCTTCATGGCGTCCAGCTCTTCCTTGTGGTCGGCGATGAACTGTTCCTCGGCGGCGAACTGGATCTTCAGCTGCTGCTGGCGGTAGTCGGTCTTCTCCCGGCAGCCCAGATCGGCCAGGGCCAGCGGAATCTCCTGCTCGGCGATCTTGGCGAACTCCGGGTCCTTCATCGTGCCCAGGGTCGGATCCTGTTCGCCGTCGGTCTGGGGGACACCCTCCCAGTACTTGTTGATCAGCTCGTAGATCGAATCAGCGGCATCCTGCTGGACCTTGAACCCGTCGAACCCGGCCTCGGCCATGCAGGCCGACCAGTCGGCGTCGAGCTTGGCGAACTCGGGGTTGGAGGACATCGTCTCGTAGAACTTCTGGATCGCCTCCATGATCGGCTTGTTCTCCTTCATGTCCCACGGGTTGTCGCCGCTCACCTCGTGCTGGGCCCGTCCGTAGCAGCCGCCGTTCTCCCAGTTGTACTCGTAGTCCTCCTCCTCGCCCGGCTGGGGCTCGACCGGCTTGCCGTAGAGGGCCTCGTAGTAGGCCTGCTGCTCGGCTTCGGTCAGGCTCTCGACGTACTCGCCGTTGGGATCCGGTGCCATCGAGGGCTCCGGCATCGGCATCGGTTCGCCGCCGTTCTGCTCCTGCCAGGGGTTGTTGACCGCGCCGTAGCCGTACTTCTCCACCCAGTCCCGTTCGTCGGGACGCCACATGTTCTCCTCCTCGGCGGGGATCGGGGTGTCGACGGTCGGGTTGTTCGGGACGTACTCGAAGCCCTCCGCGGTCATGCACTTCGCGACGAGTTCCTCGATCTTGCGCTGCTGCTCGGCCCAGAACTGCTGCTGCTCCTCGGGGGTGGCGTCGGGGGAGAGCCCGCCGCTGAAGACCTCCGAGAGATACCTGGAAAGCGGGGAGTCGTCGTAGTCGAGCTTGCCGTCGCCGGTGTCGCCCCCACCACCGCAACCGGTGAGCGCAAGAGTGGCCGCCGCGATCAACGCGACGAGGGAGCGGGTTCTGGCCATCGGTGGTCTTCCTTGGTCGGTGGGTTCGCTGTCAACTTACTGTGGATCGGGACGCCGGACTCGGGCCGCGGCTACTTCCGCCCCTGCTGGGCGCGGGCCTTCATGGCGTCCAACTCTTCGGAGTGGTCGGCGATGAACTGTTCCTCGGCGGCGAACTGGATCTTCAGCTGCTGCTGGCGGTAGTCGGTCTTCTCCCGGCAGCCCAGATCGGCCACCGCCAGGGGGATCTCCTGCTCGGCGATCTTGGCGTACTCCGGATCCTTCATCGTGCCGAAGTCCGGGTTCTGCTCTCCCTCGGTCTGCGGGGCGCTCTCCCAGTACTTGTTCAGCAACTGGTAGATCGAGTCCTGCGCGTCCGCCTGCTTGGCGAAGCCGTCGAACCCGGCCTCGACCATGCAGGCCGACCAGTCGGCGTCCAGCTTCACGAAGCCCGGATCGTTCTGCAGGTCGGTCCAGAACTTCTCCAGCGCGTCCAGGATCGGCTTGTTCTCCTTCTGCTCCCACGGGTTGTCGCCCTGCGACTCATGCTGGGCCTTGCCGTAGCAGCCGGCGTCCTCCCACCGGTACTCCTGGGGCTCGTCCGGGTCCGCCCCCGGGTCCGGCTCCTGGGGCTTGCCGTAGAGGGCCTCGTAGTAGGCCTGCTGCTCCGACTCGGTCAGGGTTTCGACGTACTCGCTGTTGGGGTCCGAAGGGGGTGCCGAGGCCTCCGGCTCCGGGTTCTGGTTCTGTTCCTGCCAGGGGCTGTTGACCGCGCCGTAGCCGTACTTCTCCACCCAGTCCCGGTCGTCGGGACGCCACATGTTCTCGCTCTCGTCGTCGGAGAACACGATGGTCCCGCCGTTGTTGGTGTTCGGGACGTACTCGAAGCCCTGCTCGGTCATGCACTTGGCGACCAGCTCCTCGGTCCGGCGCTGCTGCTCGTCGAAGAACTGCTGCTGCTCCTCCTGGGTGGCGTCGGGGGAGAGCCCGTAGCTGAAGATCTCCGAGAGGTACTTCGACAGCGGCGAATCCTCGTAGTCGAGCTTGCCGTCGTTGCCGTCGCCGCCACCGCAGCCGGTGAGCGCGAGCGTGGCGGCCACGATCAGCGCGGCGAGGGAGCGGGTTGGGGCCATCGGTCTTCCTTGGTCGTGGGGCTTCTCTGTCAACTTACTGTGAGCCGGTGCGGGACCGCGTCGTCCCTGCGGACGACAGGGCATCGTCCCGTGGGCCGAAACCTGGCACGGGTTGGCGGACACGGCGCTCGCTCATGGTCTGACCACATCACAACACCCTTAAGCCGGAGCGGTGGCGAGGCTGAAGAACGGCTAAAGATGCGCCCGGTGGGCACGGGCGGGCCCCGCTCGTCCGGCGGGTGGCATCCACCGAGGTTCGGCGGAGGCGGATGGCGGTCATCGTCGCTGTCCCCACTAGCGCTTCCGGCTCTGTTCGGCGCGGACCCGCAGGGCGTCCAGTTCCTCCTGGTGGTCCTCGATGAACTGCCGTTCCAGGTCGAACTGGATGCGGAGGTGGCGGTCGTTGTAGTCGGTCTGGTCGCGGCAGTCGAGATCGACCACGGCGATCGCCACCTCCTGCTCGGCGATCTCGGCGTACGCCGGGTCGTCCAGGGTGGCGAACGCCGGATCCTTCAGGCGCGGATCCCGGGTGTCGGAATCCTCATCGGCGGGGTAGTAGCCGTTGAGCAGTTCCTCGATCGACTGCCGGGCCTCGTACTGCGCCCGGAAGCCCGGGTAGTCGTGGTCGGCCATGCAGCGCGCCCATTCGGCGTCCAGCGACGCGAAGGCCGGATCGGAGCGCAGCTCGTCGCCGAAGTAGAACTCCTGGATGGCCTGGATGATCGGCTGGTTCTCCACGTCCAGGCCGGCCTGGTAGCCGATCACCTCGTGCTCGGCGGCGCCACGGCAGCCGTGATTGCGCCAGTCGTACTCCTCGTCCTCGGTGCGCTCCGGGCCGAAGAGCGCCTCCTGGTAGGCCTGCTCCTCGGACTCGGTCATCGGTGGCCCTTCGTCCTCGTCCCGGACGTCGGGCTCCTGGTTGGGTGGCAGCCGTCCGGGGTAGTCCAGCAGCCCGTAGCCGTAGCGGGAGACCCAGGTGCGATCCTCCGGCTCCCAGCTGTGTTCCTCCGACTCCGGCTGCACCACCTCCTCGTTCTCGATCCGGGCGATGTAGTCGAAGCCCTCCTTCGCCATGCAGGCTGCGATCAGCTCCTCGATCTGGTTCTGCTGCTTGAGGTGGTGCCGCAGGCGCTCCTGCTCGCTGGCGTTGGGCGGTAGGCCGCCGCCGAGGATCAGCGCGCGGTACGGGTGGAGCGGGCCATCGGGGTGGCTGAGCTTCGGCTCGCCGCCGGGGTCGGTGGACGGTCCGGTGCCCGGCTGGTCACCACCGGGCTGCGGGCTCGTGCAACCGACGAGCGGAAGCACCGCGATGGCGGCCGCCGCCAGCCGGGTTCGGTTGCGTGACATCCCACGTCCTCGGGTCGCTGGTGGCTCACCCGGACGTCGCACCGCGGGCGCGGAGCGCAGCGGTCGTCCAGGGGACTGGCCTGGTTCCACGATCGGAATTGCGGAACCGTTGCAGATCACCACGCGTGACCGGCGGCGTTCGTGACAGGAATGGTGCGCGGACGGTCCTCGCGATGGCCGCGGCGAGGGCACAGGCATGGCACCTTTCCTTGTGTGGCTGGACGAGGCTGTCGTCCCGGCTAGTGTCATGCGCCAGTAATTCATTGGGTAAGTTGTAGAATGGGGTATGCCGCGTACTGGACGTCCGAAGACCCCGCTCGTGCTCAGTGATGAGGAGCGGGAGCAGCTGACCCGGTGGGCAAGG
>JAEXCA010000016.1 GCA_023393755.1 Actinomycetes bacterium | reverse complement strand
CCTTGCCCACCGGGTCAGCTGCTCCCGCTCCTCATCACTGAGCACGAGCGGGGTCTTCGGACGTCCAGTACGCGGCATACCCCATTCTACAACTTACCCAATGAATTACTGGCGCATGACACTAGGTTCACGTAGGAGTCGTCGGGCAGCATGCTTTGCTCCTGCACCTGGAACGTTCTTCAACTTGGCGCGCACAGCCTGGCAGAGATCACCGCCTCCGCTGACACCTCGGGCAGAAGTGACTCGACCGGTTGGTGAAGGCGACCCGCTTGATCGGGGTGCCGCAGCGCTCACACGGCTGGTCGGTCCGGCCGTAGGCCTGCAGCGATCGAGAGAAGTAACCGGACGACCCGTTCACATTGACGTACAGCTTGTCGAAGGACGTCCCGCCCTGGGTGAGCGCCTCCGCCATCACCTCGCGGGCGGCCTCCAGCACTCGGCGGACGCGGACGGCGCTCATCCGGTCAGCCGGCGTCTCAGGGTGGACGCGAGCCCGCCACAGCGCCTCGTCGGCGTAGATGTTGCCGATCCCCGACACCACGTTCTGGTCGAGCAGGACGCGCTTGATCGCGCTCCGGTGCCGCCGGACCTCGCGGGTCAAGGCCGCCAGATCGACGTCGGGTTCCAGCAGGTCGGGAGCGATATGTGTCAGGTCGGACGGCAGTTCGGCCCCACCCGGCGACAGCCATAGTCCACCGAAGATCCGCTGATCGACGAACCGCAACTGCGGGCCGTCAGCGAATCCGAGCACGATCCGGGTGTGCGGCAACAACTCAGCCCCAGGTTCATCCACCCGGAACTGACCACTCATTCCCAGGTGGGCGACCAGCGCATCACCATCGACGAACGGCAACCAGAGGAACTTGCCGCGACGACGGGGCGTGCCGAAGCTGCGTCCGGGCAGTTGCGCTTCGAAGTCGGCCGGGCCGGGAAGATGGCGGCGGACCGACCGGGGGTGCAGGACGCGGGCGGTGGTCACCGTCCGGCCCGGGACGAAGGCCTCCAGTCCGCTGCGGACCACCTCGACCTCGGGCAGTTCGGGCATGGGCTCAGACGGCGCTGAGCGCCGCGAAGGCCGCTTCGGCGGCCTGCTGTTCGGCCTGCTTCTTGGAGCGGCCCTTGCCGGCGGCGAAGGACTGCTCGCCGACCACCGCCACCGCGGTGAACCGCTTGTCGTGATCGGGGCCGGTCTCGGTGATCCGGTAGGTCGGCAGGCCCAGTTCCCGCTCGGCGCAGATCTCCTGCAGGCTGGTCTTCCAGTCCAGACCGGCGCCGACGGTCACCGCCTGGTCGACCAGCGGGTCGAAGAGGTGGTGCAGCAGCAGGTCGGCGTCGTCGCGGCCGCAGGAGATCAGCACCGCGCCGAACAGCGCCTCCAGCGCGTCGGCCAGGATGGACGCCTTGTCCGCCCCGCCGGTGGTGGTCTCCCCCCGGCCGAGCAGCAGCTCGTCACCGAGTTCGAGCTCGCGGGCAACCGCGGCCAGCGACTGGGCGTTCACCACGGCGGCGCGGAGCTTGGCCAGCCGGCCCTCCGGGAAGTCGGGGTAGCGGCGGTAGAGGTACTCGGTGACCACCACGCCCAGGACGGCGTCGCCGAGGAATTCGAGCCGTTCGTTGTGCGGGAGGCCACCGTGCTCGTAGGCATAGGAGCGGTGGGTGAGGGCAAGCGTGTAGAGCTGGGGGTCGATCCCGATCCCCAGCTCGTCGAGCAGGTGCCGCGCGCGGCTCATCGCCGCTACCGGCTCAGGCTTCGGTTACCTGACGGCGGGCGCCGCGAGGGCCGTACTGGCCGCACTCGGGGCAGGCGGTGTGCGGCAGGTGCCTGGCGGCGCAGGCGGGGTTGGCGCAGGTCACCAGCGTGGGCGCAGAGGTCTTCCACTGCGAACGGCGAGCCCGCGTGTTGCTGCGGGACATCTTCCGCTTCGGAACGGCCACGGCGATTCTCCTCGGTCAAGTGGCCCGGTCGGGCCATCGGTTTGGCGTCAGTCCTGCGTCCAGCCGGCCAGGTCGGCCCATCGCGAGTCGATGGCCCCGGCATGGCTGTGCCCGGGATCGCGGTTCAGGTTGGCCCCGCAGGTGGGGCACAACCCGGCGCAGTCCGGCCGGCACAGTGGCGTGAACGGCAGGTCGAGTACCACGGCGTCCCGCAGCAGGGGTTCGAGGTCGATCAGCTCGTCCTCGATCCGGCTGGCCTCGTCGTCGTCGAGTTCCTTCCCGGGGTACAGGTACAGCTCCTGCAGATCGACCACGGACGACTCCGTGATCGGCTCCAGGCAGCGGGCGCACTGTCCCCCGAGGTTGACCTCGGCGGTTCCGGTGACCAGCACCCCCTCCACCACGGCCTCGAGTGTGACGTCGAGGTCGATGGCCGAGCCGGGTGGCACTCCGATCATGGCGATGCCGATCCCCTCCGGTGCCTGGGATTCGCGCGTGACCCGCTTCACCGTTCCTGCCCGGCGCCCCAGTTCGTGGGTCTCGAGGACGAGCCCAGAACGGTGGTCGGGAAGACGGCGAGACACGGCGGAATCCCTTCATCGTCGGTACGACAGCGTCATAACCAAGGGGCAACTCTACCGTGCCCGCCGAAGGGCACCAAAACCGGCCGACAGGCTTGTCGGCGAGCCGCTCCGGTCAGCTCAGCCTGGGCAGCGCGGTGGTCTCGTTGTCGTCCAGCTGGGAACGCCGGGACAGCCGCTCGCGCATGGTCCGCACCTGCCCCATGGTCTTCTGCAGAGCGGCCTCGAAGGAGGCGATCCGCGAGTCGACGTAGGCATCCGCCTCGCGGCGCAGGGCCTCCGCCTCGGCGATCGACCGCCGTTCCAGTTCGGCGGCCTTGGCCTTGGCGGTCTCCATCACCGGGGTGGAGCCCGCCAGGAAGATGGCCTTCTCCTCGGCGGCCTTGATGATCTGGGCGGCCTCGGCCTGGGCCCGCTCCAGCGTCTCCAGCGAGGTGGCGGTGACCCGCTCGGCCTCCTTGGTGTCGTCGACCAGGGCGGCGATCGCCTTGTCGATCAGGGCCAGTGTCTCGGCCCGGTTCACCATGCAGGAGGCGGACATCGGCACCGCCTTGGCGTTCTGCACCAGCTCGCGCAGCGAGGCCAGTACCGCCTGAGTCCGGTCAGCCATCGCTGCGCTCCTTCGTCTGTGGGGCCGCTTTGGCCCGGATCCGCTCGGCGACCACCGCCGGCACGAAGGCCGAGATGTCGCCGCCGAAGGAGGCGATCTCCCGGATCATCGTGGAAGATAGCGTGGACCATTGCGAGGACGCGGGCAACATCACCGTCTCGACTTCGCCGACCACCGCGTTCAGATGGGCCATCTGCAACTCGAAGTCGAAGTCAGAGGCGAACCGCAGGCCCTTCACGATCACCCGGGCATCGTGGACGCGGGCGAACTCCACCAGCAGCCCTTCCAGGGGCAGCACCCGCACCCCGGGCAGGTCGGCGGTGGCGGCCGTGGCCAGTTCGACCCGTTCGGCGAGGTCGAACAGGTAGTTCTTCGTGGAGTTGCGGCCCACCGCCACGATCACGTCGCCGAAGATCCCGGCGGCGCGACGGATGACGTCGAGGTGCCCGAGGGTGATGGGATCGAAGGATCCCGGGCAGATGGCTGTCATTCCTCGCCTCTCATCGCGAAGTGCAGAGCTGTCTCACCGTAGTCGCGTTTCCAGGAATCCTCCATGTCAGGGGGCCAGACCGGGACGCCGCTGCGCCCGGCACGCTCCACCACCACCAGCCCGCGCGGGGCCAGCCAGCCGTCCAGGGCGGCCAGCACCGCGGCCAGGTCGGCCTCCGCCAGGTCGTAGGGCGGATCGGCCCAGACGATGTCGAACGGCCGCGGCTCCCCGGCGAGGAAGCCGGCGACCGGCCGGGTGACCACCCTGACCGGCAGACCGCTCAGGCCGACGTTGCGCTGCGCCACCTGGGCGGTTCCGCGGTCGCGCTCGACCGCCCAGACCGGGGACGCGCCGCGGCTGGCGGCCTCCAGCGCCACCGCGCCGGAGCCGGCGTAGAGGTCGAGGAAGGAGAGCCCGGCGAGTTCCCGGCCGGCCGGCGAGCCGGCGGTGCCCGCCCAGTCGGCGAGCAGCGCGAAGGCGGCCTCGCGCACCCGGTCGGTGGTCGGACGGGTGTCCCGGTGCGCCGGCATCGCCAGCCGGCGCCCCTTGGCGGCTCCGGCGATGATGCGACTCATGGGTCCCAAGCGTATCGGGCGTCCCACCCGTCACAGCGATGCCGGCTCGGGGGTTCTTTTCCCCATCGCCGCGGGCTACTGCGCATGCCCGCCGGCTGCGAGGATGAGGCGATGACGACCTACTCCGGCACCAGGGAGTTCGAAGGCGCGACCTTCGTCAGGACGAGTTTCCGGGGCGCCACCCTGCGGTTCTCCGACGTCAGCGGTGTGACCATGCGGGGCGTTGACGTGGACGGGCTCGACATCGACAGTCACGATCTGTTCTTCGGCAGGCTCCTGGTCAACGGGGTCGACGTGGTCCCGCTGGTGGACGCCGAGCTCAACCGGCAGTTCCCGGGCCGCGAGCTGCAGAAGGCGCAGACTCCCGAGGGCCTGCGGGAGGGCTGGGTCGCCGTGCAGGCCGCGTGGAAGCGGACGGTGGCCAGCACACCGCCGGAACTGGTGGACGCCCACGTCGACGACGAGTGGTCCCTGGCCCAGACCCTGCGACACCTCATCCTGGCGACCGACGCCTGGCTCCGCGGCGGCATTCAGCGGCTGCCGCAGCCGTTCCACGAGATCGGCCAGATCTTCACCGGCGCCGCGGAGTTCGGGTTCGACATGTCGATCTTCCGGGCGGAACCGCCGCCGTATCAGGAGATCCTCGCGGTGCGGGCCGATCGGCAGCAGCTGGTGACCGACTTCCTGGCCACGGTCACGCCGGAACTGCTCGCCGAGGAACGCGACGACCCCTGGGGCGGCGACTGGCATCCCAGCGTGGGCGACTGCCTTCGGGTGATCCTGGAGGAGGAATGGGCGCACCTGCGCTACGTCCGGCGGGATCTGGCGCTGCTGCGCTGAGCCGGGTCAGCCCCGATCCGTCCACTCCCCCTCGGTGATCAGGCTGATCTCGCGAACCGCGTCGGCGAAGCCGGGGGTCCGGCACTCCGGATCGCGACGGACCGATTCCTCGGCCAACTCGCGGGCTTCGGCGATCAGGTCGGCGTGCTCCAGCACCCGCAGCAGCCGCAGGCTGGAACGGGTGCCCGACTGGCTGGCGCCCAGCACATCGCCCTCGCGGCGCTGCTCGAGATCCAGCTCGGCCAGGGCGAAGCCGTCGGTGGTGGCGGCGACCGCGTCCAGCCGGTCGCGGGCGGGTTCGCCCGGCGCCACCCTGGTGACCAGCAGGCACACTCCCGGGTGGGCGCCCCGCCCGATCCGGCCGCGGAGCTGGTGCAGCTGGGAGATGCCGAACCGGTCGGCGTCCCAGACCACCATCATGGTGGCGTTGGGGACGTCCACCCCGACCTCGATCACCGTGGTCGCGACCAGGACGTCCAGCTCGCCGGCGGCGAAGGCGGCCATCACCTGATCCTTGGTGTCGCCGGGCAGCTGGCCGTGCAGCACCCCGAGCCGCAGCTCGGCCAACGGGCCGGTGCGCAGCTGCTCGGCCAACTCGACCACGCCCAACCCGTCACCACTGCCCTGCCCGCCGATCCGCGGACAGACGATGAACACCTGGCGTCCGGCGGCCACCTCCTCGACGACCCGCTGCCAGGCCCGCTCCACCCAGGCCGGACGCAGCGAGGCGTCCACCACCACCGTGCTGACCGGCTGCCGTCCGGCCGGGATCTCGGCCAGGGTGGAGACGCTGAGATCGCCGAAGATGGTCATCGCCACCGACCGCGGGATCGGCGTGGCGGTCAGCACCAGAACGTGCGGACGGGCCTCCGCCTTGCCCACCAGCGCGGCGCGCTGCTCGACCCCGAACCGGTGCTGCTCGTCGATCACGATCAGCCCCAGATCGGCGAACTGCACCCGGTCGGACAGCAGGGCGTGGGTGCCGACCACGATCCCGGCCTCGCCACTGGCCGCCCGCAGCAGGGTCTCCCGCCGGGCGGCGGCGGAGACCGAGCCGGTCAGCAGCACCACGTCGGTGGCGACCTCCGGCGCGCCGAGCATCCGGCCGCCACCGAGCTCGCCGAGCAGCCGTCTGATGGTCTGGTAGTGCTGGGCGGCCAGCACCTCGGTGGGCGCGAGCAGGGCCGCCTGTCCCCCGGCGTCCACCACCGCCAGCATGGCCCGCAGCGCGACCACCGTCTTGCCGGAGCCGACCTCACCCTGCAGCAGCCGTTGCATCGGACGGTGCCGGGCCAGTTCCTCGAAGATGGCCGAGCAGACCTCGACCTGGCCGTCGGTCAACCGGAACGGCAGCTGGGCGTCGAAGGCGTCCAGAATGCCGTCGGCCAGCCGCACCCGCGGCGTCGCGGCGTGGGCGCTGGCGTCATTGCGGCGGTAGGCCATGGTCAGCTGGGTGGCGAAGGCCTCGTCGAACCGGAGCCGGTGGGCACCGCGCTCGGCCTGCCGCAGGTCCAGCGGGGCATGGACGGCGGCGAAGGCGTCGGCCAGGCCGGGCACGCCGGCCCGCTCCCGCAGCCATTCCGGCCACGGGTCGTCGGCCACCGGCAGCGCGGCCAGCGCCAGCCGGGCGCACTCGGCCACCGTCCAGGTGGGCAGCTTGGCGGTGGCGGGATACATCCCGACCAGGCCGGACTGGGCCAGGGTGGCCATCCTGGCCTTCTCCTCGGACTTGCCGACGATCCGGCCGGCGGCGTCCAGCATGACGAACTCTGGATGGGTCATCTGCAGCTGGTCGCGGAAGCTGCCGACCTTGCCGACGAACAGCCCACCGACGCCGTTGCTGAGCTGGCTCTCCCACCAGTGCAACAGCTGGGAGCGGCCGAAGAAGGTGACTGCCAGGTGCCCGTTCCCGTCGGTGAGCAGCACCTCGAGCCGGCCCGGGCGGGGACGCCCCCGGCTGCCGCCGCCGCTGCCGTCCACCCGGTTGATCCGGGCCACCCGGGCGAACACCGCGACGTGCTCGCCCTCGGTGATGGTCGCCAGGTCGGTCAGCTCGGTGCCGCTGAGATAGCGCCGCGGGATGTGCCGCAGCAGGTCGCCGACGGTGTGGATCCGCAGCGCGGTGAACTCCTTGGCGGTCCTGGCACCGAGCACGCCGACCAGCGGGGCGTGCAGCGCCGCCGCCATCGCCGTCCGCCAACCGCTGAGCTCTGGGTCCACGATCACCCAGCGTAACGGGCCGCGCCGACAACCCGGCGAAGGCTTCCAGACTCGGCCCGGCGGGCGGCCTCAGCCATCGTGCCGGTCCCGCCGTCCCCCACTAGGCTGCCACTGTGACGGAGGGTGCCAGGGTCGGCGGGCGGTTGTGGCTGTGGGTGGTGCTGCTCGGGCTGACCGGCCAGCTGGCCTGGACGATCGAGAACATGTACCTCAACGTCTTCGTCTACGCCACCATCACCGACGACCCGAACGCCATCGCCACCATGGTGGCGATCTCGGCCGCGGCGGCGACCCTGGCCACCCTGCTGGTCGGCGCCTGGTCGGATCGGGTGGGCCGGCGACGGGAGTTCATCGCGGTCGGCTACGTCCTGTGGGGGCTGACCACGGCCGGCTTCGGCCTGGTCGGCGTGAATCCGGCGCTGCCGAACGGGGTCGCGATCGCGGTGGTCTCGATCGTCGCGCTGGACGCGGTGATGAGCTTCCTGGGGTCGGGCGCCAATGACGCCGCCTACCAGGCCTGGGTGACCGACTCCACCACCCCGGCCAACCGGGCCCGGGTGGACGGCGTCGTCCAGGCGCTGCCGCTGCTGGGCATGCTGATCGTCTTCGGCGCCCTCGACCCGCTCACCCGGGCCGGGCAGTGGACCACCTTCTTCGGGGTGGTCGGCGGCTTCACCGCCCTGGTCGGGGTGGCCGCCTGGTTCGGCGTCCGGAGCACGGCCACGCCGCAGCCCGGCGGCAGCTACCTCGACACCGTGCTGCACGGGTTGCGCCCGGAGACGATCCGCCGGCAGCCGCGGCTGTACCTCGCCTTCGCCACCTGGGCGGTGCTGGGCGTCAGCTTCCAGGTGTTCATGCCCTACCTGATCATCTACGTGAACACCCGGCTGGCGATCGACGACTACCCGTTGGTGCTGGCCAGCGTGCTGATCGGCGCGGCGCTGGTCAGCGGGATCGGTACCACCCTGCTCGGCCGCCACGACCTGGTCGCGGTGATCGTCCCGTTCACGCTCACCTACCTGGTCGGCCTGGTGGCGATGTTCTTCGCCCGCGACCTGGTCGCGGTGATCGTCGCCGGGATCGTGATGATGGGTGCCTTCCTGCTCACCGGGGCGGCGCTGTCGGCCACCGTCCGCAACCTGACCCCGCCGGACCGGGCCGGACAGGTGCAGGGCGTCCGGATGATCGCCGTCGTGCTGGTGCCGATGGTGATCGGTCCGTTCATCGGTGCGGCGGTGATCTCCGGCGCCGACGAGACCTATGTCGACCTCGGCGTGGTGAAGCAGGTGCCGACTCCGTGGATCTTCCTGGCCGCCGCCGCGGTCGCCGTCCTCTCCATCCTGCCCACGCTGGCACTGCGGCGGACGCGGACCCCCGTCCCACAGCCGGAGGGACGGCCGTGACCCCGCTGCTGACCCCCTGGGGCGAGAACCTCGACCCGGAGCACGTCCTGCCGGAGTACCCGCGTCCGCAACTGGCGCGGGATTCCCACCTCAACCTCAACGGCTACTGGGAGTACGCGATCACCCCGGCCAGCCAGACCACCAGGCCGCGGTTCGAGGGCCGCATCCTGGTGCCGTTCTCCCCCGAGGCCGCGCTTTCGGGCGTCGGACGGACGCTGCGACCCGACCAGTTCCTCTGGTACCGCCGCGGCGTCACCCTGCCGGCGGGCTTCCGCCGCGACCGGGTGCTGCTGCACTTCGGCGCGGTCGACCAGGACGCCGAGGTCTGGGTGAACGGCAGCCACGTCGGCGGGCATTCCGGCGGCTTCCTGCCCTTCGCCCTGGACGTCACCGACGCGCTGCGCGGCGACCGGGCGGAGCTGCTGGTCCGGGTGCGCGACGTGACCGACACCTCCCACCGCAGCCGGGGCAAGCAACGGCTGAAGCCCGGCGGCATCTGGTATCCGCCACAGTCCGGCATCTGGCAGACGGTCTGGCTGGAGTCGGTGCCGTCCGCCTGGGTGCACGACCTGGAGCTGATCCCCGATCCGGCCGGCGGGCAGCTGGGCATCCGGGTCGACACCCGCGGAGCCGACGCCGGCCGGGCACGGATCACCCTCTCCGCCGCGGGACGGGAGGTCGCCGGCATCGAGGCCCCGCCCGGCCAGCTGACCTGGCTGGTCGTGCCCGACCTCCGGCCGTGGTCGCCGGAGGATCCGTTCTGCTACGACCTGACGGTGCGCTACGGCGAGGACGAGGTCAGCTCCTACGCCGCGCTGCGCTCGGTCGGGCTGGGCCCGGACGAGGCCGGCCGGACCCGGCTGCTGCTGAACGGCGAGCCCTACCTGCACGCCGGGCTGCTCGACCAGGGCTACTGGCCCGACGGACTGCTCACCGCGCCGAGCGACGAGGCGCTGGTCCACGACATCGCCGTTGCGAAGGAGCTCGGCTTCACCATGCTGCGCAAGCACATCAAGGTGGAACCACTGCGCTGGTACCACCACTGCGACCGGCTGGGCATGCTGGTCTGGCAGGACATGGTCAACGGCGGCCGCAGCTACCACCCGCTGGTGATCAGCGCGCCGGCGGTCAGCCGGCTGCGGCTGGACGACCGCCACCACCGCCGGTTCGGTCGCCAGGACGCGGCGGGACGCGAGGAGTTCCGGGCCGAGGCCGAGCAGACCGTCGCGCTGCTGCGGAACGCGCCGAGCGTGGTCACCTGGGTGCCGTTCAACGAGGGCTGGGGACAGTTCGACGCGGCCGAGGTCGCCGAGCGGATCCGCCGGCTCGATCCGACCCGGCTGATCGACCACGCCAGCGGCTGGCACGATCAGGGCGCCGGTGACCTGGTCAGCCGGCATGTCTACTTCCGTCCCTACCGGCTCTCCGCGGCTGACCGGCGCGACCCCCGGGCGGCGGTGCTCAGCGAGTACGGCGGCTACTCCCACCGGGTGGCCGGCCACGTCGCCGGTCAGGACGAGTTCGGCTACCGCCGGATACCGGACCGCGCCGCCTTCCAGCAGGCCTTCCTGGCATTGCAGGACGGCCAGCTCCGCCCGGCGATCGCCCAGGGTCTGGCCGGCTTCGTCTACACCCAGCTGGCCGACGTCGAGCAGGAGACCAACGGCCTGCTGACCTACGACCGCCGCGTCCTCAAGGTGGACGCGGCAGCCGTCCGGGCGTCCAATGCCCGGCTGCGGGAGACCTTCGCCGTCGCCACCGGACGTCCGGCGTCCCCGGTGCCGGTGGCGGAGCGGGAACTGACCGCTCCGGTGTCGCTGACCACCCCGGACGGTCGCCTCAATCGGGCTGCGGTCGGCTGGACCCGCACCCCACTGATCACCACCGACGGCATCGGCCACGGCCGGGTCGGGGCGCTGCGGAACAAGCGCTGGGAGTACTGGGCGATCACCACGCCGAGCCACGTGCTGGCGATCGTGGTGTCGGACATCGACTACGCCGGGGTGAACAGCCTCTGGCTGCTGGACCGGACCACCCGCTCCCCGGTCGCGGTGGAGGTGATCACCCCGCTCGGCAGCGGGATCGAACTGCCCGGCACGCTGGGCCGGGGCCCGACCCGGCTGACCACCCGTCAGCTGCAGGTCAGCATCGCCGAGGCGGTCGAAGGCACCCGCATCACGGTGACCAGCGACCGCGTCCGGGCCGAGCTGGTCGCGCACCGGCCGCCCGGCCACGAGTGCCTGGGCGTGGTGGTGCCGTGGAGCGACCGGCTGTTCCAGTACACCGTGAAGGACGTCGCCCGCCCGGCCACCGGCACCATCTGGCTGGACGGTGCGGCGCACCAGCTGCCCGAGGGCGACTGCTGGGCGACCCTGGACCACGGCCGCGGCCGCTGGCCGCACCGCGTCCACTGGAACTGGGGCGCCGGCTCCGGCCGCACCGACGGCCGCGTCCTGGGCCTCCAGGTGGGCGGGAAGTGGACCGACGGCACCGGGAGCACCGAGAACTCGCTGCTGGTCGACGGCCGGCTGCACAAGATCGGCCAGGAACTGGTCTGGCGCTACGACACCGACGACTGGCTGGCTCCCTGGCGGGTCAGCGGCGAGGGCGTCGACCTGGTCTTCACCCCTGAGTACGACAAGGTCTCGGTCACCGACCTGAAGCTGATCTCCTCCCGCACCCACCAGTGCTTCGGCAGCTGGTCGGGCCTGGTCGAGGTGGACGGCCTCCACGTCCGGATCGGCGACCTGTTCGGCTGGGCGGAGGACGTCCACCAGCGCTGGTGACCGGGCTTCGGGACTCGGCCGCTGGCCGACCTCAGCCACCGATCCCGGCGGGCGGTGAAACAAAAAGACCCGCCGGAGCGGGTCTCTTCGGATGAAGGGTCTCAGCGGGTGACGCGACCGGCCTTCAGGCAGGAGGTGCACACGTTGAGCCGCTTCGGGGTACCGTTCACGACGGCCCGGACACGCTGGATGTTCGGGTTCCAGCGACGGTTGGTCTTCTTCTTCGACCAGGGCACGTTGTGGCCGAAGCCCGGGCCCTTGGCGCAGACGTCACACACGGCAGCCACTGGAGTTCTCCTCGTATCTCTTCCCGAGCGCAGGCTCGGAGCGTTCATGTCGAAGCTTGGGGACCGCATAACGATACCTGAGATCGGCGGTGGTCGCCTAATCGGGCCTAGGTGGCCACCACGATCGGCAGGATCATCGGACGCCGGCGGTAGTTGTTGTTCACCCAGCGGCCGATCGTCCGGCGGACCACCTGCTGCAGCTGGTAGGTGTCCTCCACCCCTTCGGCCATCGCCTTCAGGATCACCTGCACCAGTTCGGTGCGGATGCCGTCGAACACCGAGTCGTCCTCGGCGAAGCCGCGGGCATGGATGTCCGGGCCGCTCACGATGGTGTCGTCATGGAAGTTCACCACCACCACGATGGAGATGAAGCCCTCCTCGCCGAGGATCTTGCGGTCGGTGAGCTCGGAGTCGCCGATGTCGCCGACGGTGGAGCCGTCGACGAAGATGTAGCCGCACTCCAGCTGGCCGACCACCCGGGCCCTGCCCCTGGCCAGGTCGACCACCGCGCCGTCCTCGACCACGATCGTCCGCTCGGCCGGGACGCCGGTGCGCTGGGCGAGTTCGGCGTTGGCGATCAGGTGGCGGATCTCGCCGTGCACCGGCAGGACGTTGCGCGGCTTGAGCAGGTTGTAGCAGTAGAGCAACTCGCCCGCGCTGGCGTGGCCGGAGACGTGCACCATGGCGTTGCCCTTGTGCACCACATTGACGCCGTTGCGGGCCAGGCCGTTGATCACCCGGTAGACCGAGTTCTCGTTGCCCGGGATCAGCGAGCTGGCCAGCAGCACCACGTCGCCGGGGCCGGCGGTGATCACCGGGTGCTCGTGGTTGGAGATCCTGGAGAGGGCGCTGAGCGGCTCGCCCTGGGAGCCGGTGGAGACGATCACCACCTCGTCGTCGCGGTAGTTGTCGATCTGCTTGAGGTCGATCAGGGTGTTCTCGGGCACCTTCAGGTACCCCAGCTCGCGGGCCACCGTCATGTTGCGGACCATCGAGCGGCCGACGTAGACCACCTTGCGGCCGTGCCGGACGGCGGCGTCCAGCACCTGCTGCACCCGGTGGACGTGGGAGGCGAAGCAGGCGACGATCAGCTTCTGCCTGGCACCGGCGAAGACCCGCTCCATGGCCGGTTCGATGTCGATCTCGTGCGGGGTGAAGCCCGGTGTCTCGGCATTGGTCGAGTCGGGCATGAACAGGTCCAGGCCCTCCTCGCCGAGCCGGGCGAAGCCGGGCAGGTCGGTGAGCCGGCCGTCCAGCGGCAGCTGGTCCATCTTGAAGTCGCCGGTGTGCAGCACGGTGCCGGCAACGGTGCGGATCACCACCGCCAGCGCGTCCGGGATGGAGTGGTTCACGGCCAGGAACTCCAGGCTGAAGCCGCCGGCGCTGACCTTCTCGCCCTCGGCCACCACCCGCAGGTCGACGTCGCGCAGCCGGTGCTCGCGCAGCTTCTCCCGGACCAGTGCCAGGGTGAGCCGGGAGCCGTAGACCGGCAGGTCGGGACGCCGCCGCAGCAGGTAGGGCACCGCGCCGATGTGGTCCTCGTGGCCGTGGGTGAGCACCAGCGCACGCACGTCCTTCAACCGGTCGGCAACCAGGTGCAGCCCGGGAAGGATGAGGTCGACGCCGGGATGCTCCTCGCTGGGGAACAGCACGCCGCAGTCGACCAGCAGCAGTTCGCCATTGAGTTCGAAGGAGGCCATGTTGCGTCCGACATCGCCCAGTCCGCCGAGCGGGGTGATCCGCAACGTGTCCGGACGCAACGCAGGGGGGGTCTTCAACGTCTCTCGCACGTCGTCACCCTAGCCGAAGCTGCCGACCGGACTGACGGGTGCTCGTCGTCTAGTCTGACGGGGTGACCGCGCAACCACATTCCGTCCGGCTCGCGCTGCCGTCCGAGGCGGCCTCGATCGCCGCCGTGCAACGGCGGTCGTGGACGCAGCTGTACGCCGAGCCGGTGGCCGCACAACTGCTGGACTCCACCGACCTGGCCGCCATGACGCAGGCCTGGGAGGCGGCGATCCAGCGTCCGCCGCTGGCCACCTTGCGGGTGCTGGCCGCGATCGACTCCAGCCAGGGCAGCCACCGGGTGGTCGGGTTCGCCGCGGTCGGGCCGAGCGACGATCCGGACGCGAACCCGGCCCAGGACGGGCTGGTGGCCGAGTTCGCGATCGATCCGCTCGCCCAGCGGCTGGGCCACGGCTCGCGGCTGCTGCAGGCCTGCGTGGACACCCTGCGGGCGGACGGCTTCACCCGGGCGACCTGGTGGGTCCGGACGACGGACGACCCGCTGCGTGCCTTCCTGACCGGTGCCGGCTGGGACGCGGACGGCGCCCACACCGAACTCGGCGGCGAGACCGACGCCCAGGGCGTGAAGTTCGTCCGGCTGCACACCGACATCTCCGGCTGAGGGCCCTCAGCGGGCAGGCAGCACCAGATCCTTCGCGGTGATCGCCAGCCGCACCCCCGAGGCATCGGCGGAGATCGAGTCCGGGGTCAGGCCGTAGGGAAGCTCGAACTCGATCGGGGCGACCAGTTCGTCCATGATCCGCTGGGCGACATCCTCGCCGAGGTCGAAGCCGGCGACGCTGATCCGGGTCTGGGTGAGGACCAGTCCGTCCCGCTCGTCGTCCAGCGCCGGCACGGCGGAGACCAGCGCGACCAGTTCCTGGCCGAACAGCTCGGCGGTGTAGCTGACCTGCACCCGTCCGGTCTCCTCGCCGGCCTCGACCGGAACCCCGGCGAGCCGGCTGAGCGCGGGGTAGCCGAGCAGCCCGTCGCCGCTGGCCGAGCCGATCGCGAGCCGGTCGTCCTGCAGGGCCAGGTCCTCGGCGACCACGTCCACCGTCTCCAGGGTGATCCGCTCGCCGGAGACCTCCAGTGGTACCTGGGTGGCGCTGAGGTTCGCCGTGGGCACCCGCCGGGTGATCAGCGCCAGGCTGAACGGCACCCCGCCGAGGTCGACCTGGGGAGGCTGGGCCAGCCCCAGCTCGGTCTGCACCCGCTCGGCCACCTGATCCTGGGCGTAGCCGCGGGCCACGTTGTCACCGACCACCGCACCGGCGGCCAGCACGCCCAGGGTGACCCCGGTGATCGCCAGAACCTTGCCCGCGCCCATTACAGGCCCAGCAGTTCGTCGATCCCGACGGTCAGGCCGGGGCGTTCGCCGACCGCGCGGACCGCGGTCAGCACCCCCGGCATGAACGACACCCGATCGAAGGAGTCGTGCCGGATGGTCAGGGTCTCGCCGGTGGCGCCGAACAGCACCTCCTGGTGGGCGACCAGCCCACGGAGCCGCACCCCATGGACGTGGATGCCGTCCACCACCGCGCCGCGGGCGCCGTCCGGGTCGTCGGCGGTGGCGTCCGGCACCCCGCCCAGACCCGCGGCCCGACGCGCCGCCGCGATCTGCTGGGCGGTCGTCCGGGCGGTGCCCGAGGGGGCGTCGAGCTTGTTCGGATGGTGCAACTCGACGATCTCGGCGGACTCGAAGAAGGGAGCGGCCAACTGGGCGAACTTCATCATGAGCACCGCGCCGATCGAGAAGTTGGAGGCGATCAGGACTCCGGTGGGGTGGGCCAGCGCGACCAGCTCGCGGACGTGGTCGAGCCGTTCGGGGGTGAACCCGCTGGTGCCCACCACCACGTGGATGCCACGCTCCAGGCACCAGGCGATGTTGCCGATCACCGCGTCCGGGGTGGTGAAGTCGACCACCACCTGGGCACGGGCCTCGACCTCGTCCCGCGGGTCACCGTCGTCCACCGCAGCCACGAGCTCGAGATCGTCGGCGGCCTCCACCGCCCGGCACACCTCGGCTCCCATCCGTCCATTCGCGCCGAACACCGCTGCTCGCACCATCGCTCCTCCTCGTCCTGCCCAATCCTAGAGGGCGGCCCGTGGCCACATCCGATGCAATGAATCCGGCAGAATCGCGTGTGGAAGGTCATGGGCCAGACAGGAGCCACCGTGGCTGAGCAGTTGGCGCTGCAACGCTTCGCCTCCCTGGTGACCTTCGATCCAGAAGACGCCCACGACACACACGCGGCCATGCACAGGCGGGACGCAGCCAGACTAGGCAGCGAGCACCGGTGATCGGGGATAGAAGAAGTCCACCACGACAGACTCCCGAACCGGCACCGGCTGCACCAGCGGTGGCGGGATACTGGCAAACTCACTACCGCTCGGGGTCGTGAGCACCACCGTTCCATCGGGATCGGGCCGGGCACGCCAGCCGGGATGCTCCTTCACCTGATTGCACTGAACACACAATCCCTGACCATTGGCCGCACTGGTCACGCCTCCGGCATGAGCTGGAATCACATGGTCGGCATGCCGAACCGGCGCACCGCACCACGGCGTCCGGCAGATCTCGTCCCGCGTCGCAATGAACTGCCGCAGCCCCGCCGGGAAGACCCGCTGCTTCGACTCCATCGCCACCAGCCGACCCCGCCGGGCGTACAGCTTCCGCAACGACGCCCTGCCGGACTTCGACGCCCGATATGCCAACCGCCTCGCCAACCCAGCCGGAACCGGACCATGACCCACCAGCCGCGCAGGCACGTCACCCGCGTCCAGCAGAGTCTCGTCCGACACCACCAACTGGATCTCGACCGCCACCTCATCCGCAGTGGCCTGGCCGGTCGTCCGGCACACCAGGGTGTCTGCCATCACCTGACCACGGCTCCTGGGATCACCCACAGCCTGGGCCCTATCCGCCTCCCGACGCAGCGCCGCATACAACGCCACACCCTGGGCCACAGGCAACAGCGCACTCACCAACGCCATGCAATCCGGCGCCGGCCGAATCGTCACCCGCCGATCCGCCTCCGCCCGCGACACCCGCTCCACCACGCTGTGTGGGTCGAGCTCATACGCGATCTGCTTCGCTCGCGCGACAACCTCCCGATCGGACAGCGTGGCCAGTTCGCCGGCCAAGGCGGCGTCCACCCGACCGCGATCGATCCGAGGCAGGCATGCAGTCTCCTGCGCCACCAACTGGGCGCGGTACTCCGAAATCTCGCCCGCGGCGAATCGGGCCATGGTGTACGGCAACTCCCGCTCCAGCACCCACGCCAACCCGGTCAGGATCCGGCCCCGGCGCGGCGACTCCCGCCTCGCCAACGCGACCTCGGCCGCCACTGACGCACCGGTCCTGGCCATCGAGCGGCCAGCGGCTTCGGCCTCTTCCTCGCGCAGTCGGCGCAACCTCCCCGTGGCCCGCGTCTGCGCAGCCGCGGCGGCATTCTTCAACGTCTCCAGGACGCCAATACGCTCAAGGAGCTCGACGTCATCGGCAGCGTCGCTCAGCACGGCAAGACCCCTGGCCACCTCGGCCAG
>JAEXCA010000011.1 GCA_023393755.1 Actinomycetes bacterium | reverse complement strand
TCTATGGCCCGCCGGCTGCTGCGGGCGTCCGCCCTGATCGGCGCCTGCGCCCTCGTCCTGGCCGATCTTCTCTCCCGTGCCGTGAGCGCCACTCTCGCCGTCCCGGTCGGGGTGGTCACCGCGCTGGTCGGCGCGCCGGCCTTCCTGTGGTTGTTGATCCGTCAGTACGCCAGGAGGGCGCAGTGACCCACGAAGCGCTACGACTGGACCGGCTGCGGGTCAACCTGCGCAAGACCGAGATCCTGCACGAGGTGGGATTCAGCGTCTTCGCCGGCGAGGTGCTCGGTGTGGTCGGCCCGAACGGTTGCGGCAAGACCACGGCGCTGCGGTGCTGCTACCAGGCGCTGCGCCCCAGCGCCGGCGCCATCTTGTTGGAGGGCAAGCCGATCGCGACCATGCCGCGGCGCCGCGTGGCCCGCCGGATCGCCGCGAGCACGCAGGAGCCCTCGCAGCTCGGCGGGCTCACCGTCCGGGAGTCGGTCGCGCTGGGCCGGGCACCCCACCACGGCTGGCTGGAGCGTCAGGACGCGACCGACCAGGAGATCGTCTCCGAGGCGCTGGCCCGACTGGACCTGGAACATCTGGAGGCCAGGGACGCCGCGGAGCTGAGTGGCGGCGAGCGGCAGCGGGTCTCGATCGCGCGGGCGTTGGCCCAGCGCGCCCGGGTGCTGCTGCTGGACGAGCCGACCAACCACCTCGATCTGCGTCACCAACTGCGGCTGCTCGACCTGTTGCGCACCTTGGCGGACGAGGGACTCGCCGTGGTGCTGACCATCCACGACCTGCGCAGCGCGGTGGAGTACTGCGACCGGCTGGTGCTGCTGGACCAGGGGCGGGTGGTGGCCGAGGGCAGCTGCGACGAGGTGCTCACCCCACAACGGCTGGCCACGGTCTTCGGCGTGGCGGCGTCCGTGCTGCCGGCGGACGGTGGCCGGTACCGGATCGACGTGACGGGGCTGGTGGAATGAAGTGCCCGTCCGCGGCCGACGTCCTTGCCCGGCTCCCGTTCGCCAGCCCGCTGCTGGAGCGGCTGTCGGTCGGGCCCGGGCCGACCGCCTGGACGATCGCCGATCTCAGCTCGTCGCCCTGGCTGGCCGAACGCCGGGACGCGGCCAAACGGCGCTGGAAGGTGGATTCGGACCGGACCGCCGGCCGGCTGTGGTGGTACTCGGCGTCCTATCTGCTGGTCGGAAGCGCGCTGCTCACCTCGCTGGACAGCAGCCACGCGGTGGTCGGATCGCCACCGGGTCAGGTGTGGCTGCGGGAGTTCGGCTACCTTGATCGATTCCAGCCGCAGCGGGTGGTGGCCCCGCCGGAACTTCCGCTCGCGCTGACCGAACTGCTGACCCCGGTGATCGAGGCGCTGGCTCCGGTGGCGGACACCACCGGACGGGCGCTGTGGGCGGTCGCCGGCGACGTCCCGACCATGGCGGTGCGGGAGGCGATCACCGCCGGACGCTCGCCGGAGTCGGCCTGGCCACAGCTGGTGGCGTTCCACCGGCGGTGGCGCGAGCTCGCGCCCCTGCCCAGACTGCGGACGGTGGACGTGTCGCCCGCCGGGGTGCGGACGGTGGCCGAGGACACCCCGACCCGGCCGCCGGCCCGGCGTTCCGCGCTGCGCAATTCCTGCTGCCTGTTGCTGGAGGTTCCCGGTTCCCGGTGCTGCACCACCTGCCCGAGGCAGACTCCCGCCGTCCGGGAGGCGCGCTGGGTCAGCTCGTTGGAGGCTTGAGGTTCATCGCCCGTCGGTCGCGGTCCCGCTTGTTCAGCTGGATGGCAACCAGGCCGCGGACCAGCTTGGTTGCGCCGTAGCCCACCCCGGCCACGCCGATCAACGGGATCAGCAGGCCCACCAACCCCAGCAGCCCGATGTGGGGCAGTTGGGTGCCGTTGATCCAGAGGCTGATGACGGCTATCCCGACGGGGGTGGTGATGAGGCACCAGAAGAACCCCCAGGCCAGCATCCCGATCGGGCCGAGCAGGCCGCGCAGGGTGGGTTCGGGCCGCAGGCCGGTCACCGATCCGGCGTACCTGCGTGGCCGTTGCGCCGGATCGGGCGCCGCGGACAGCGCGTACTGCTGGAGCGCGTGGGACGGGATGAGCGCGGCGACCTGGGCGAGCGTGCCGGAGTTGGTCAGTACACTGCCGGTCGAAAGGCTGGCGGACTCCCACATCAGCAGGGTGTTGCCCTCGATCCGCACCGACTGGCCGCGGGCCGGCGAGTTGAGCAGATACTCCATCATCCGTGGGTGGACGACGGCGTGGGCGTAGCGGTCGTCGTCCGCGCGTACCGCGAAGCTGCGGTTGAACTCGGCCGACTCGAAGTCGATGTCCTGGGAGCCGAGCCGCTGGGCGAGTCGGCGGAAGGCGGTCTCCGGCGCGATCCACAGCATCGGCAGTTCGGCTGGCAGCCGGACCGCGGTGACCGTGAAGTACCGGGTCACCGAGTTGTCGCCCGATCCCTCCTCGTAGCGGTACTCGAAGACGGTGAAGGGCCACCCGCCCACCTCTCCGGAGAACACATCCCTGACCGCGCCGCCGCCGATGAACGGCGGACCGTTCCAACGGGTGGCCAGCGCCCCGTCGGTGGGGCGGTAGTTCCAGCCGCGAGCACTCGCCCAATCCGTCAGCTGGCGGTGGCGTTCCGCCGCGGCCCGATCGCTGTAGCGCTTCCAGATCAGCGCGCCGAGGAAGAGCACCACCGGGAACAGCATGAAGAGTGCGTCGCTCATCGGGGTCTCCTGTTCGGGCGCCGGGGTGAAGCCTGCCCGGCCATGGTAGGCACCGGCGGGTTGGCTCCCCGCCGGGCTGCTCACCGAAAGGCGCCGGTGGTTAGGCTGTCGCCATGTCACGGCGTCACGAATCGCGCGACGAGACGCGCTACCGGCGCCGCCGGATCGGCACGGTGGAGTACCGCACCAGCCGCACCGGGTACGGCCACGCCTCGCTGGTGGCGTACCAGTTCGATTGCCAGCTTCCGCAGAAGAGCGGGCCGGACTTCGTTCTGGTCCACGGCATTGGCGTGTCGGCCCGCGCCTATGGGCCGACCGCCGTCGAGCTCACCCGGCACGGCGACGTCCATCTGATCGACCTGGCCGGCTACGGACGCTCGCCACGGCCGGACCGCGACCTGACCATCGGCGATCACGCCGTCCTGATCGCCCGCTACCTCGCCGACAAGCGGTTGGACCATCCGGTGCTGGTCGGGCACTCGATGGGGACTCAGGTGGTCGCCGAGCTGGCCGCGGCCTTCCCCGAGCAGGTCGACCACCTCGTCCTGATCGCGCCGGTGGTCGCCCCCGGCGCCCGGACCGTGCCGAAGGTGGCCGGGCTGCTGCTGGCCAACGGGCTCAGGGAACCGCCGCAGGTCGCCGCGCTGGCGATCCACGACTACCTGTTCCGGGCGGGCGTGCCGTACACCGTCCAGCAGCTTCCGCACCTGCTGCGCGCCGACCTGGACGAGATCGCCCAGCGGGTGGACGCCAAGACCCTGGTGATCTGCGGCACCGACGACCCGATCGTCCCGCTGGCCTGGGGGGAGCAACTCGCCGGACGCTTCCGGCAGGGCTGGTTCGCCACCGTGCCGGGCCCGCACGCCACCATGTTCGCCGCCCCCCGGACGATAGCGGCGCTGATCGACGAGCATGCCCACCGGTAGGCGGAGGGGACGCGCCGTCCGGGAACGTGCCGCCGAGATGCTGCACCGCGGCCGGGCCCGGGGAGCCGACTACGGCTGGGCCGCCCGGGCGGTCGGACGGGGGGTGCTCGACCGGAACGCGCCGCACGGCTACGCCCACGGCTGGCTGGCCCCCGTCCTGCTGATCCCGGGCGTGCTGGAGGAGTGGACGCTGATGCGGCAGGCCGGCGACCGGCTGAACCGCGCCGGGCATCCGGTCCACGTCCTGCCCGACCTGGGGCGGAACACCCTCACCGTGGTCGAGGGGGCCGCGCTGGCCTCGGCCTACCTGGCCGCCCACGAACTGCGCGAGGTGGTGATCGTGGCGCACAGCAAGGGCGGGCTGATCGGCAAGCGCGTCCTGCTGGACGATGCCGAGCGCCGGGTCCGGCGCCTGGTGGCGATCGCCACCCCCTTCTCCGGCTCGGTGCTGGCCCGGTTCTTCCCCTCCCGCGCGGTCCGGGCGATGGCGCCGGACGACGCCACGATCCTCGAACTCGGCCGACACCCCGAGGTGAACCACCTGATCACCTCGATCTGCCCCGCCTTCGACCCGCACATCCCGGTCGGCTCCCAGCTGGCGGGCGCCACCAACGTGCCGGTCGCCGCGACCGGGCACTTCCGCGTCCTGGCCGACCCCGAGGTGCTGGACGTCGTGGTCGCCGCGGCGCGCTGACCGCGGTCAGTCGGGCCAGTGCGCCTCGTCCCGGCCGCGGACGAAGGCGGGCAGCGTCAGCAGGGCATCGGCGAGTTCGGCGTCCACCACCAGCTCGGAGATCACATCGGCCCGGCGCAGGGCGAGGATGGCGGCCGCCTTGCTCGGGTCGGACGCGACCGCGATCACCCGCGGCACCCGGCGGAGCTGCTCGGGCGAGATCGCCAGGATGTGATCGCGGGCGAGTTGCGGGTAGGCCAGGCCGCCGTCGGCGGCGAAGGTGAGTCCGCAGGCCTCGGCCACCGCTCCGCAGCGCAGGAGTTCCTCGCGCACCTCGGGCGGCAGCATCGGCAGCAGCCGGGAACTGGTCGAGCCGTCGCCGCCGGCATCGACCGCGCCGACCGCCACCACCGCGGTGGTCAGGGTGTCGAAGCTGTCCAGCACGTCCTTGATCTCCGGCAGCCGGCGGATCGTCCGGACGCCGTCGGCGTCGTGGATGTAGAGCGGCGCCATGATCGCCTTGGCGTTGGTGCCGCTGATCAGCGAGGCCTTGAGCGCGAGTTCCACCGGGCTCTGGCTGAGGCTCGGCCCGACGGCACCGTTGAGCTGCAGGATCTGCACGCTGGGCAGGTGGTCGATGCTCTCGATCAGGTGGGTGAGCGTCCGGCCCCAGGCCAGGCCGAGGGTCTCCCCGGCCGAGACGGTGCGGGCGAGCACCCTGCCACCGTGCCGGCCGACGATCCGGCGGACCTCGGCGACCGTCCCGTACGCCTCGACGACCACGGCTGCGGTCAGGCCGAGGTGCGTGGCCAGCTGCCGGGAGAGGGTCTCGTCCACCTCTCCGCCGTGGTCGAGGGTGATGGTCACCAGCCCGCGCTCGCGAGCCTCCTGCAGCAGCCGTGCCACCTTGAACCGGCTGATGCCGAGTTCCGCGCTGATCCGCACCTTCGACTCGTCAGCCAGGTAGTAGCGCCGGGCGATCTCCAGCATCTGGCGGGCCCTGGCCCGACGGGAAGCGCCTGTTTTGCTCACATGTGCACTCTAGCTGCCGATTAAGTCTCGATTCCACAACATCTGTTGCGGCGTGTCCGGAAGCCGCTTTAGGTTGAAGCTCGAGATGACCCTCGGCGAGGAGGAGTTGGCTGATGGCGAAACGACGGCGGTTGCCGGAGGAGATCGGAATTCTGGGCGTCCTGGTGCTGGTCGCGCTGGTGATGTCACTGCTCTCCAAGGAGTTCGCGACCCTCAGCAACGTCCAGGTGCTGATGCTCAACGGCACCGTGGTGGCCTTCCTGGCGCTGGGGCAGACCCTGGTGCTGCTGACCGGGGGCATCGACCTGTCCGTCGGCTCGAACATCGCGCTCACCGGGATGCTGGCCGCCCTGGCCATGCAGGCCGGTGCGCCGTGGTGGCTGGCTGGGCTGGTGGCGGTGGCGGCCGGGCTGGGCGTTGGCCTGATCAACGGCAGCATCATCCACTACGTCAAGCTGCCGCCGTTCATCGTCACCTTCTCCACCTTCGGCATCTCCGCGGCCATCCCGCAGATCCTCACCGGAGCCCGCTCGGTGACGGTGGCCGATCCCACCTTCGCGATCTTCGGCCGGGGCTCCTACTTCGGCATCCCGATCCCGGTGCTGATGCTGGCCGCCGCGGCGGTCATCCTGATGGTGGTGCTCCGGCAGACGCCGACCGGCATCCACATCTATGCGGTCGGCGGCAACGCCGACGCCAGCCGGCTGGCGGGGGTCAACATCGGCCGCAAGATCCTCACCGTCTACGGCATCTCCGGCGTCTGCGCCGGAATCGGCGGGATCATCACCACCAGCCGGCTGATGGTGGGCTACCCGACCGCCGGCTCGGGCAACGAGCAGTTCTACAGCATCGCTTCGGCGGTGGTCGGTGGGGTCAGCCTGTTCGGTGGTGTCGGCACCATCCTGGGCGCCCTGCTTGGCGCCATCCTGATCGCCACCGTCTCCAACGGCATGAACGTGGTCGGCGTCGACAGCTTCTGGCAGCCGCTGGTGATCGGCGTGATCATCCTGCTCGGCGTCAGCCTGGACGCCGTCCGCCGCCAGATCACCCTCTCCGAGGGGTTGCGCCGGCTGTTCGGCGGACGCAGCCCGGACCCCGAACAGCCGCCACCCCAACGTCCACCCGAACCCGCCGCACAGACCCCAGTCCCGTCCAAAGAGTAGGAGCTAGACATGCTGAAACTGATCCGAATCCCCGCCGTGGCGCTCGCCGCCGGCACCCTCATCCTGACCGCTGGCTGCGGCGGGCTGGACACCGGCACCGGTGCCACCCCCACCACGACCGCCGGTGGCACGGAGTCGGCCGGCTCGGCCATCCCGGCCGCCTGCACCGAGGCCAACCCCTACCTGGCCGTGGCGCTGCCCAACCTCACCAACCCCTACTACGTCGCGATGAAGCAGGGCTTCGAGGACGAGGGCAAGAAGGCCGGCTTCACCGTCGAGGTCCAGGTGGCCGGCGACGACGACGCCAACCAGCTCGCCCAGGTGCAGGCCATGCTGCAGAAGAAGCCGTGTGCGCTGGCGCTGAACGCGGTCAAGTCCGAACCCGCCGCGGCCATCGTCCGGGAGGCGAACAACGCCGGCGTCCCGGTGTTCACGGTCAACGTCACCCTGAACGACGAGGCGCTCAAGGCGCAGAACGCGACCATCATGCAGTACCTGGGCGCGGACAACTTCGCCGGTGGCCAGCAGAGCGCCGAGCAGGTGCTGAAGGATCTGGGTGCCGACGCCGAGCTGAAGATCGGCTTCGTCTCCGAGCCGGACGAGGTGCCGGTGGTGGTGCGCGACCAGGGCTTCACCGAGACGATCAAGCAGAATCCGAACGCCGAGGTCGTCGCCACGGTCGACGGCAACGTCAAGCCTGACGATTCGCTGCGGGTCACCTCCGAGATGATGCAGGGCCATCCGGAGATCAACGTGATCTTCGCTTCCACCGGCCCGGCCGCCTACGGCGCCATCCAGGCCACCGAGGGCATGGACGTGAAGGTGTACGGGTTCTGCGCGGCTGAGGAGCCGCTGACCGACGCCTATCCGGCCTGCGTCGCGCAGGAGCCGGAGGACTACGGACGTCGCGTCGTCCAGCAGATCGTCACCTGGAAGGACGGCGGCACGGTCGAGGCCGAGATTCTGCGGCCGCTGAAGCTGTTCGTCCAGCCCGAGGTGCCCGGCCCCGGCTTCGTCGGCTGAGTCCGTCGGCTGCCGCAGGATCGAGAGGAGTAAGCCGTGAGCGGTGAGGCACTGCGCGCGGTCGGGATCCGCAAGCTGTTCGCCGGCGTCCCCGCGCTGGACGGCGTCGATCTCACCATCACCCCCGGACGGGTGGTCGGACTGGTGGGACACAACGGCGCCGGCAAGTCGACGCTGCTGAAGGTGCTCTCCGGCGCCTATCAGCCCGACGGCGGGGAACTCCTGATCGGCGACCGACGGGTCTCCTTCTCCAGTCCTGCGGCAGCCATCGACCAGGGCATCTCGACGGTCTACCAGGAGCTGTCGCTGCTGCCGAACCTGACCGTCACCGAGAACACCTTCCTGGGACGCGAGCAACGCGCGCGTGGCGTGCTGGCCAAGCGCGCCATGCGACGGACCACCCAGGAGTTGATCGAGCGGTTCGGGATCGACGCCCGGGCGGGCCGCCGGGTCGGGGAGTACCCGGTGGCCACCCGCCAACTGTTGGAGATCGCGATCGCCACCTCCCGCAACGCCCGGTTCCTGCTGCTGGACGAGCCCACCACCAGCCTGGAGGGCGAACAGGTCGAGTCGCTGCTCACCATCGTGAAGCACCTGGTCACCCAGGAGCGGCTCGGGATCGTCTTCATCAACCACAAGCTGGACGAGCTCTTCGAGGTCTCCGACGAGGTGGTTGCCCTGGTGGACGGCCGGGTGCAGATCCAGGGGCCGGTGGAACAGGTGAACCGGCGCGAGGTGATCCGGGCGATCGCCGGCGCAGACCTCGACGAGGCGGAGGCGCCCACCTCACAGGCCGCCGACTTCGCGGCGTCCAATACCGCGGACGAACCCGGCACGGTCGCCCTGGAAACCGAGCACCTGCGGACGTCCGAACTGCAGGACGTCACGCTGGTGGCCCGGGAGGGCAGGGTGCTCGGCATCTACGGGTTGGTCGGTTCCGGCCGGACCGAGTTCCTGCGCACCCTGCTGGGCCTGTACAAGGTGCAGTCCGGCTCGCTGCGGCTGTTCGGGAAGGAGTACCGCCCGAAGGGCCCGGCCGACGCCCAACGCCAGGGGGTCGTCTACCTCACCGAGGAACGCAAGATCGACGGCATCGTCCCCGGGCTGAACTCGCTGACCAACGTCTCGCTGCCGATCCTGCGGCAGTACGCCCGGGCGGGGCTGCTCGACCGCCGCCGGATGCGGGCCGACGCCCAGTCCCTGCTGTCGACCCTCTCCATCCGCGGCGACGTCACCAACCCGGTCGTCCGACTCTCCGGCGGCAACCAGCAGAAGGTGCTGCTGGCCCGGGCGCTGGCCCAGCAACCCAAGGTGCTGCTGCTGGACGAGCCCACCAAGGGCGTGGATCTCGGCGTGAAGGCGGAGATCCACCAACTGCTGCGCCAACTCGCCCACCACAGCGGCCTGGCCGTGATCGTGGTCTCCAGCGAGGAGGAAGAGGTGCTCGAGGTGGCCGACGAGGTGGTGACCTTCACCGCCGGCACCTGCAGCGGCGTTGCCGTTCCGGCCGCCAGCCTGACCATCACCGACCTGCGTCACGCCGCCTGGGAGGCGGCCTGACCCCGACCACGAGGGAACCATGATCGACCAGCAGATCCTCGCCGCCGCCCAGGAGCGCATCGAACTGGAAGCCGCCGCGGTGCGCAGCGTCGTCGAGGTCTTCGACGACACCACCACCGCGATCATCGACGCCATGCTGCGCTGCACCGGCAAGGTGTTCGTCACCGGCTCGGGAACCTCGGGCAGCATCGCCCGCCGGATGGCGCACCTGTTCTCGGTCAGCGGCACGCCGTCGATGTTCGTCCAGCCCTCCGACGCGCTGCACGGCACCATGGGCGCGCTGCGGGAGAACGACCTGCTGATCGCGATCTCCAAGGGCGGCGGCTCGGACGAGATCAACAACCTGGCCCGGCGGGCGCAGGAGCGGGGGGTCAAGGTGATCGCCCTGACCAGCGAACGTTCCTCCGAACTCAGCGACCTGGCCGACTACGTCCAGTACTTCGAGGTCGCCGACGAGGTCGATCCGGGCAACGTGATCGCGATGGGCTCCACCCTGATGCACGCGGTCTGGGGCGACTGCCTGGCCGTGGCGCTGATGCGGATGCGGGGCTACACCTGGTCCGACGTGCTGTTCACCCACCCGCTGGGCGCGGTGGGGAAGCGGGAGGAGCTGCCCACCGAACTCGAGGGTCTGCCCGCGCCCGGAACCGAAGACTGAGCAGCGATGGCCGGCGTGGTGGCGGGGGTCGACTCCTCGACCCAGTCCTGCACGGTGGAACTGCGCGATGCGGCGGACGGGCGGCTGCTGGGCACGGGACGACGCCCCCACCCGCCCACCTACCCGCCGGTCAGCGAGCAGCTGACCGCGGACTGGTGGGACGCCTTCGGCGGCGCCCTGGGCGACGCGATCGCCGCGGCCGGCATCCAGGCTGCCGAGATCGGGGCGATCAGCGTGGGCGCCCAGTGCCACGGCCTGGTGGCGCTGGACGCCGAGGACGCCCTGATCCGTCCGGTCAAGCTGTGGAACGACACCACCGCCGCGCCCCAGGTGGAGCGACTGCTGGGCGAACGGACGTCCACCGGCTGGGTGCGGGAGGTGCTGCTGCCGCTCAACCCGGCGCTGACCATCGCCAAGCTGGCCTGGCTGGCCGAGCACGAGCCGGAGAACCTGGCCCGGATCCGGCGGCTGATGGTGCCGGCGGACTGGCTGACCCACAGGCTCACCGGAGAGCACGTCACCGACCGCTCGAACGCCTCCGGCACCGGCTACTACAGCGCGGATCAGGGACGCTGGCGACCCGATCTGCTCGCGCAGCACGTCAGCGCCGCGGTCGACTGGGACAGCGCCCTTCCCCGGGTGCTCGCCCCCGCCGAGGCGGCCGGCACGCTGCGGCCGGCCGTCGCCGCCGAGTTGGGGCTGCGGCCGGACGTGGTCGTGGGTCCGGGCGGCGGGGACCAGCACCTGGCCGCGGTCGGGATCGGGCTGCGCGCCGGCGAGGTGGCGTTCAGCCTGGGGACCTCGGGTGTGGTGTTCACCCCGGCCGACCTGCCCGCGGGCGAGACCCGGGACTGGACGGTCGACTACGTCTGCGACACCACCGGCGGCTACCTGCCGCTGATCTGCACCCTGAACTGCACCAAGGTCACCGACAGGTTCGCCTACTTCCTCGGGGTGGACCTTCCCAGCCTGGACGAACTGGCGCTGGCCGCCGGCGCTCCGGCCGCGCCCACCCTGCTGGCCTACCTGGACGGGGAGCGCACGCCGATGCGCCCCGGCACGACCGGAACGCTGACCGGGCTGCGCAGCGACACCACCCGGGAGGAGCTGGCCCGGGCGGCCTACGACGGCGTCGTGCAGGGGCTGGTCCGCGGGATGGGGACCCTGCAGGAACTGGCCGGGCGGCCGATCACCGACCGGGTGCTGGCGATCGGCGGCGGCTCCCGGTCGCGGGCCTACCGGCAGTTCATCGCCGACCGCTGCGGCGCGCCGGTGGTGACCGTGGCGGCGCCGGAGGCCACCGCCCGTGGCGCCTGCGTCCAGGCCGCAGCGGTGTGGCACGGGGAGACCGTGGCCGCCGTCCGCGACGCCTGGACGCCCGCCGTGGTGGAGACCACGGAGCCGCGGGTGACCGGTGCGCTCGGGCTGGATCCGGGCTTCGTCCAGCTCAGCGAGCGGGCGGACGCCTGGTACTTCGGGGGCTGAGCCGCCGGATCAGCGCAGGAGCTGCCGGGCGAAGCCGACGAACCGGGAGCCCTGCCATTCCAGGATTCCCCGGTCGCCGGGAGTCAGCATGCCGGATTCGGGCCCGCTCACCGAGAGCTCGGCGCGGTTGCCGTCGGGGAACTCGAAGGTGACGAAGTACCGCTGCGAGTTCGGCGTCTCGCCGCCGCCGCTGATCTCCGACCGCTTGTCCACCACCAGCGCGTCGGCGCGCAGCCGTGGGGCGTTGGCGTCTATCCGGCGCTGCTGGGCGGCCCGGGCGATGAACACCGCGGCCACAATGACGCCGGTGACGACGGTCAGCAGGGCCAGGACGAAGACGAGGATGAGCGGGGTCACCCGTTCAGGGTAGCGAGTGGCCGATCACCTGCCGGGCGCTGCCCACCGCGAACGGCTTCGGCCAAGGGCTGCGCCGGAGTCGTCGGCGTGATAGACCGGGGGAGTGACCGATCACACCCCCTTCCATGATCTCGACACCTACATCGCCCTACCGCGGCTCGGCGGGCTCGCCCTCAGCCGGGACGGGCAGCGGCTGGTCACCACCGTGACCACGCTCAACCCGGAACGGACGGGCTACACCACCGCCCTCTGGGAGCTCGATCCGGCGGGGGAGCGGCCCGCCCGGCGGCTCACCCGTAGCGCCAAGGGCGAGGCCTCAGCCGCGTTCACCGCAACCGGCGATCTGCTGTTCACCTCGGCCCGACCGGATCCGGACGGCAGTGGCAAGCCGGACGACCCGCCCAGGGCGGCGCTGTGGTCGCTGCCGGCGGCCGGCGGCGAGGCCCGGATCGTCGCCACCGCGCCCGGCGGACTCTCCGGGGTTCTCTGTGCCGCCGCGGCGGAGGTGGTCAGCGTGGTGGCCCCGGTGCTGCCCGGCGCCGGCGACCTGGCAGCCGACGGCACGCTGCGCAGGACGCGGAAGGAAGCCAAGGTGGAGGCGATCCTGCACTCCTCCTACCCGGTGCGGGAATGGGACCACGACCTGGGCCCCGATCAGCCCCGGCGGTTCGCCGCGGAGCTGTCCGGCCTGACCGACGAGCCGGCCAGGCCGATGCCCGATTCGTCCTCGGACGATGCCACCGAGCTACCCGGCCGGCTGGTGCTCCGCCAACTCACCGGTGCCGGTCGCGCGCTGCTCTCGCACTCCGCCGAGCTGTCCCCCGACGGCACCACCCTGGTGACCACCTGGTCGGTGCCCGCACCTGGCGCCGCCGAACGGTCGACCCTGGTGGCGATCGACGTGGCCACCGGCGAACGGCGGGTCCTGGTCGACGATCCCGACGCCTTCGCCTACAGCCCGGCGATCTCGCCCGGCGGCGCCCTGGTCGCCTACGTCCGGGACACGCTCACCACCCCGGAGCGGGCTCCGCGGCAGCAGCTGATGGTGGTGCCGCTCGCCGGCGGCGAGCCCCGTCCGGTGGCCGCGGCCTGGGACCGGTGGCCGGCCTCGGTGGCCTGGCTGCCGGACGGCGCGGCGCTGGTGGTCACCGCCGACGCCGACGGCCGGGCACCGGTCTTCCTGGTCGACCTGGCCGAGGACGCGATCCCGCAGCGGGTGACCAGCGACGACGCCGCCTTCACCGAGGTGAGGGTCGCGCCGGACGGCACCCTCTATGCCCTGCGCAGCAGCTATGCCGCGCCCGCCGAGCCGGTCCGGATCGACCTGCCCGGCTTCCTGGCCGCCGCCGCTGGGGAGCGGCGTCCGGTGGCCGCGCAGCTGCTGCGCTCGCCGGCCCCGTCGCCCGGGCTGCCGGGCACCCTTCGCGAGCTTGAGGCGGTGGCCGCCGACGGCGTCCGGATCCGGGGCTGGCTGGCGCTGCCCGAAGGCGCCTCCCCGGAACGTCCGGCGCCGTTGCTGCTCTGGATCCACGGCGGACCGCTGAGCTCCTGGAACGCCTGGTCGTGGCGCTGGAACCCGTGGTTGATGGTGGCCGAGGGGTACGCGGTGCTGCTGCCCGACCCGGCGCTCTCCACCGGCTACGGCCAGGAGTTCGTCCAGCGCGGCTGGGGCAGGTGGGGCGCCGAGCCCTTCACCGACCTGATGGCGATCACCGACGCCGCGGAGGCGCTGCCCGAGGTCGATCGGAGCCGGGTGGCGGCGATGGGCGGGTCGTTCGGCGGCTACATGGCCAACTGGGCGGCCGGGCACACCGACCGGTTCCGGGCCATCGTCACCCATGCCAGTCTCTGGGCGCTGGACCAGTTCGGTCCGACCACCGACTTCGCCTACTACTGGCAGCGGGAGATGACCCCCGAGATGGCGGTGGCGAACAGCCCACACCGGTTCGTCGGCGAGATCCGGACGCCGATGCTGGTGATCCACGGCGACCGCGACTACCGGGTGCCGATCGGGGAGGGGCTGCGGCTGTGGTACGAGCTGCTCACCGCCTCCGGGCTGCCCGCGGACGAGGACGGCAACACCGCCCACCGGTTCCTGTACTTCCCCAACGAGAACCACTGGGTGCTCTCCCCGCAGCACGCCAAGGTCTGGTACCAGACCGTGCTGGCGTTCCTGGCCGGGCAGCTGCTGGGGACTTCGGCGGAGTACCCCGAGATCCTCGGCTGAGGCCGTCACGGCTCCGCCGCGGGGATGCCTGGCGTGGGCTCCTAGCCGGAGTGCTGCGGGGACTCCGCGGCGACGGCCGCCAGGACGGAGTCGCGGGCGTCGCCGGGGGTCGCCGGCAGGACGGCGACGCCCAGCCGGTCGAGCAGCCTGGCCAGCCGGGAGCCGACCCTCGGCACCACCTCGGCGACGATCTCCTGGTCGGTGAGGAAGCGGGAGATCCGGGCGTGGCGGGGATTGCGTCCGAACAGGCCGGCGTCGTCCCAGCCGACCTCGTGGATCGTCCAGGAGGTGATCCGCGGCCCGGAGACCTCGGCGACCCCGACCCAGTGGGCCCTGCCCCAGCGCGGCGCCGTCCGGCCGTCGACGGTCACGGGTGTGGCGATGATCACGGGCGCTCCTCATCATTGCGGGCGGGCATCCATCGTAACCGGGCGGTTGGGCCGCCGCCGGGGGAACGGGCATGCTTGGCCCACCGGGGCCCACCGGGGACGGTTCCCACTGGGCCCCTCCGCCGGTGCTGCGAGGAGGTGTGGTGAGCGAGATCGTCCCGGATCACATCCATGCCGGCGCCTTCGTGGTGCGCACCGGGGTGACCGAACAGTCCTGGATCGACCTGGAGGATCCCACCCGGATCGAGTTCGAGTACGTCCGGCGGATCGTGGAAGCACTGCACGCCACCGTCCTCGCCCGGCCGGCCGGCCAGCGGATCCGGGTGGTGCACGTGGGCGGTGGTGGGCTCAGCCTGCCGCGCTACGTCGCGGCGGTTCGGCCACACTCCGCGCAGATCGTGATCGAGCCGGACGGCGCGCTGGTGGCGACGGTGCGCGAGAAGCTGCCGCTGCCGAGGAACAGCGGGATCAAGATCCGCGAGCTGGACGGTCGCACCGCCATCGCCGCGCTGCCGGACGACTACGCCGACGCCGTGATCGTCGACGCCTTCCGCGGCGCGGTGGTGCCCGCCGAGCTGGCCACCGCGGAGTGGTTCGCCGATCTGGCCCGGGTGCTGCGCGACGGTGGCGTGGTGATCATGAACCTGGGCGATCGGGCACCCTTCGACTGGGGCCGGCGGTGCCTGGCCGGCATGGCGACCGCCTTCCGCCAGGTGGCGGTGAGCGCGGAGATCCCGGTCTGGAAGGGACGCCGGTACGGCAACCTGGTCGCGGTGGCCTCGCCGGCACCCCTGCCGCTGGCCGAACTGGAGCGCGATCTCGCCCGGACGGCCTTCCCCTACCGCCTGCTCGCCACCGGGGGCCTGAACGCCTGGTTGGGGGCCGCGTCCCCGTTCACCGACGAGGATTCGGCCGACTCGCTCGACCCGGTCGCCCACGGCTGGCTGGGCTGACCCGCCCTTCCCGCAACGATCCGTGAGCTTGTCGAGGGGTTGACTCCCGCGCCAGTACCTGAGGTTGAGCCACGCAACGATCCCTGAGCTCGTCGAAGGGTCGGTGGCGCGTGGTCGTCCCAACCCGGCCGGGTACCCGGCCACTAGGGTGTCGCCCATGACCGACCGCGAGCAGTTGATCGAGCACATCACGAACCTGGCTGTCGTCCGCGGCCGGGTGACGCTGGCCTCGGGGCGGGAGGCGGACTACTACGTGGACCTGCGCCGGGTGACCCTGGACGGCGCTGCCGCGCCGCTGGTCGGCTCGGTGATGCGCGAACTCGTTGCGGACTGGGAGTTCGAGGCGGTCGGCGGGCTGACCCTCGGTGCTGACCCGGTGGCGGTGGCCATGCTGCACGACGCGGCCCGGGAGGGCGGCCGGCTGGACGCCTTCGTCGTCCGCAAGGAATCCAAGGCCCACGGCCTGCCGCGCCGGATCGAGGGCCCCGAGGTGGCCGGACGCCGGGTACTGGTGGTGGAGGACACCTCCACCACCGGCGGCTCGGTGATGACCGCGGTGGACGCGCTGCGCGAGGCCGGTGCCGAGGTGATCGGGGTGGCGGTGATCGTCGACCGGGACACCGGTGCGCGGGAGAAGATCGAGGCCGCCGGGTTGCCTTACCGCTACGCGGCCGGACTCGCCGATCTCGGGCTTTCCTGACGCGTCTCCTCCGCCCGCCGGCCCACGCGTCGAGCGCCACCGTTCGCCTCGAGCGCTTGCGCCTGGGGCCTGGCTCTCGACGGCAACGCAGGCGGTCGCTGTTGCGGACCGGGCTGGAATGCCGCGCGCCGGGGCTTCGTTGTGCCCTCCGGAGCCGTTAGGCTGGCGGCTCTCAGCACCTGCGAGCGAAAGAAGCACCATCGTGTTGATTTTCCTGGTCCTGCTGGTTGTCATCGTGGCCGTCGGTGGTTATGCGGTTTCGCTGTACAACGGCTTCGTCAAGTCACGCAACCTGATCCAGGAGTCGTGGCGACAGATCGATGTCGAACTGAACCGGCGCTACGACCTGATCCCCAATCTGGTGGAGACCGTCCGCGCCTTCGCCGCGCATGAACGGAACACCCTCGAGCAGGTGGTGGCGCTGCGTAGCCAGGCCGCCCAGCTCGCCCAGGCCAGTGGCGGGGTGCCCAGCGAGCAACGGGCCCAGGTCGAGGAGCAGCTGTCCGGCGCGGTGCGGAACCTGATCGTCAGCGTCGAGGCCTACCCCGAGCTGAAGAGCAACGTGAACTTCCTCGAGCTGCAGCGCGAACTGGCCTCCACCGAGGACCGGATCGCCGCCGGACGCCGCTTCTACAACGCGAACGTCCGCAACTACAACACGCAGGTGGAGTCCTTCCCGTCCAACATCCTGGCGGGCATGTTCAAGTTCGAGAAGGCGACCTACTTCGAGGTCAACGAGGCCGCGGTCCGGCAGGCCCCGCAGGTGAGCTTCGGCGAGATCAGCGACCGCGGCGACGCCCCGCGTCCGGGTTCCGAGCCGACCAACGCCCAGCTGGAAGCCGGTGCCGCCGCTGCCGGTGGGCTGCCCAATCCGCAGGCCTACCAGCAGTCGAACCCGGCGGCTCCGCCGCCCGGGCAGTTCACCGAGCCGGCCCCGGCCCAGCCGTTCCCGGCCCCGGCCTACCCACCGGCCCAGCAGTTGCCGCCCGCCCAGGCCTACCCGCCTGCGCAGCCGCAGCAGTACCCCCCGGCCCAGCCGCCGGTGTACGGCCAGCCGGCTGCCCAGCCCGAGGCACCGGTGTACGGCCAGCCGGCCGCTCAGCCGGAGCCGCCGAGCTACGGGCCGCCGTCCGATCCGCCGCAGCAGCCCTACCAGCCGCCGCAGCAGTCCTGACCTGATTCGTTCGGCCCGTCCCACACCGGGGCGGGCCGAACTGCGTGTCAACCGCTAGGGGCGGTTCCCGGCCACCAGGACGGTTGGCCCCCGGACCACCGGGTTTCCTGGTGGTCCCGTTCGGGCGATGCCTCAAGCTCGGGGGACATCCGGGCCGGATCGCGGGCTCAGCGCGCATTGCCGCCGCATATGAGCTCGCGGTTTCCGCAGATGGGGTCGGACCGCGCAATGGCACCGCTTACCGGCCGGCAGAAGGCCTCCATATCAGGCGTCAATGCGCTGTTGGGCGGCTCGTCCCCGCTCGGCCCCTGATAAGAGGCGGGAGTGCGCGATCTCCCCGGGAATGTCCACCGGTAGGCGGGCTCCGCGCCGCTGACCGCGCGCCCGGGCCGGTGGGATTGGGACGAAGTCCTAAGCTGGCCGCCGTGACTTCTTCCACTCAAGCATCCGGCGGCCTGATCGACTGGATCCTGCGGTTCGTCAAGGGCATGTTCATCGGCACCGGGGCGATTCTGCCCGGCGTCAGCGGCGGTGCCCTGGCCGCGGTGTTCGGCATCTACGAGCGGATCATCGAGTTCCTGGCCAACCTGCGCAGGGACTTCGTCGCCAACCTGATCTGGTTCCTGCCGGTCGCGGTGGGCGCGGTGTTCGGCATCTTCGTGCTGGCCTTCCCGCTGGACTACTTCCTGATCCACGCCAAGGTGCAGGTGATGTGGTTCTTCATCGGCTGCATCGGTGGAACCCTGCCGGCGCTGTTCGCCGAGGCGGGCAAGCGCGGCCGCCGTCCCTGGCACCTGGTACTGGCCGGGGTGGTCGCGGTGCTCGCGCTGCTCTTCCTGGTCTGGGCGCGGACCAACCTGAACGTCAGCCTGCCGCTGAACTTCGGTACCTGGATCCTCGCCGGTGCGATCTTCGCCCTCGGCATGATCGTGCCGGGCCTCTCGCCGTCCAACTTCCTGCTCTACTTCAACATGTACCAGCCGCTCACCGAGGGGATCCGGAAGCTCGACTTCGGGGTGCTGATCCCGGTCGGGATCGGTGCGGTGCTGTGCGTCCTGGCCTTCGCCAAGGCGGTCAGCAAGCTGCTGGAGATCGCCTACCCGATCGTCTTCCACGTGATCATCGGCATCGTGGTCGCCTCGACCGCGATCATCATCCCCACCCTTGAGGAGCACGCCGCGCTGGACGCCGCCGGCATCGCGATCACCGTCCTGCTCACCGCTGCGGGCGTGGCGCTGGGGCTTTGGATGGGACAGCTGGAGAAGAAGTACAAGCCCAGCGAACCGGTCTGAGGTGGACGCCGACCAGGTCTTCGCCACCCCTGGTGTCGGGCCGCACCCCCAGCCCTGGCCGGACGACTCCCGCCTCGATCCGGCGCTGCTCGCCGAGGGCGACCGCCGCAATGTCCTGGACCGGTACCGGTACTGGACCGTCGAGGCGATCGTCGCCGACCTGGACACCCGCCGGTCCCCGCTGCACGTCGCGATCCAGAACTGGGAGCACGACTTCAACATCGGCTCGATCGTGCGGACGGCGAACGCCTTCAAGGTGGCGGGGGTGCACATCCTCGGCCGCCGGCGGTGTAACCGCCGCGGCGCGATGGTGACCGACCGCTACCTGCACGTCCACCACCACGAGTCCGTCGCTTCGCTGGCCGAATGGGCCCGGGGAGCGGGGGTGGCTCTGGTCGGGGTGGACAACCTGCCCGGATCGGTGCCGCTGGAGGGCGTCCGGCTGCCGCAGCAGTGCTGCCTGGTGTTCGGCTCCGAGGGCCCTGGGCTGACCGACGAACTGGTGACGGCCTGCGAGCAACTGGTCTCGATCACCCAGTACGGCTCCACCCGCTCGCTGAACGCCGGCGCGGCCGCCGCGATCGCCATGTACCACTGGTCGTTGAGCTGGAACTGACCGGCCGCACCCAACCCGAACGCCATCGCGGCCGCCGACCCGTCACAGCTCCCGGCAACCGGGGTCGGCCGGTTCGAGTGGCTGACCCAGCAGGTGGCGCGGCCGCCGACTCGTCACAGCTCCCTGGCAACCCCCTGTCCGTCGCACCATCCGTGGCCGCGAAGCACGGCTCCGCGGGAGGCGCTGGCCGAGCCGCGTACGATGAGCGCGTGGGCGACGAGTTCGGCATCTACTACCGGCCCGAGATGGCGGCCGAGAAGGTTGCGCGCGCCCGGAAGAAGCTGCTCTGGCGGCTGGGCTCCACGCTGGTCTTCGTGGCCATCGGGATCGGGTTGCGTCTGGCCAGGCCCGACGAGTTCGGCTCGTCGACCCCCTGGTTCATCGGTTCGGTGCTGGTCGTCGGCCTGACCCTGGGCGGCTGGGAACTGGTCCAGTGGTGGGTGGCCCGGCGCGATGCCCGGCAGGTTCCACCCGGGCTGGCGCTGGGCGCGAATCGGGCCGGCGTCCTGGTCGGCCCCGACTGGTTCGAGTGGGGGGAGATCGGGGCACTGGCGGTGCGTCCGGGCCGGTGGGGCGGTTCGTCCCGGCTGGTGGCGACCGGACGCGACCAACGCAACCGGGATGTCCTGCTCGACTACACCGATGTGCTGCCGGCCACCCTGGACTCGGCGATCGTCGCGCTCTCCGGCGGCCGGGCGAGGGTCGACCTCTCCCGCCTGGACGCCTGAGCGCCCGATCGCGGCTTCGGCCGTGAACCGACTCCGCGGACCACCGCCGGCCCCGGTCATCCATTTCTGGCGATCACTACGCAATCGTCCCCAGGATTTGAAAGACTGGCGGTGTCCCCCCGCTCGCGGGAGTCGCGGGCGTCATCTGAGAGAGGCCGCATTCATGCCTATTGCCAGTCCTGAAAAGTATGCCGAGATGCTCGACGCCGCCAAGGCGGGTTCCTACGCCTTCCCGGCGATCAACATCACGTCGTCGCAGACCCTGAACGCCGCGTTGGCCGGTTTTGCCGAGGCGGGTTCGGACGGCATCATTCAGGTTTCCACCGGTGGCGCCGAGTACGCGTCCGGCCCGACGATCAAGGATCGGATCGCCGGTGCCGTCGCGCTGGCCGAGTACGCCCACGTGGTGGCGAAGAACTACCCGATCAATGTGGTGGTGCACACCGACCACGCCCAGATCGACAAGGTCGAGACCTGGGTCAAGCCGCTGATCGCGATCTCCCAGGAGCGGGTCGACCGTGGCCTGGAGCCGCTGTTCCAGTCGCACATGTGGGACGGTTCGGCCGTTCCGATGGAGCAGAACCTGCAGGTCGCCGACGAGTTGCTCGCGCTGACCAGCAAGGCCCGGCAGATCCTCGAGATCGAGGTCGGCGTGGTCGGCGGCGAAGAGGACGGCGTCAAGGCCGAGATCAACGACAAGCTCTACACCACCATCGAGGACGGCCTGCGCGCCATCGAGGTGCTCGGCCTGGGTGAGAAGGGCCGCTACATCACCGCGCTGACCTTCGGCAACGTGCACGGCGTGTACAAGCCGGGTGCGGTCAAGCTGCGTCCGATCGTCCTGAAGGAGATCCAGGACGCGGTCGGCGCCAAGTACGGCCGCGAGAAGCCGTTCGACCTGGTCTTCCACGGTGGCTCCGGCTCGACCCCGCAGGAGATCTCGGACGCGGTCGACTACGGCGTCGTGAAGATGAACATCGACACCGACACCCAGTACGCGTTCACCCGTCCGGTCGTCGACTACATGCTGAAGAACTACGACGGCGTGCTGAAGATCGACGGCGAGGTCGGCAACAAGAAGCAGTACGACCCGCGCGCCTGGGGCAAGTCGGCCGAGGCCGGCCTGTCCGCCCGGGTGATCGAGGCCGCGCAGCAGCTGCGCTCCGCCGGCAAGACCATCGGCTGAGCTTCCTG
>JAEXCA010000205.1 GCA_023393755.1 Actinomycetes bacterium | reverse complement strand
GAACAGCCTCGTCTAGTGGCGTGGAAGCCCGGCTTCCGCCGGGTTTTTGCCGGGCAACCACGACACCAGAAGGCCGCGGCCGGCCCGGGGATACCGATCGCAATGGACCGACACGAACCCGAACCGGGGGACGGTTCTGCGGTCCGATCCGGACCAGGGAACCGTCCCCCGGTCCGCCACCACCGTCCCAGACCACAACCGAGGAACCTCTTGCGCGGGCAGCACGTGAGGACGGCAGGGGTTTGAGCTCGGTGCCGTCGGGTGCGCCGCTACGGCACCGGTCCGGTCAGGGGAACGGCCTGATTCGACAGCTCGGCCTCCAGATCGTTGGTTGGCCCGGTTTCGGGTGCCTTGGCCGCATCTGGCGGTCGGTCGGTTTACCCACGCACCACCCGACTGACCACAAACCCGACTCACACCCTCGTTCCGCAGCCGACCCGTTCGTGTGTCGGCCCGAGGCAATAGCATGGGAGGGCACCTGTGGAGGCGGCCCCGCCCCCACTCCCGACGAAGTGAAGGAGTTGCCCGCCATGGCCACCGCGAAGTCGAAGTACACGGTCCCGGGTCTCGACAAGAGCACCAGCGAGAAGGTGATCAAGATCCTGCAGAGCCGGCTGGCTGCCTACAACGACCTCCATCTCACGCTCAAGCACGTGCACTGGAACGTCGTCGGGCCGAACTTCATCAGCGTCCACGAGATGATCGACCCGCAGGTCGACCAGGTGCGGCTCTACGCCGACGAGGCGGCCGAGCGGATCGCCGCCCTCGGTGGCGCCCCGCTGGGCACCGTCGGTTCGATCGTCGCCGCCCGGACACTGCCGGAGTACCCGCTCACCCGCGGCACCGCGATGGCCCACCTGGAGGCGCTGGACGAGGTCTACACCAAGCTGATCTCCGACAACCGCGACTCCTTCGAGGATCTCGAGGACGACCTGGTCAGCCAGGATCTGGTGGTCACCGCCACCGGCGAGCTGGAGAAGTTCCAGTGGTTCATCCGGGCCCACCTGGAGAACTCCGGCGGTCAGATCCCCACGCACTGACGACGGGGCCGCGTAGGCGGTAATGCGCGGGTCGGCATCGACCGCCAGATCCCCACGCGCTGACGAGGGGGACGCGGGTCTCCGGTCGACCCGCGGTCGAGGGCTTCGACCCTTCGACCAGTTCGGGATGAACCGGGCTCAGCCAGCGTTCCCGGGCTTGTCACACCCGGTCCAGCGGAGGTTGTAGCCGTGCGGATGGCAGGTGGCCAGCTGCCTGACCGAGCGCGTTCCCGAACGCCACTCCACCACGGTCAGTGAGGTGAGTTCGGGGTCGGCAGGCCCGGCGCGTAGGCCTCGGCTTCGAGGTACACCCAGGAGAGGTCCCGGCGCTGGCCACGCTCGTCCAGCGCCGCCACGAAGTCGGCCCGGTGCCGCTCGGAAAGGTAGGACCGCACCCAACTGGTCGTGACCACCGGGTGTCCGTCCGTGCCCAGGGCGTCCAGGGCCGCGTCCAGGTCGGCCACCGCGTCCCCGCGCCGTACCCGGATCCCCTGCTCGCGGGCGATAGCCACCGCGGTGCGCAGCCGCTCGAAGCGGTCGGTCTGGTCCGGCCAGACGCATGCCTCCAGCCAGCGGACCTGGTCGGCGTCGGCGAGGTCGACCGGGTCGGCGTCCAGCCCTTGGTGGGTGGTGAACGACGGAATCGCGTCGGGCAGGGCACCCGTCCCGCGGACCTCGCACCGCAGCACCAGCCGGTCGCCGCCCAGCCGGTGCCCGGAGTAGTCGTAGCCGTAGTGCTCGATCAGCAGGTTCAGCCCGGCGCTGGCCCCGACGTCCAGGTGGGCGAGCGGGCCGAACCGCCAGGCGACATCGGCCAGGCCGACCAGCAGCAGCGCCCTGCGTCCGATCTCGTTGGTCTGCGGGAAGCGGCCGGCGACCAGCCCGATCAGTTCGTCGCGGTGGGCGCGGCAGAAGGCGGCGAAGGCCGGGACGGGATCGTCCGTCCGGGGGTGGACGGTCAGGTTCGGGTACCAGGCGGCCAGTTCCTGCCCCGGCTCGGCCAGCAGGCGATCATGGACGGCGGCGAACAGCGCCACCGGCGCGCGGTGATTCGGCGGCACGGCGGCGAGGATCTCCAGCACCTCCGGCCGGGCCGCGACCCCGGCCGCCAACCGGGCGTACAGCGGCGCCCGCTTCGCGGTACTGCGGACGAACCGACTCATGCTCTCGGCGATCGCCTCGGTCTCCATCCCCGCATTCAACCGCAGCCGGCCGGGGCCCAACCACTGCCGGCCACGGCGAACCACCGGGCGGACAGACCTCCGGGCGCTACCCGGCGGGCGGCCAGGCGGTGATCCTGGGGGCCCTGCCGTCGTCGTCGGGCACGCACTCCCACCGATAGTCCACGGACACCACGTCGCCGGCCGTCCGGCGTACCTCGCCGGCGACGAACCAGCCGCCCTGCTCCTGGCGGCTCGAGGTGTGCTCGACCACGGTGTCGGCGTCGGCCCTGCCCCGGGCGGCCGCCTCACAGCGGAGCACCGCCCGGTCCTGGGGAGTCTCGGTGAGCAGTCCCCACACCCCCGAACCGAGGAACCACAGGCCCGCGGCGACCGCGAGCAACCGGAAGGTGTTCCGGCTGCGGTTGGGATCCTGACTGGGTTCCATCGCGCACTCTCTTCGGCTCGGTCGCTAGCGGCCCGGGCCGGGCGGCAACTGGGGCCACTGTCCCTCGGTGCCGGGATCGATGGCCTCACCCCGCAGCTCCCAGTAGTCGATGGCGTCCTTGGATTCCTTCAGTCCGAGTCCGGTCGCCTCCCGGTAGCGCTTGATGGCCTCGATCTTCCTGCCCTGGGCGAGCAGCCGCCCGATCTCCGCGCGCTGCTCGTCGTGGATCTCCAGCCCGACCTCGGCGGGTGGAGCTATCGATCGTCCGGACGGAGGGGTCGGCGGCAACGCCGGGCGGCGAGCGCTACGCGCCCCACCCGCCCAGCCGAGAAGGTAGCCGACCACTCCGACCCCGGCCATCGCCAACCAGCTCCACAGTTCCATCCCGGCAGTGTAGGTGGCGCACCGCCCGGCCGTCCTCATCGAGAGCCTCCGCTCGCGCCGAGGGGCCTCCCCAGGGGCAGGCGGTCGGCGTGACGTGAGGCCCTCGATGGTCACCGGGACGGACGCCGGGCGAACGCGGCGGTGCCGCCGGGATTGCTCCCGACGGCACCGCGCATTCCCAGGAAGGACTACTCCTTGACGTCGTCGTCGACCCAGTCGAAGGTCTTGGAGACGGCCTTCTTCCAGTTGCGGTACAGGCGAGCGCGCTCGTCCTGCTCGTCCGACGGCTCCCAGCGCTTGTCCTCGGCCCAGTTGTCGATGACGTCCTGCTCGCCGTTCCAGTAGCCGGTCGCGATGCCGGCGGCGTAGGCGGCGCCCAGCGCGGTGGTCTCGGCGACCACCGGACGGACCACCGGCACGCCGACCTGGTCGGCCTGGAACTGCATCAGGATGTCGTTGGCGGTCATGCCGCCGTCGACCTTGAGCTCGGCCAGGGTCACGCCCGAGTCGGCTTCCATGGCGTCCAGCACCTCGCGGGTCTGGTAGGCGGTGGCCTCCAGGACGGCGCGGGCGATGTGGCCACGGTTGACGTAGCGGGTGAGGCCGACGATCGCGCCGCGGGCGTCAGCCCGCCAGTACGGTGCGAACAGGCCGGAGAACGCCGGGACGAAGTACGCGCCACCGTTGTCCTCCACCGACGCGGCGAGCTCTTCGATCTCGGGCGCGGAGGAGAACATCTTCAGGTTGTCGCGCAGCCACTGCACCAGCGAGCCGGTGACCGCGATCGAACCCTCGAGGGCGTAGATCGGCTTGTTGTCGCCGATCTTGTAGCACACGGTGGTGAGCAGGCCGTTCTTGGAGGGAACGATCTCCTCGCCGGTGTTCATGATCATGAAGCAGCCGGTGCCGTAGGTGTTCTTCGCCATGCCGGGCTCGAAGCAGGCCTGGCCGAAGGTGGCCGCCTGCTGGTCGCCCAGGTCGCCAGCGATCGGAACGCCGCCGAGCAGACCCTCTTCGCGGCCGTAGCCGTAGATCTCGGCCGACGACCTGATCTCGGGCAGCATGCTCATCGGGATGGTCATGTCGGCCGCGATCTCCGGATCCCAGGACAGGGTCTTCAGATCCATCAGCATGGTGCGGGAGGCATTGGTGACGTCGGTCACGTGCACGCCACCGTTGACGCCGCCGGTGAGGTTCCAGATCACCCAGGTGTCCATGTTGCCGAACAGCAGCTTGCCGGCCTCGGCGGCCTCACGGGCGCCTTCCACGTTGTCCAGGACCCACTTGACCTTGGGGCCGGAGAAGTAGGTCGCCAACGGCAGGCCGACGCGCTCCTTGTACTTGTCCTGGTCGCCACCACCGAGTTCCTCGATGATCTTGCCGGTGCGGGTGTCCTGCCAGACGATGGCGTTGTAGACCGGCTGACCGGTCTCCTTGTTCCACACCACCGCGGTCTCCCGCTGGTTGGTCACGCCCACCGCGTGGATGTTGTCATGATTGATGCTCGCCTTGGCCAGCGCCTCGGCCACAACCTCGCGGACGGCGTCCCAGACCTCGATCGGGTCGTGCTCGACCCAGCCCGCCCTCGGGAAGATCTGCTCGTGTTCCTTCTGGCCCACGGAGACGATCTCACCGGAGTGGTTGAAGACGATGGCGCGCGAGGAGGTTGTTCCTTGGTCGATCGCCAGGATGTACTTGTCAGACATTCAGAATTCCTTCCACGACACTGTGTCTGGCGGTGTGGTGACGTAGCGCGCCGGGACCGCCGGCCCGAGCGCCGGTTTCGGGTGCCGGTGCGGGGCGACCGGAGCCGCCCCGCACCCGCGGGTTGCCTGTCAGAGACCCGGCAGCAGGATGCCTGCCAGCACACCGGCGAGCACGCCGCCGATGATCGGGCCGAGGACCGGGATCCAGGAGTAGCCCCAGTTGGAGCTGCCCTTGTTGGGGATCGGGAGCACGGCATGCGCGATGCGCGGGCCGAGGTCACGAGCCGGGTTGATGGCGTAGCCGGTGGGGCCACCGAGGGAGGCGCCGATACCGACGACCAGCAGGGCGACCGGGAGCGCACCGAGCCAGCCGATGCCGTCCGTGGTTCCGGTGAAGTAGCCCAGGGCGATCACGAAGAGCACCAGCACGAAGGTGGCGATGGCCTCGGTGACCAGGTTCCAGCCGGTGCTGCGAATCTCAGGACCGGTGGAGAACACGCCCAGCTTGAAGCCGTCAGGCTGCTCGGCGTCGAACTGCTTCTTGTACGACATCCAGCACAGCACCGCGCCGAGGAAGGCGCCGATCATCTGAGCCACGATGTAGATCGCGACGCCGCCCCAATCAACGGGTTGGCCGGTGGCGACATTGCGGGCAGCCAGCCCCAGGGTCACAGCCGGGTTGAGGTGTCCGCCGGACTGCCAGGCGACCACGACGCCGGTGAAGACTGCCAAACCCCAGCCCCAGTTCACCATCAGGAAACCAGTGCCCTTGCCCTTGTTTCCATTCAGGATGTTGTTGGCGACCACGCCACCACCGAGGAGGAGCAGCATCATGGTGCCGACTACCTCGGACACGAAGATGGTTCCGTAGTCCACGATTGCTCACTTTCCGACACCTGACCTGGTGTCAGCTAGGGCGTCTGAATATGACGCTGTTGTTGTCTTTTCAACACACGTGAGTCGGGATACCGACCGCCGTCGGCCGCGCTGCGAGACGTCCCTCGACTTACTCGACGGGTTCGCTGCCGACGGGCGGAGAAGACCGAGGACGAGTACCAGTCCTCGGACCTGGCGGTGCCGGAGGATCGGTCACCGGGGCCGGCCACGACGACCCGCTCGCCGCGGCCCGGCGGCCTGAGCGGGAGGCCGGCACAGGGCCGGCCGAAGGGAATTGCGAGGAGGAGTCGAGCAACGGGAATTCAGCATGTGCTCGCACAGCTGCCGCCGGGTTCATCTGACTCCTTCGTACCCTGAACCGTTGAGGGAGTCGCACGACAGCGAGCGTTGTGCCCTCCCCCACTAGGTCACATCTTGCTAACGACTGGACGCATGCGCTAGACCTGTGAACGAACGTGCAAGGAGAGGACGTGGCGGTGAACGACCGGTACGAGGAGATGTATCAAGCGGCCACCCGCTACTACATCCAGGGCGAGACGATGGAGTCGATCGCCCGCCAGCTGAAGCTCTCCCGATCGTCCATCTCCCGGCTGCTCAAGGAGGCGCGCGAGTCCGGACTGGTCCGGATCAGCCTCTCCGACCACATCGGCTCCCAGTCTCCGCTGGCCGCCCGGCTGGCCGAGGCCTTCGGGGTGCGCGTCCACCTCGTCCCGGTGCGGGAGAGCGCCAACGAGAACCTGCGGTTCGACCAGGTCGCCCGGCTGGCCGGCCGGATCTTCACCGAGGCGGTGGACGATCACCAGCTGATCGGGGTGGCCTGGGGGGTCACCGTGTCCCACGTCGCCCGCCATCTCGGACGACGGCCGCTGGTCGGCTCCACCATCGTCCAGCTGAACGGCGGGGCGAACCAGCGCAGCTCGGGCATCCCCTACATCGGCGAGATCCTGCAGTCGATCGGCGACGCCTTCGACTCCAAGGTGGTGCTCTTTCCCGTGCCCGCCTTCTTCGACTACGCGGCCACCAAGCAGGCGATGTGGCGGGAGCGGTCGGTGCAGAACGTGCTGCGACTGCACGCCAAGCTGGATCTGGCGATCTTCGGCGTCGGTTCGCTGCAGGGGACGGTGCCCTCCCACGTCTACTCCGCCGGCTACATGGATTCCAGCGACATGCAGCGACTGGCGGCGGACGGCGTGGTGGGGGACGTGTGCACCGTCCTGCTGCGGGAGGACGGCTCCTACGCCGACATCGACTACAACTCGCGGGCCACCGGCCTGACGCCCGCGGAACTCCAGACCGTCCCCCGGCGGATCTGCGTGGTGGCCGATCCGTCCCGCGCCCCGGCGGTGGTCGGCGCGCTGCGCGCGGGCACCGCCACCGACCTGGTGATCGACGAGGGCACCGCCCGCGCGATCGAGGTGCGCGCCCGGCTCTAGGGGGTCGCCCCGCGGGCACTTACGGCCAAGTAGCCGACCTTCACCGACAGATATGTCGGCCAGTGTGAGTATCCGGCAGTAGCTGGGCAGCCAACCCGGAGAACGCAGTTCCGGCGCCTGGTGGTCTTCCGGCGGGGTCCGGCCGATGCCCAGAAGGCAGCACCAGGCTCCCGCGAGTCCGTGGGAAGTCCCGCTCCACAAAAGGGATGGCGGCCTTCCGGCAACGCCGCTACGGCACTGGGCAACCCTTGGCAGGGCCCGTTCGGGTGGATGGGAATGACCTGGAACCCGAAGCCAAACAGCTGTTTACGCGTTTTCCCAAGGCGGGTGGTCAAACGTGCACGTCTTCACGAAGTTGCCTCCGACCGTGGTCGTGCCGGGGTCGCTGTCCTAGCCTGAGGGTGAGGACACCCCGGAAGTCCAGGACGGAGTCGTCCCGGCTCGGATCGGAGGTTTCGTGCGCAAGTTGGCTGTCGATGTGGTGGTCATTGGGGGAGGCTCCACCGGTGTCGGGGTCGTCCGGGATGTGGCGATGCGGGGCTACTCCGCCGTCCTGCTCGAACGCGCCGATCTCGCTCAGGGCACCTCCGGTCGGTTCCACGGCCTGTTGCACTCCGGCGGACGCTACGTGGTGAGCGATCCGCAGTCGGCGACGGAATGCGCCGAGGAGAATGCCATCGTCACCCGGATCCACGCCGACGCGGTGGAGACCACCGGCGGCTACTTCGTCACCGCTCCCGGGGACGACCCCGCCTTCGCCGACGAGTTCCTGGCCGGTGCGGTGGCGACCCGCGTCCCGGCTCGTGAGGTGAGCGTGGCCGAGGCGCTGCGCAATGAGCCGCGGCTGAACCCGGGCATCCTGCGGGCGGTCGAAGTGCAGGACGGCACCGTCGACGGCTGGGCGATGACCTGGGGCGCCGCCCGGTCCGCGATCGCCTACGGCGCCAAGGTGCTGACCTACCACAAGGTGACCAGGATCGACCGGGCGGAGGGGCGCGTGGCCGCCGTCCACTGCACCGATCTGAAGGACGGCGAGGACGTCCGGATCGAGTGCAACTTCGTGCTGAACTGCGCCGGCCCGTGGGCCGGGCAGGTGGCCGCGATGGCCGACTGCCACCCGGTGGACGTGATTCCCGGGCGCGGCATCATGATCGCGATGAACCACCGGCTGGTGAACCGGGTGATCAACCGGATGATCTACCCCGCCGACGGCGACATCCTGGTGCCGGTGCACACCGTGAGCATTATCGGCACGACCGACGTGAAGGTGGAGGATCCGGACGACCTGGAGATCCCGCAGGACGAAGTGCAGCAGATGCTGGACGCCGGCGAGATCCTGATCCCCGGGTTCCGGCAGTCGCGGGCGCTGCACGCCTGGGCGGGCGCCCGTCCGCTGATCAAGGATTCGCGGGTGTCGTCGTCGGATACCCGACACATGAGCCGCGGCATGGCGGTGATCGACCACCACGAGCGGGACGGCCTGGACGGCATGCTGCCCATCGGCGGCGGCAAGCTCACGACGTACCGGCTGATGGCCGAGCACATCGTCGACGAGATGTGCCGCAAGCTGGGCGAGACCCGGGCCTGCCGGACGGCGGACGAGATCGTCCCCGGTTCGGAGCACCGGAAGAACTACCAGGTCACCCACCGGCTGCACGACCGGGAGGAGGATCGGTTCGAGGACCAGATCATCTGTGAATGCGAGCTGATGAGCAAGCGGATGTTCACCGAGGCCTGGGACGACCAGCCCAATGCCACCTTCGACGACATCCGGCGGCAGCTGCGGCTGGGCATGGGGCCTTGTCAGGGCGGGTTCTGCTCAATGCGTGCGACCGGTGTCGCGCTGGAGACCAACCACATTGACATCGAGCGTGCCACCGGGCTGCTGCGGCTGTTCCTGAAGAACCGGTGGATCGGGTTGTGGCCGATCCTGTACGGCGACCAGGTGCGACAGACCGCGCTGGACAACTGGATCTTCAACGGGACGCTTGACGTCGAGCACCTCCCCGCGCCGGACGAGGAGGTCGTGCGATGAGCCGGGTCATCGTGATCGGCGCCGGGGTGGCCGGCCTGACCGCAGCGCTTCGCCTGGCTCGGGCCGGGGTTCAGGTGACTCTGTTGACCAAGGGGGTCGGCGGCCTGCAGCTCTCCCAGGGGACGGTGGACCTGCTGGGCTACCTGCCTGAGGAACGATCCCTGAGGTCGGCCGAAGGCCGAGTCTCGAAGGGTCGTTCCGAAAAGGAGTCGGGGGCTTCGAGACTCGCGCCGCGCGCGACCTCAGCCGTCGACTCGCGGGTCACCGAACCCCTCTCCGCGATCGCCGGGTTGGCGGTGTCCGACCCGAAGCATCCCTACGCCCTGATCGGGGTGGACGGGGTCCGCTCCGGGGTGTCGTTCCTGCAGGCCGAACTGGGTTCGCTGCTGGTCGGGGAGCTCGACCACAACCGGTTCTTCCCGACGGCGGTGGGCGCGATTCGTCCCACCTGCCTGGTGCAGCCGTCCATGCTGGCCGGGGAGTGCGTCTCGGGCGCGAGGTTCGCGATCGTCGGGTTCCGGCGGCTGAAGGACTTCCACCCCGAGCTGATCGCGCAGAACCTAGCCCGCACCACGCTGCCGGACGGCGGCCGGCTCAGCGCCCGTCCGGTGATGATCGACGTGGCGGCCCGCGACCGTGAGATCGACTCGTCCGGGCTGACCTTCGCGCGCGCCTTCGACGACCCGGAGTTCCGCGCCCGGTTCGTCGCCGAACTCGTCCCGCAGCTGCAGGACGGCGAAACGGTAGGCCTGCCCGCCGTCCTGGGCCTGAAGGACGCCACCGCCTGGTCAGACATTGCCGAGCGGCTTGGCCATCCCGTCTTCGAGATCCCGCTGCCGCCGCCGTCCGTCCCAGGAATGCGGCTGAACACCGCGCTGATGGCCGCCGTCCGGGCTGCCGGAGTACGGGTGGTGAACGGCTCCTTCGTCGACACCCCGGTGGTGAAGGACGGACGCCTCGTCAGCGTGAGCGTCGAGGCAGCCGGCGGCCCGCATGCCTTCACCGCGGACGCCTTCCTACTGGCCACCGGCGGCTTCGAATCCGGTGCCCTGACCCTGGACTCCTACGGCCAGGTCACCGAGCGCGTCTTCAACCTGCCCCTGGCCGGTCTGGACGCCCAACCGCTGCTGCACGGCGACTACTGGGGCTCCGAGCAGCCCCTGTTCAAGGTCGGCGTGGCAGTCGACGAGACCATGCGGGTCACCACCGGGGACGGTTCCGGGGCCACCGGGGACGGTTCCGGGGCCACCGGGGACGGTTCCGAGTGGTCCCGCGTCCCCAGCAACCTCTGGGCGGCGGGCGGCATCCTCGCCGGAGCCGTCCGGTGGCAGGAGAAGTCGGGTGAAGGCATTGCCGTGGGCAGCGCGGTGAAGGCCGCGGACGCGATCGTTGAGGAGTTGGGATGAGCGACAGCCTTGATTTCGCCGGGCACGAGTTCGCCCGGGCCAGCCTCGACCACTGCGTCAAGTGCACCATCTGCGAGACGGTCTGTCCGGTCTCGGCGGTCACCCCGCTGTTCACCGGGCCGAAGTTCGTCGGGCCGCAGGCCGAGCGGTTCCGCAACGGCGAGTCGGTCGACCACTCGCTGGACTACTGCTCCAGTTGCGGCGCCTGCACGCTGGCCTGCCCGCAGGGCGTCCAGATCGCCGAGTTGAACTCGCAGGCCCGCGCGGTGATGAAGGCTGACCACATGCCCGTCCGGGACCGGTTGATCTCGCAGACCACCCTGATGGGGACGATGATGACGCCGGTCGCGCCGATCGCGAACGCGGTGCTGGCCAACAAGCCGATCCGGACGATCGTCGAGAAGGTGGTCGGCGTCCACCGGGACGCCCCGATGCCGCCGGCCCAGACCCAGACCATCAAGGGCTGGCTGAAGAAGCGGGGCCCCCGGCAGACCCCCGCGACCAAGGGCCCGATCGTGTTCTTCCACGGCTGCGCGGGCGGCTACTTCGAGGTGGAGACCTCGAAGCGGTCGATCGAGGTGCTGGAGCACCTCGGCTACGAGGTGATCGTCCCCAAGCAGGGCTGCTGCGGCCTGGCCCAGCAGTCCAACGGCCTGTTCGACCAGGCCAGTGCCGCCGTCCTGAAGCTGTGTGACGACCTGCGCGCTGCGGGAGGGGAGCTGACCATCGTGTCGTCCTCCGGCTCCTGCACCGGCATGCTCAAGCACGAGGCCCACGAGATCATGGGCGTGGACGACGAGCGCCTCAAGGACGTCTCCACCCGGATCCGGGACATGATGGAGTTCCTGCTCGAACTGCACGACGCCGGCGAACTGCCGGAGTTCGCACCGATCGACCAGAAGGTGCCCTACCACGCCCCCTGCCAGCTGAAGAGCCAGGGCATGGGCATGCCGGCGCTGGACGTGCTGCGGCTGATCCCTGGCCTGGACGTGGTCGAGTCGGGCGCGACCTGCTGCGGTATCGCCGGTACCTACGGCCTGAAGAAGGAGAAGTACGAGGTCGCCCAGGCGGTCGGCAAGCCGCTGTTCGACATGATCCGCGAGACCAGCGAAGACTTGGCGCTGTGCGATACCGAGACCTGTCGCTGGCAGATCCGTAAGGGCTCCGGGGTCCGCACCGAGCACCCGATCTTCATGGTGCACCAGGCGTTGGGGCTCTCCTAGCGAGATGATTCCCGGTGCAAGGCAACACCAAACCAACTCCAAACAGCCACAGATTTTGTTCTTGTGTTACTCTTTCTGAACCAAATGGTCAGAAGATCTGGAGTTTGGGATGCGGCTGCCACGCACACCGCCCGACGATCGCGCTCATCTGACTCGTCTCCTGGGATCGAAGGCTGACCCCGAGGTCGCTGAGACCTTTCTTCAGCTCGCATTGGGCGGTGCTGCCGACCCCGACGACTACCCGCACTGGGACAAGCTGCGTCACCTGACCCCGCCCGACGGACTCACCAGCGAGGACTGGTGGACAGCGATCAGGCTGCAACGCAGACAGGCCGCCCGGTCGCTTCCGTTGCGCCAGACCTCCGGCGAGCCGTTCACCTACAACCTCACAGATCACGTCCTACGTCTCACCGACGAGATCACCCGCATGGCGAGTGGCCAGATCACCATCGACGAGCACGTGACGAATCCGTCGCTGCGCGACCGATACGTGGTCAACTCCCTGATCGAGGAAGCCATCACCTCCAGCCAACTCGAAGGAGCGGTGACCACCAGAAGAGTCGCCAAGGAGATGCTTCGCCGGGGCCGCCCACCCCGTGATCACAGCGAGCTCATGATCGTCAACAACTTCGCTGCCATGAACCGCATCACCGAAGTGGCCGACCAGCCCCTCACTCCCGAGCTCGTGCGTGAGATCCACCGAGTGGTCGTGGCGGACGCACTCGACGACCCGGCCGACGCAGGAAGACTCCAGACCGAGGATCAAAAGCGGGTCACCGTCCGAAGCGTCGCGGACGATGAAGTGGTCCACCAACCACCTCCGGCCTCAGAACTCCCCGACAGGTTGGTGGAACTGTGTCGGTTCGCCAACGGCGAGGCCGGCGGCCAGTACCTACCGCCGCTCCTGCGTGCGATCGCCGTCCACTTCATGTGCGGCTACGACCACTACTTCGTCGACGGAAACGGCCGCACCGCCCGCGCGTTGTTCTACTGGTCGATGTTGCACGAAGGGTACTGGCTGGCGGAGTTCCTGACGATCTCCCGGATTCTCCATCAGGCACCGGCACAGTACGGTCGGTCCTTCCTGCTCACCGAGACCGACAACGGCGATCTGACCTACTTCCTGCTGTACCAGCTACAGGTCATCAAGCGCTCGATCGATGATCTGCGTGCGCATGTTCAGAACTCGCTAGCGGAACTACGACAGGCACAGCACGCCCTTCGAGCACTTCCAGACGAGTTCAACCACCGGCAAGTGGCCCTGCTGAGTCACGCCTTACGGCACCCGGGGTTCCACTACACCGCCGAGTCGCATGCCAGCAGTCACCGCGTCACCACCCAAACCGCGCGCACCGACCTCACTACCTTGGCTCAGGCTGGAATGCTTACCCAGCACAGGTCGGGCCACCGGTACGAATGGGTCGCGCCGGACGATCTGAAGAACCGGATCGAGGAAAGGCACTAACACCAAAGGAACACCAAACTCTTACAGAATTTGGAGTTCTGAGCGCCTGCCCGCAGTCCTACCGATCGGCGAAGGACCGGACGAACACCGGCAGCTCCCGGGTGGAGTTCGCCTCTTCGTAGCGGTAGCCGGCGGCGTCGAAGTCCTTGAGCGCAGCCACCGTCCGGGCCCGGCGGGTGACCAGCCAGGCGGCCATCTCGCCGCGGGCGCGCTTGGCGTAGAACGAGACCACGCTGCGTCGTCCGCTGGCATTGGTGTCCTCGAACCGAGGTGAGATCACCGGCACCCCCAGCCGCTCCGGACGGACCGCGCCGTAGTACTCGGTGGAGGCCAGGTTGATCACCGCGTCCGAGCCGGGCGAGGCAGTCAGGTCCTCCACCAGCAGGTCGGTGACGGTCTGTCCCCACCAGTCGTACAGCGAGGTGCCCCGGTCGGTGGCCAGCCGGGTGCCCATCTCCAGCCGGTAGGGCTGGATCAGATCGAGCGGACGCAGCACACCGTACAGCCCGGAGAGGATCCGGAAAGTCTTCTGCGCCTCGGTGTAGTCGCGGGTGGTGAACCGGCCGCGGGCGTCCATGCCGCGGTAGACGTCCCCGTCGAAGGCCAGCACCGCCGGACGGGCGTTCTGCGGCGTGAACGGCAGGCTGAACTCAGCCCAGCGCTGGGCGTTCAGCGCGGCAAGCTCGTCCGAGATGTCCGCCAGCGCTGCGAGTTCGACCACCGACTTGCCCCGCATCACCTGCACCAGTCGCTCCGATTCCGCCAGCAGCCGCGGCATGGTGGCTGCCACCTTGGGGATCGGGGTGGCGTAGTCCAACGACTTGGCGGGCGAAAGCAGGATCAGCACGCCTCAGAGCGTAAGCCCTTCCGCATCCTCCATCGAGCGCCATCCTTCCCGCCGAACGCCACACCCCAGGCACAAGCGCTCGGCGTCAAGCCAAGCGTTCGATGCAGTGGCGGACGGGACGCAGGCCCACCGCGGGCGACCGCGACTACAATCGTCAGCCGGTGAGCCGGGAAGTCTGGTCGGCATAGGACGTGGTCCGTTTGGGCACGTCCGTCGTCACCTCGGGAGAATCAGTTGACCGCAGCACCCACCCGATCGTTGAAGGACCGGGTCGCCCGCTTCGTCACCCGGGAGAGCACCGGCGGTATCCTGCTGCTGATCGCCGCCGGCGTTGCCCTGATCCTGGCCAACTCTCCGCTCCAAGGCTTCTACGCAGAGTTGTCCGCGTTCCGGCTGGGGCCAGCTGCCCTGCACCTCGACCTGCCGCTTTCGGCCTGGGCGGCGGACGGCCTGCTGGCGGTCTTCTTCTTCGTGGTGGGTGTCGAGCTCAAGCACGAGCTCTTCGCCGGCAGCCTGCGCCAGCCCAAGGAGGCCGCCGTTCCGGTGGTGGCCGCCGTCGGCGGCATGATCATCCCGGCGGTGCTCTTCGTCGCCCTGCTGTTCTGGCTGGGCGACCCGGCCGCGTTGCACGGCTGGGCGATCCCGACCGCCACTGACATCGCCTTCGCGCTGGCCGTGCTGGCCATCTTCGGACGCGGTCTGCCCCGCGCGCTGCGCACCTTCCTGCTGACCCTGGCCGTGGTGGACGACCTGCTGGCGATCGTCGTGATCGCCGCCTTCTACACCGCGTCCATTCACCCGCTGTCGTTGTTCGCCTCGCTGGCCGCCGCGGCGCTGTTCGGGCTGCTGGTCCGGCTGCGCACCCCACGTTGGTGGCTGCTGATCCCGGTCGCCGTGGTCGCCTGGACGTTCATGCACGCCTCGGGCATCCACGCCACCATCGCGGGAGTGGTGCTGGGCTTCACCGTCCCCGCCTTCGCCGTCCACGACGAGGCGCACCCCCGCACCCATCAGTTCGACGACGCGGTGCGACCGTTCTCTGCCGGGCTCGCCCTACCGATCTTCGCCTTCTTCGCCGCCGGCGTGACCGTGATCGGCGGCTCCGAATCGATGTTCGGCCAGCCGGTACTGTTCGCCGCGCTGATCGGCCTGGTCGCGGGCAAGCTGCTCGGCGTGCTCGGCACCACCGCGCTGGTCACCCGCTTCACCCCGTTCCGACTACCGGATTCGATCGGTCTGCGCGACCTGCTGCCGATCGGCCTGTTGTGCGGCATCGGGTTCACCGTCTCGCTGCTGATCACCGAGTTGTCCTACCAGGACGGCAGCCACCACCGGGCTGCCAAGGTCGGCATCCTCGCCGGCAGCCTGCTGGCTGCGCTGCTCGGCGCCCTGCTGCTGCGCTGGGACGCCCGCACCGCTCGCAGCCAGGACATGAACCGGGACGACATCCCCGACCTGGACACCGGCCTGATCGGCGAGGACGAAGCCCCCTAGCCGACCGCGGCCCGACAGCCCGACCAGCGACCGTCCGCCACGAACCTTCCCTCCTTGTATTGTCGTGACGACATTACTTGGCTACCATGAGTCATCTGCCCGTTCGACGACGAACCAGGAGCATCCATGTCCCTCGCTGACTTCCGGGCCGGGGTTGCCGACCCCGCCATCGAGTTCCGTCCTGAGCTGCGGTGGTGGCTGGCCGAGGGCCTGCACACCGACCGGACCCTCCGGCGCGAGATCGCCGACGCGCACCGACTGGGGTTCGGCGGCATGGAGTTCCTCGCGATGGACGAGGGCGACATCGACCACGCCCGCTACGGGTGGGGTGCCGAGGAATGGGTGCACGACTCCCACGTGGTCGTCGAGGAGACCACCCGGCGCGGGATGTCGGTCAGCTTCACCTCCGGCACCAACTGGTCCAACGCCAACCTGCCCACAATCACCCCGGACGATCGCGCCGCCGCCCAGGAGCTGGACGTCACCGTCGAGCACCTCACCGCGGGCCAGCGCCGTTCCGGGCCGCTCCCCCGGATCGACCTCGCCGCCCCGCCGGCCGCCAGCATGCTGCCCGGCCATCGCGGCACGGTCACCGCGCAGCACCTGCTCGCGGTGGTCGCGGCCCGGGTGATCGACGCCGGGACGGACGTCCTCGACGTCCACTCGGTGGTCGACCTCACCGCGCACCTCGAGGGGGAGTCGCTGGACTGGACCGCCCCCGGAAGCGAGGACGGAACCGGCGAATGGCGGCTGTTCAGCTACTGGCTGCACGGCACCGGCCAGACCGCGAGCCCCTCGGCGTCGGTCAACTACACGGTCAACTACGTGGACCGCGACGGCGTCGACGCGGTCATCGCCTACTGGGACGATGTCGTGCTCACCCCCGAACTCCGGGAGCGGATCGCCGCCAACCCGCGCGCCCAGATGTACATGGACTCCCTCGAACTCTCCACATTCGGAGCCGGCGGGCTGTTCTTCGGCTGGACGGTGATCGAGGAGTTCCGGACCCGCCGCGGCTACGACCTGGTGCCGTGGCTGCCGTTCCTGACCAGGACAACCCCGTTCATGGCGGTCTCGACCACCTACCACCACCAGCCGGCCGAGGACGACCGGGTCACCGTCGAGAAGGTCCGCCACGACTACGTCCGCACCCTGACCGACCTCTACATCGAGAACATGCTGCGGCCGTTCGCCGCGTTCCTGCACTCGGTGGGGCTCACCCTGCGGGCGGAGATCAGCTACGGCCTGCCGTTCGAGCTGACCCGGCCGGGTCCGGAGGTGGACGGCATCGAGACCGAGTCGCTGGAGTTCGGCAGCCAGATCGACGCCTACCGGCTGCTTGGCGGGCCGGCGCACCTGTTCGGCAGGCAGTACTCCTCGGAGACCGGGGCGACCACCCGCAACCACATGCTCGACCACCGGTTCTACGACCAGATCATCGCCACCCAGCTCGCGGCCGGCATCACCAGGACGGTGCTGCACGGCTGGGCGAGCCCCGCCGGAGCCGAGGGCGCGACCCAGTGGCCGGGCCATGAGGGAATGTGGCCGATGTTCTCCGAGCGGTTCGACACCCGGCAGCCCGGTTCGGAGTTCTACCCGCTGTGGACGGCGGCGATCGGCCGGCTGCAGTACGCCCTGCGGCGCGGGAGGCCGCGGATCGACGTCGGCATCCTGCGCACCGACCACTTCACCGACAACCTGGTCGGGATGAGCCTGGCCGGGCCGGACGGCGAGCGGATCCCGGACGAGGTCGCCTATGGCACGATGTGGATGCGCAACCGGGAGAACCACTGGTGGCAGGACCTGTCGATGCAGGACGCCGGCCTCAGCTACGAGTTCTTCGACGGCTCACTGCTGCTGCGGGACGACGTCGCGTTCGACGGCGACCTGGTCCAGCCCGGCGGGCCGGGCTACTCGGCGCTGGTCGTCTACCAGTCCGCGCTGGACCCCGACGTCGCGGCCCACCTGCTGGCCTGGGCGGATCGCGGTCTACGGCTGGTGATCGTCAACGGGGTCCGCGAGGTCGAGTTCCTCATGGCGGGACGGCACCGGGTGCACGAGCGGGCCGCGGGCCGCACGCCGGGCCTGGACGGACGCGACGACGAGCTGGCCGCGACCATGGCGGCGCTGCGCGGACGGCCGACCGTGGCCGAGGTGGACTCGCCCGCCGAGGTCGTCCGGGCGCTGGAGCACCTGGGGGTGACCGGACGGGCACGGTTCGTCGCCGACGACCGGCAGGTCCTCACCCACCTGCGGGAGGACGGCGAACTGCTCGTCCTGTACGCCTACCACTTCCTCTACGAGACCGGCACCCCCACCACCGTGCAGGTCCGGCTGCCCGGCCGCGGCGCCGTCCATCGCCTCGATCTCTGGTCGGGCGGGTTGCGTCCCCATCGCGGGGTGCGGTCGGGCGGCGGAAGCACCATCGTCGACCTCCCCCTGGCTCCCGGCGAGGTCGCCGTCGTCGTCCTCGACCGGGCGGACGAACCGGTGGACTCCCCGCCCCCGGTCCACGAGGTGGTGGCGGAGCTGACCGGCTGGAGCACCACCGTCGAGAGCTGGGACGCCGGCGAGCCCGAGGTGATCACCGAGGACCGCGGGCTCGGCTACCTGACGCGGGAGGTGAGGCCGACCACGGCGGTGACCCGGATCGAGGTCGGTGAGGCCGAGCTGCGGCCCTGGGCCGAGCTGGACGGGGTCGGGCCGGAGGTCTCGGGCGTCGCCGAGTACCGGACGACGCTCCCGGTAGCAGCCGCGGAGGACGGGGTTCGCCACCTGCTCGATCTCGGCTCGACCGCCGGCGGGCTCGGCTCGGTGCAGGTCGGTGAGGGTCCGCTGCGCGGGTTCGACACCTCCCACCCGGTGGTCGACGTGACCGACGACCTGCGCGCGGGCGAGTTGCCGGTGGTGGTGCGGATCTCGAGCTCGCTGAACAACCGGCTGAAGGCGCGCGGCTACTACGACCGCGTCCCCGACATCGCGGCGCAGCTCAGTGGCGTGGAGCGGCCGCAGGTCGCGGTCGTGCGCGAGCACGGCCTGCTCGGTCCGGTGCGGCTGATCCGGGAGGTCTGACCGAACGTCGGGTTCGCCTTCCCGCGAACCGTGGCCACGCCGCACGGTCCGGGATAGCCACGCCGATGCCCGGGTCGAGAGCGCCGATCGGCCGCGGACCTGGCGCAGCGGCGGTTCTTCGACGGGCTCGACCGACGTCGGGTGAGATGATCGGCTTCGCCGGACGATGAGGGAGGCTGCGAGGTGGCACGCGGTGACGTCGGGGATCCCGCCGCGGCCGATCTGAGCCCGGTGATCCGCCCGGAGCCGTTCGACCTGCGGACCTCGCTCACCTCGATCGTGCACTGGGCGGACAGCACCCCCGTCCGGCGGCGGGTGATGGCGCTGGTCGACTTCCCGTACGACGACATGGGGATGTTCCTGGTGGTGAACCAGCTCTCCTACAACGGGGCGATGCGACCGACCGAGCTGGTACAGGTGCTGGGAGCGACCGCGACGAACATGAGCAAGGTCGTCGGCCGGCTGGTCGACGCCGGCCTGGCGGTGCGGGTGGCGGCGCCGGACGACGATCGCGGCGTCCTGGTCGCCCTCACCGCCGCGGGCCGGGAGATCGGCGAACGGATCGTCGCCCGCGCCACGGAAACCTTCGCCGTCGCCCTGGCCGATTGGTCGCCCGACGAAGTCGACACGCTCAAGCGGATGCTCTCCCGGCTGGCCCGGGACACCATGGCGGCCCCGCTGCAGAGCCCTCCCCGAGCCTGACCCTCCCCGAGACTGACCCACCGCGAGCCGGACGAGGTGCCGCGGCGCCCCGGTCAGCGGCCGCCGCTCCGCCGAGCAGGCCGGCCGGCTGGAGCTGGAACTGGCCGGACGGATCACCCGCAGCGACCAGCTCCGCGCCGCACTGGTCGTGGTCGGCGGTGCCGGCGTCGCGGTCGGAGTGGTGGCCTTCGCCGGGCTGGTGGTCGGCGGGATGGAGGTGGCTGGGTCGGCGGTGCTCGCGCTGGTGCTCACCGCGTCGATTCTGTTCTTCACCGCGGTGGGCGCGGTCTGCGCACAGCTGGCCTCCGATCCCGGGACGGCCGGTGGCCTGGGAGCCATTGCGATCGGGGTCTTCATGCTTTTGGCCGCGATCGGGGACGCCACCGGCAGCGCGCTGGTCTGGGCCAGCCCGTTCGGCTGGGCCCGCCACGCTCAGGCCTTCGTGGCGAATCGGTTCTGGGCACCGCTGATCCCGCTCGTCCTGGCGGTCGGGCTGGGGTGGCTGGCGCTGCGGCTCAACCGGGCCCGCGACTACGGCACCGGGCCGATCGTGCCCCGCGCCGGACGGGCGACCGCCCCGTCCTGGGTCGGCGGCCCGCTCACCCTGGCGCTCCGATTGCAGCGGGCGACCGTGATCGGATGGACGGTGGCGCTCGGCCTACTCGGCCTGCTGTTGGGGTCGGTGCTGAACGGGCTCGACCAGCAGCTGGCCGGCAGCGCCTTCGAAGACTTCGCCCGCCGCCGGGGCGGCACGGTCGGCGAGGTGTTCTTCCAGTTCGTCCTTTACGTGCTCGCCCAGCTCGCCGCGATGGCCGGGCTGGCGGCCGTCCTCACCCTGCGGCGGGACGAAACCGACGGGCTGGCGGAGCTGACCCTGCCGCGTCCGGTCACCCGGCGGCAGTGGTCGGTGAGCTGGTGGCTGGTGGCGGCCGGAACCGCGGCGGTGATCCTGCTCGGCATCGGGCTGGGCGCCGCGCTGAGCTCCGGACGCTGGTCGCTGCCGCTGAGCACGCTGGCCTACCTGCCGGCCGCGCTGACCGTGGTCGGCCTGGCACTCGCCCTGGTGGGCTGGCTCCCGCGGCTGGCGGTGGCGGCCAGCTGGACGGTACTCGGCCTGCTGATCCTGCTGGACCTGTTCGCCGAGTTCAACCTCGTACCGGCCGACCTGGTGGGACGAGTGTCACCGTTCGCCGCGACCTTCGGCGGCCTGTTCGCCGGTGGCCTCCCGGCCACCCTGGGGGTGCTGGCGGCGATCGGTCTCGGGCTGGGCGGGTTCGGCGTCCTCGGCCTACGCCGCCGGGATCTGCAGATCTTCGACTATGCAAAAGTTCAAGTTCCGTTAATGCAAAGCCTCAGTTTCGCGTGTACGGGAGCTGAAGTCTGGCATCCCGACTGGCTGCCTCGCACCCTGACCCGTCCTACTCGGCCAAAAAGAACCTCTTGTCATCCAGCTACTTAGCGCTACTATGTACCAGTAGTCAGTGGTGCTGAGTAGAGGAGGACCGGTGGGCAGGCTGATGACGGAGATGCTCAAGGGCACGCTCGAGGGCATCGTCCTGCTGCTGCTCGCCGGGCGTCCGGCCTACGGCTACGAGATCACGGCGTCGCTGCGAGAGCAGGGCTTCACCGAGATCGCCGAGGGCACGGTCTACGCGCTGCTGGTGCGGATCGAGCAACGCGGCCTGGTGGACGTGGAGAAGGTCCCGTCTCAGATGGGCCCGCCCCGCAAGGTGTTCTCGCTCAACCAGGCCGGACGCGACTACCTCGACGAGTTCTGGAGTACGTGGAGCTTCCTCGCCGGGCGACTGGAACAACTCCACGAAGGAGGCAACTAGCCATGGCACAAAAGTGGATCGAGCTGGTCACCGGACCACTCGAGGAGAAGAAGCAGTACCGCGAGTACAAGGCCCGGCTCAGGCAACTGCCCGGCAACTATCGCCTGGCTGCCGAAGCGGTGGAGCGCTACCTGATGTACGCCGCCGGAATTGCCAAGGGCGACGTCCTGGTTCGGATGTACGGCGACCTGGTTGGCTTGTTCGAGGAGAGCGCGGCGAACGGCACCCCGATCCGGGGCATCGTGGGTGACGATCCGATTGAGTTCGTCGAGACCTTCATCGCCAACTACGCCGACGGTTCCTGGATCAACAAGGAGCGCCAGCGACTGATCGCGGCCATCGACGAACTGGCCGGCGAGCGATGACCGCCCCCGCTCCGGCGATTGCCGTACACGGACTGACGAAGTCCTACAAAGAACTGCAGGTACTGCACGGCGTCGACTTCGAGGTGGCGCGCGGCAGCATCGTCGCCCTGCTCGGCTCCAATGGCGCCGGCAAGACCACCGCGGTCCGGATCCTCGCCACCCTGCTGGCCGCCGACGCCGGCAGCGCCACGGTCAACGGCTTCGACGTCGCGTCCCAGTCGGCCGACGTCCGCGAGTCGATCAGCCTGACCGGCCAGTTCGCCGCGGTGGACGGCCTGCTGACCGGACGGGAGAACCTCGTCCTGATCGCCCGACTGCGGCACCTGGCCGATTCCGAGGCGGTGGCCGACGACCTGCTGGCCCGGTTCTCACTCACCGAGGCGGGCGGACGCCGGACCGACACCTACTCCGGCGGGATGCGCCGCCGACTGGACATCGCGATGAGCCTGATCGGGAACCTGCCGGTCATCTTCCTGGACGAACCCACCACCGGCCTCGATCCACAGGGCCGCCTCGAGGTCTGGCAGACCATCAAGGACCTGGCCGGGCAGGGGGTCAGCGTGCTGCTCACCACCCAGTACCTGGACGAGGCCGAACAGCTCGCCGACCGGATCGCGATCCTGCACGAAGGCCGGATCATCGCCGACGGCACCCTCGCTGAACTCAAGCAGCTGATGCCGCCGGCCACCGTCGAGCACGTCGAGAAGCAGCCCAGCCTGGAGGAGATCTTCCTGGCCATCATCGGCCACACCCCGACTCAGAACACTGAGGAAGCACCATGACCAGCCACGTCCTGACCGACACCCGCGCCCTGACCGGACGTTCGCTGCGTCACATCCTGCGCAGCCCGGACACCATCATCACCACTGCGGTGATGCCGATCGCCATGCTGGCGATGTTCGTCTACGTGTTCGGCGGTGCGATCAACACCGGCCCCGGTTCCGGCCCGTACGTGAACTACCTGCTGCCCGGCATCCTGCTGATCACTGTCGCGACCGGCATCTCCTACACCGCCTTCCGGCTCTTCCTGGACCTGCAGGGCGGCATCCTGGAGCGGTTCCGCTCCATGCCGATCGCCCGGTCGTCGGTGCTGTGGGCGCACGTCCTCACCTCACTGGTGGCCAACCTGCTGTCGCTGGCGATCGTGACCGGCGTGGCGTTCCTGATGGGGTTCCGCACCACGGTCGGGGTGGTGCCCTGGCTGGCGGTGGCCGGCATCCTGGTGCTGTTCACCCTGGCCCTGACCTGGGTCGCGGTGATCCCCGGGTTGACCGCGAAGTCGGTGGACGGCGCCAGCGCCTTCTCCTACCCGCTGATCTTCCTGCCGTTTCTCAGCTCGGCCTTCGTCCCCACCCAGACCATGCCCGGTCCGGTGCGCTGGTTCGCCGAGCACCAGCCGGTGACGTCCATCGTCAACACCATTCGGGCCCTACTGGCCGGCCAGCCGGTGGGCAATGACGGCTGGATCGCGCTGGCCTGGTGCGCCGGGATCCTGGTGGTGGCCTACCTGGTCGCAATCGCGATCTACCACCGGAGGACCACCTAGGCGAGCGCGCCGGTCCCACACCAACCGAGCACCCTGCTCGCCGGCGGCTGACAGAAACCGGGTGGCAGAGCCGACTGGCGTCGATTATGCACGCGAGTCACCTGTAGTCCCCGGTTTGTGTCACGGGATGGGGCCAGGACCAGCCGAAGTGTCACCCCGAATACCCCCGGGGGAATAGGCGACGGACCGTCCGGCGTTTGCGTCTACGTCCGGCCCGGCTGCCTCGGTAGGGTGGGGCCGAACCATTCGAACCTCGAGGGAAACCATGTCTGAAGTGCGCGACGTCATCATCATCGGATCGGGTCCGTCCGGCTACACCGCCGGTGTCTACACCGCCCGGGCCAGCCTCAAGCCGCTGCTCTTCGAGGGCGCGCTGACCGCCGGCGGCGCGCTGATGAACACCACCGAGGTGGAGAACTACCCGGGCTTCGCCGACGGCATCATGGGCCCCGACCTGATGATCGCGATGCGGGCCCAGGCCGAACGCTTCGGCGCCGAGATCATCACCGACGACATCGCGTCGGTCGACCTGACCGGCCCGATCAAGACCGTCACCGACTCCGAGGGCAACGAGTACTCGGCCCGGACGGTCATCCTGGCGATGGGCTCCGGCTACCGCCGGCTCGGGCTGACCGACGAGGATCGGCTCTCCGGCCGCGGCGTCTCCTGGTGCGCGACCTGCGACGGCTTCTTCTTCCGCGACAAGGACATCGCCGTGGTCGGCGGCGGCGATTCGGCGCTGGAGGAGGCCACCTTCCTC
>JAEXCA010000163.1 GCA_023393755.1 Actinomycetes bacterium | reverse complement strand
CTCCGGAGCGCGCGGCGCCTGGGTCGGGCTGTCCTCGGCCACCGGGGAGGACGAACTGCTGGGTGCCGTGATCGAGGGGATCTGCTGGGAGCATCGCCGGCACGTCGAGCGGCTGCAGTCCGCCCTGCCCGCCCCGCTGCCCGTCCGGCTCTCCGGCGGAGCCACCCGGTCCCCGGTGTGGTGCCAGAGGTTCGCCGACTCCCTCGGAGTGCCGGTTCAGGTCTCCCCGGTCGCGGAGCTCGGCTCGGTCTGCGCTGCCGCGATGGCGGGCGTCGCCGTCGGTGCCTTCGCCGACGTGGCCGACGGTGTGGACGAGCTCAACCCCAGCTGGGACAGTTACGAACTACTGCGATCTGGCAAGCTACTTCGACAAGCTGCCCTGGGAGGCCTGATGAACCCCACCACCCGAGAACTCCTGAGCCAGGGGTACGTCGGTTCGCCCGACGCCGTCGTCCAACTCCGGGAGACGGCGGGCGACCCGCACAGCGGGACCGGCGGCCGCGCCTTCGCCGTCACCCTCGCCGGTGGGCTGGCGTTCGAGGTGCTGCCCGAACGCGGCCTGGACATCGGCGCCGCCTGGTACGCCGGCCAGCCGGTCGGCTGGCGGTCCCCGTTGGGAAGCCCGGGCCCCGCGCCCACTCCGTCCGGGTGGCTGGGCCGGTTCGGCGGCGGGCTGCTGGTCACCTGCGGTCTGGACAACATCGGTAGTCCGCGCGGCGGGTACGGCCAGCACGGGTCCCATCACGACACCCGCGCGCACGACGTCGCCGTCACCCGGGTCGAGAACCCGCACGGTGCGCCCGGCGTCCGGATCGCCGGTACCGTCGACTCCCTGGAGGTGTTCGGCCGGCGGGTGCGCGTCCACCGCACGATCACGTCGTTCGCCGACGAGCCGGCGATCCACCTCTGCGATCACATCGTCAACGAGGGTGCCTGGCCCGCTCCGGTGGGCCTGCTGTACCACGTCAACTTCGGTGCTCCGCTCGTCCTGCCGGGCACCCGGATCGCGATCGACGCCGCCCACCACGAGCCGCGCGAGCCCTCGGAGGCCGCCTCGGAGTGGGCCGAGTTCCCCGAGCCGGTCGATCGCGTCACCGAGGCGGTGTGGTGCCACACCGGGATCGGGACGGTGGACGGCTTCGCCACCGCGCGGGTCGACTCTCCGGCGGGGCTGGTCGCCGAGGTCGTCTGGCGCACCACCGAACTGCCGCGGCTGGTCGAGTGGGTCTTCCCGCCGCGGGGCGCCTGGGCCCTCGGCATCGAGCCCTGCAACGCGCCGTTGTGGGGTCCGGAACGCGAGGCCGATGGCGCCGGCATGCCGGTGCTCGGGCCCGGCGAGATCTTCGACACCAGCCTGGCCATCCGGTTCTCCGGCGCCACCCGCTGATCCGGGCCCGTATCGTTGCCGTGGCGGACGGTCCGCGCCGTCCGGAAGCCACGTGATGTGAGAGGGAGAGCATGGCCAGGATCGCAGTACTGGGTGCCGGGGTGATGGCCTCGGCGCTCACCAATCCCGCCAGGGACAACGGCCATGAGGTCCACCTGATCGGGACGCATCTGGACACCGCCATCATCGACTCGATCGCGTCCACCGGCGTCCACCCCATTCTCGGGGTGAGGCTCGATCCCGGAGTGATTCCCCACCAGTTCGCCGAGGCTGACGGGATCGTCCCGTCGGCCGACGTGGTGATGGTCGGGGTGAACTCCTTCGGCATCCAGTGGGCGGGTGCCCAGCTGGCCCGGCTGTTGCGCCCGGGGCAGAAGGTGCTGGTGGTCACCAAGGGCCTCCACGCCGACCCCGACGGCACCCTGCGCATCCTGCCCCACGTGTTGCAGGACGCCGTGGGCCGCGAACTCGCCGACGCCGTCACCTGGTCGGCGATCGTCGGGCCGTGCATCGCCGGCGAGCTGGCCGTCCGCCGGGACTCCTGCGTGGTGTTCAACGGCGAGGATCAGGCCAGCCTGGACGAACTGGCGGGCCTCTACCGGACCGGCTACTACCACGTCTGGACCTCCACCGATTTCATTGGGCACGAGGTCGGGGCGGCCACCAAGAACGTCTACGCCTTCGGCGCGGGCTTCGCCAACGGCATCCTCACGGCCCGCGGTGAGCAGGACGGCCCGTACGTGATGTTCAACTACTCCGCCGCGCTGTTCGCCCAGGGATCGCGGGAGGTGCACCAGTTCATCGAACTGCTGGGCGGCGAGCCGCGGACCGGCGACGGGCTCGCCGGCGTGGGCGACATGTTCGTGACCAGCATGGGCGGCCGCAACGTCCGCGCCGGCGAGTACGTCGGCCGGGGCATCCCGTTCTCGCAGGTGCGCGACGTGCACCTGAAGGGCGTTACGCTGGAGGGCGTCGCTGCGGTCGGGGTGATCGGTGCCGCGCTGGAGAGGCTGACCGACCGCGGCATCGTCCGCGCCGAGGACTTCCCACTGGCCCGGTACCTGTACCGCGTGGTCACCCAGGACGCGCCGCTGGACATGCCGTGGAGCACCTTCTTCGGCGGCGAGCCGACCACCGCGCACTGAGATCGGCACAACCCCGCTGACCGTGGCTTCGTCAGGCTCGGCCAACGTTCGCGGAGGCCCGGTTCACCCGGGGTTGAGGGTCTTCACCGCCGCTTCGGCCAGCGCGGTGGCGACCTGGTTGCGGAACTCCTTCGACTTCAACAGCTTGAGATCCGCGCTGTGCCGCATGTTGCCGAGTTCCGTCATGATGCCCGGCGTGGTCCGGAGCAGGTTGAGGGTGGCGATGTCGCGGCGGGGGCTGAGGGCGGTGCCCCGTCCGATGTAGGTGGAACGTGGCATCCCGGTGTGCTTCTCGAGTGCCTCGCGGGCGTGGACCGCCAGGGTCTTCGACCGCTTCTCCAGTTTCTTCCCGCCGGCCATGGCGGTGGAGATGATCACATGGAAGCCGCGGGCCTTCCTGGCATGGCTGCCGTCGGCGTGCAGGGAGATCAGCAGGTCGGCTTCGGCGTCGTTGGCCACCTTGGCGCGCTGGTTGACGCACGGGCCGAGGCCGGAGTCGTTCTTCCGGGTGAGCAGCACGGTCGCACCGAGACGTTCGAGCTCGGCCTTGAGCAGCTTGGCCTGGGCCCAGGTGTAGGCATGCTCGGCGAGCCCCTTGCCCGCCGTCCCCGAGGAGTTGCAGGCCTTCTTCTTCCCATTGCCGGCCGGCACCTTCTTGGTGTTGAACGTCCTGGAGTACTTCCCGTTGTGTCCGGGATCGACCACGATCGTCCGGCCGACCAACGGCTGGGCACTCTCGCTGGACTGGTCGCGCACGGCGGTGGCGGACGGAGGGGCGGGGCTGGCCTCCGGCGCGGACACTGGCGTGGTCGCGGGCGATGTGGTCGCGGTCGCGGGGGCCGACGGCGGCGGAGCAGCTGCCGGCACCTGAGCGCAGCCGCTCAGCAGCAGGGCAGCGAGCAGGCCGAGTCCGGCCCGTGGGCGACGGCACCGACCCACGGAGCGTCCTTCGGACGGACCGGATTCAGGCTTCGTCATCGATCCGTCCGCAGTTCCAGCACGGAGTTCCCGGAGCCGACTCGTTGAAGGCGCCGCACTCGGGGCAGACATTGGCCAGCCAGCAGGCCGGATCGCCGCCACCGGAGCCGGCGGGCTCGAGCCGGGTCAGCGGCCGATCGGTGCGATCGTCCGGGTTTGCAGTCACCAGGCGACCATACCCCGGGTGGACGGACGCGTCACTGGCCGGTCCGTTGAGACAGAGACAGAACGGATGCCGTCGGATCGAGGTAGGCCCGGAAGGTGGAAGAGGCCGCCAGCCGGGCCGGATCCGGGCAGTCGATCGTCGAGTGTCGGTCTGTGGTCAGTGGGGTGGTGCATGTGTGGTGGACAAATCGACCTCCAGATGCGGCCAGGCCACCCGAAAACGGGGCGAACCGGCCATCTGGAGGCCGATCTGTTTTCGGTACTTCGACCTGGGGGTGGCCAGCTGAGCGGACCGCCAGCGCGCCCCCGTGCCCTACCCCCGGTGACCAACCCCCAGCCTCGCCCCGCCGCTGGAACAGCCTCGTCTAGTGTCGTGGACGCCCGGCTTCCGCCGGGTTTTTACCGGGCAACCACAACACCAGAAGAGCCGCAGCCGGCCTGGGGATCCCGCTCGCAATGGACCGACACGAACCCGGACCGGGGGACGGTTCTGCGGTCCAATCCGGACCAGGGGACGGTTCTCCGGTCCAATCCGGACCAGGGAACCGTCCCCCGGTCCGCCACCACCGTCCCAGACCACAACCGAGGAGCCTCATGCGCGGGCAGCAGGTGAGGACGGCAGGGGTTTGAGCTCGGTGCCGTCGGGTGCGCCGCTACGGCACCGGTCCGGTCAGGGGAGACGGCCTGATTCGACAGCTCGGCCTCCAGATCGTTGGTTGGCCCCGGTCTCGGGCGCCTTGGCCGCATCTGGAGGTCGATCTGTCCACCACGCACCACCCAACTGACCACAAACCCGACCTCACATCCCGCTGCGGGTGGGCGGCGGATCGTCGCGTCGAGCCGAGGGGTAGGGTCGGAGACCCAGCAGCTCAGGAGATGCGCTTGTCCGTTGCCACGGTGAAGGGCGCCGCGCCGAGCTGGATGCTGCGCTGTTCGGTCGGGCTGGCCTGGGGCGGGGCGGTGGCCACCGCGCTGCTGTTCTGGCGGCTGGGCGCCGCGCTGGACGCCGGACGGGCGGGACCGGCGGAGATCGCCGGAATGCTCGGCCTGGCGGTGGCGGCCGCGCTGTTCGCCGCGGTGAGCGCCTGGTTCTCGCAGTGGGCGCCCGCCGAGGCGGAACGGGAACTGCGGCGGCGGGTGGTGAGCCGGGTCTTCGACCTGGGGCTGGTCGGCACCCACGACCGCGCCGGTGAGCTGCTCTCCGCGGGCACCATCGGGGTGGAGAAGACCGCGACCTACCGGGCGGGCTTCCTCGGGCCGATCGTCGGCGCACTGTCCACGCCCTTCCTGGTGCTGGTGGTGATGGCGGTCACGGTCGACGCGCCCACGGCCGGCTGGCTGGCCCTGCTGGTGCTGCTCGTCCCGGTACTGCTCGGCGGCTTCCAGCAGCTGGTCCGTCCGGTCGGGGCGGCCTACCGCCGCACCCAGCTGGCGCTCAGCCGGGCCTTCCTCGAGGCGGTCCAGGCGATCGACACGCTGGTCTACGCCCGGGCCGCCGACCGGATGGGCGCCCGGCTCGCCGAGCGCGGCGAGACCCACCGGCGGGGGGTGATGCGGCTGCTGGCCGGCAACCAGGTGCTGATCCTGGTGGTGGACGCGGCGTTCTCCCTCACCGTGGTGGTGGCCGCGGGACTGCTGGCCACCGCGCGGATCGCCGCCGGCACGCTCACCCTGGGTCAGGGACTGGCCATCCTGCTGATGACCACCCTGATGATCGGCCCGGTGGACGTGATCGGCCAGTTCTTCTACATCGGGATCGCCGGCCGGGCCTCGCAGCGCGAGCTCGCCGACCTGGTCGAGGTGGACGCCCCGCCGCGGGCCGAGCCGGAGCCCCCGACGGGGGCGGACGGGGCCATCCTGCTGCAGGATGTGACCGCCGGCTGGCCGGGCGGGCCGGACGTGCTCACCGGAGTCTCGCTGCGGGTCGAGCCGGGGGAGCGCGTCGCCCTGGTCGGACCCAGCGGCGTGGGCAAGTCGACCCTGGCCGCGGTGGTGCAGGGACACCTGCTACCGCGCTCCGGACGGGTCCGGGTCGACGGCGTGGACGTGCTCGCCGATCCCGTCGGCGCGCGGACGCGCATCGCGGTGGTCGAGCAGCGCACCTTCCTCTTCCTCGGCAGCATCGCCGACAATCTGCGGGTGGCCGCCCCCGACGCCCCCGATGCCCGGCTCTGGGAGGCGCTGGAACGCGCCGGCCTGCGCGAGGAGGTGTCGGCGATGCCGGACGGCCTGGCCACCCAGGTCGGCGAGCACGGCCGGCTGCTCTCCGGCGGTCAGGCCCAGCGGCTGTCGATCGCCCGGGCCGCGCTCCGCGATGCCCCCGTTCTGCTGCTGGACGAGCCCACCTCCCAGGTCGACCTGGCCGGCGAGGCCGCCATCCTGGCCGCCCTCGACCGGCTGGCCGCGGGCCGGACGGTACTGCTGATCGCGCACCGTCCCGGTGCCGTCCTGGCCGCCGACCGGGTGGTGAGCCTGATGGGTGGCGAGCCGGCCGCGGATCCCGGGACGGTGGCCGCTGACGCGCCGCAGTACATGCCCCGGCCGGCGGAGGAGGAGCGATGAGCGCCACCGCGGCCCCCGCCACCCCCACCCGGTGGGAGCTCACCCGCTGGCTGGTCGGGCATACCCGCGCGCTGCTTCCCGCCCTGGGCCTCTCCGCGGTCTGCCGGGTGGTCAACCAGCTCCTCGCCGTGGCGCTGCTGGTGATGGTTGCGGACGCCCTGGGACGGGCCGCCGCCGGACAGCAGGTCGACGGCTGGGCGTTGGCCGGCGGGCTGGCCCTGGTGGCCCTGGCGAAGGCGGCGCTGCGCTATCTGGAGCACTACGCCGGCCACTGGGTGGCGTTCACCGCGCTCGCCCGGCTGCGGGAGTTCTTCTTCGCCCGGCTGGTGCCGCGGGCGCCGGCAGCCACCCAGGGCCGGGCCGGCGCCGAACTCACCGAGCGCGCCACCCGCGACATCGACCGGGTGGAGGTCTTCTTCGCCCACACCTTCGCTCCCGCGGTCTCGGCGGTGCTGGTGCCGACCGTGGTGCTGGGCTGGCTGGCGGTCGCGGTCGACCCGCGGCTGGCGTTGGCGATCCTGCCGTTCCTGGCGGCGGTGCTGGTGGTGCCGCTGCTCTGGGGACGGGGAACCTGGCAGGGTGCGAGGACGGTCGCCGCGCGCCGCGGCGAGATCGCCGCCCGGCTGGGCGACGACATCCAGGGCGTGCGCGAGGTGCTCGGCTTCGGGATCGCCGAGCAGCGCCTGGCGGGCTTGGCGGCGGCCGACCGGCAGCTGGGCGCGGCCCGCTCCGCGGCCGGGTGGAACCAGGGCTTCCGGGCCGCCTCCCTGATCCTGCTGGAGACGATCGGCCTGATCGTGGTGCTGGCGGTCGGGTTCGCCCAGGAGCTGCCCGCCGAGCAGGTGGTGGTCGGGCTGGCGGTGGCGATCGGGTTGTGGCCGCCGGCCCGCGGCATCGACGACTTCGTCGCGGGACTGGACGCCGCCTTCGCGGCCGCCGCCCGGGTGCACGAGGTGACCGACAGCGTCCCGCTGGTCACCGAGGCCGAGGAACCGGCCGCCGAACCGCACGGCGACCCGGTCGCGGTCTCCCTCGACCACGTCAGCCTGCGCTACTCGGGCAGCGAGACGCTGGCCCTGGACCAGGTCAGCGTCGGCTTCCTCGCCGGCGGACACAGCTGCGTCGCGGGCGTGTCGGGCAGCGGCAAGTCCACCCTGGCCGGGCTGCTGCTGCGCGGCTGGGATCCGACCGCCGGGACGGTCCGGCTGCACGGCACCGACCTCCGGGAGCTGTCGCTGGAGCAGGTGCGCCGCCGGATCGGCCTGGTCCCGCAGCACCCCACCCTGCTGAGCGGCAGCCTGGCCGACAACCTGCGGCTGGCGACCCCCGACGCGACCGATCGGCAACTGCGGGAGGCGCTGGCGGTGGCCGGCCTCACCGGCTGGCTGGACGGCCTGCCGGAGGGGCTGGAGACCCCGGTCAGCGAGCGCGGCCTCAACGTCTCCGGCGGTCAGCTGCAGCGGGTCGCGCTCGCCCGCGCCCTGGTCGCCGCCCCCGAGGTGCTGGTGCTGGACGAGGCGCTGAGCCAGCTCGACGCGGCCACCGCCACCGCCGTCCGCCGCAACCTGGCCGCCCACCGCACCGGCCTGACCACGATCGAGATCACCCACCGGGCCGACCTCATCGGGGACGACACCTTCGTGGTGGTGCTGGACGGCGGACGCCTGGTGGAGCAGGGCACCGCCGGCGCGCTGCGCGTCGCGGGCGGGGCCTTCGTCCACCTCGAGGCCCGCACCGGGTAGCCCCACCCCCTCGACGGCTCAGGGCCTTTCGACCGTGGGGTCGTCCGGCGACTCGGCCGGGGCCGGCAGCGGGTGTTCGAACTCCAGCTGCATACCGGCGATGGCATGGCTGAGACCGCGGTGGTCCTTCGTCCGCCAGGCCGCGATCACGGTGACCAGGGCGAAGCCCAGCGCTGCCAGGTTCGACCAGAGACCGAGCAGCAGGTAGCCACCCACGCCGAAGCCGAACTTCAGCCAGCGGGCCCTGGTCTGGTGCCCGTCCGGGGCCACCGCCACCACCTGCACGATGTCCTCGCCGACGGTGTGACCGCGGCGCAGCACCCACCAGCCCTGCAGCGCGAAGGCCGGGACGACCCCGAGCAACTGATCCACCACCGGCGGCAGCTGGTCAACGTCGAGGCCGAGCAGGTACAACGCCACCGCACGCCAACCGATCACCACGGCGAAGCTCAGGCCGGCCATCACCATCAGATCGGCCAGCATTCCGACGTAGCGACGCCCCAGGGTGATGCGCTGAACCAGCGGTGCGGGACGGCTGCGGCGCAGCACCAGCACCACCGGGACGGCCAGCAGCGAGCCCAGGAAGGCGCCGGAGGTGTTCAGGATCAGGTCGTCCACGTCGAACACCCGGTAGGCGCAGCGGTAGAGCCCCCACAGGCCGGTGCGCTGGGTGAACTCGATCGCCGCCGAGATCGCGAACCCCACCCCCGTCGCCACCACGATCCCACGGCGGCCGAGGACGCGGAGGAAGTACCCCAGCGGCAGGAACAGCACCACGTTGAAGGCGGCCTGCAGCAGCGCGCGGCTCCGCCAGCTGAAACCGCCCGCCTTCGCGATCGCCGCGCGGATGTCCTCGACGAAGGCGAACGGACGCAGGTTCGCCACGGCGCACCGGAAGTCGTCGCCGTCCGGCAGCGGGACCAGGGTGTACGTCCACAGCGCGACCGCGTAGGTCGCCACCGCCAGCAGGGTGACCAGGTCGATCAGCCGCAGCCGTCCGGTCCTGCGGTAGCGGGAGGCCACCACCGGCAGGAAGGCGATCACCGCCAGCACCGAGCCCAGCAGGATCGCGGCCCAGGTGCTGGGGCCGAACTCGGCCAGCATCAGCGGTAGTGCCGCAGGACCTCGCGGGCGACCGCCTCGAAGCGGTCGCGGTCCAGCCGGGCGGCGATCCGGCGGATTCCGGTGGGGTCGACCCGCAGGATGCGGTTCACCCGTACCTCGCTGTCGCGGCCCTCACGGTCCCACGGGCCACTGCCGATGTCGCACCAGTAGCGGCCGGCCGCGGCCTCCTGACGCGCATCCCGGTCATGATCGACCGAGGTCATCGGCAGGGCCAGCAGCCAGGGTCCGTCGTGGCCGATCACCAGCACCGGGCGATCCTTGCCCTGGCTGTGATCCTCCTCGTAGGGCACCCACGTCCAGACCACCTCACCCGGATCGGCGTCGGCGTCGTCCTCGGGCCGGTAGCGGAGCTCCGGTACCCCGGTGAAGTCACCCGGGTAGCCGTCGGCCGGTTCGGGAGGGTTGGTTGCCGGTGCGTTCCTCCCGGCGCGCTTGCGTCCGGGACGGGGCTTGGCCGGCGCCGGCTGTTGCACCGGGCGCCGGGTCTCCCGCAGGACGATCTCTGCCAGCGATCGGAGCAGGCGGTTCAGGGTTGCCACCCGGACACCGTAGCGGGTCAGCGGTAACGCGGCAGCGGACCGTAGCGGATGTCCTCCGGCGGTTCGGAGAACACCGGCTCGTGCCGGCGGGCCGCCAGCCAGGCGGCGAAGTACCGGGTGGACGGCGGCAGCCACAGCGCACCGGCGGCCAGGGCGGCCAGGCCGATCGATGCCAGGGCCAGCGGGTTGAGCATCAGCGCCATCGCCGACAGGACGAGCGCGATCAGCCCGGACCAGCGGGTCCAGCGGCGTCCGTCGTAGGCGTAGTAGCCGGTGATCGCGCAGGCCGCGCCCACCACCAGGGCGATCACGGTGACCGCCACCGCCAGCAGCACCCGGCCGAGCGAGCCGGGCTCGGTCTCGAACTGGGCCATCAGCCAGGAGGCCTGGGTGAACTGGCTGGCGTCGAACTGGTAGGTCCATTCGTCGGTGGCCTCGTCGAAGGTCAGCGAGCCGATCACGGCGGCCCGCCAGTAGATCATCAACGTGGCGACGATCAGCACCGCTACCGCCAGGTAGCTGGCCGCGGAGGCCACCCAGATGGTCCAGACCCGTCGCGGCTCACCGGTCCGCCGGCTGGTCGGAACCGGGGATGCGGCAGCCGGATCCGGGGCCGTCCAGGTGGCGATCCCGGGCAGCACACCGCCCGGCTCCTGCGCAGCTGCCGCGGGAGCCGTCGGGTTCTGCTCAGCCTGGGTCTGGGCCATGCCACCTCCTGGTCACCAGCCTAGGACCTGACCGGAAACCGCCGGCTACCACGGCTCGACGAGGTACTGCTGCAGCGCGACGCCCAGCCCGTCGATCAGCGCGTCGTCCTTCAGCGTGGCCAGGGCCGGGATCTCCAGGATGTCGCGTGCCATCACCAGCCCGAGCAGGGCGGAGACGGCGAGGTTGCCGCGGACGACCGCGTTGCCGTGGCCGTGGGCCCGGGCGAGCTTGACGAAGATCTCGCGGTTCAGGAACTCGACCAGGGGACGCCGGGCGCCGTCGTCGTTGACCGCGGCCCGGAACATCGCGGTGAACCTGTCGCTGGCGCCGGGCGCCCGCCACGCGGCGAGGAACTCGCGGACCGCGCGGCGTCCCAGCTCCTCGGCCGGGCCGGCGGTGATCCGTTCCAGGATCGCCTCCGGCCGCAACTCGACGTCGAGCACCGAGCGGCTGAACAGCTCGGCCTTGGAGTCGAAGTAGTGGTGGATCAGCGCCGGATCGACGTCGGCCTCGCGGGCGACCGCCCGGAGCGAGACCTTGTCGTAGCCCGACTGGGAGAAGAGGGTGAGCGCGGCGCGCAGGATGTCATCGCGGGTGCCGGAATTGCCCGGCCTTCTGCCCCGCGGTTTCGCGTTCTCTGCCACCTCAGCCTCCCAGGTCGTCGTCGCGTATGGTGCCACCGTGGGAACTGCTCGCTGGCGCTGTGTCATTTTCGATCTGGACGGGACGGTTGCCGACACGATCGGACTCATTATTGCGTGCTACCGGCATGCGCTGAAGACCGTGCTCGGCGTTGAGCCGGATCCGCAGGAGGTGAGGTCCTGGATCGGACGGACGCTGCAGGACAGCTTCGCGGCGCATTGGCCCGAGCACGTCGACGAACTGATCGAGGTCTACCGCGCCTGGAACCGCGCCCACACCCCCACCATGGTCACCGCCTTTCCGGGGATGGCGGAGCTGCTGGCGGATCTGGCCGCGGCCGGGATCGCCAGCGGCACGGCCACGTCGAAGGGGCGTGAGGTGGCGGCCCGGACCCTGGCGGTGGCCGGGCTCGACCTACCGGTGACGGTCGCGGCCGACGACACCAGTTCCCACAAGCCGGCGCCCGAGCCGCTGCTGCTGGCCCAGGAACGGCTCGGCATGACCGGGGTGCCGACGGTCTACGTCGGGGACGCGCTGGTCGACATCCAGGCCGCCCGGGCCGCCGGGATGGACGCGATCGCCGTCACCTGGGGCGCCGGCGAACCCGACGCCCTGGTGGCCGCCGCCCCGACCGCTCTGGCGTCCACCGTCGACGAACTGCGGGCCCTGCTCCTGAGCTGATCGCCCTCGCCCCGATCGATGGTCGAGCCGCCACCGTCGATGGTCGTGGTGGTCGAGACCCCCGACGAACCGGTCCACCACAGGAAGGGACCACCGGGCGGTTCCCGCCGGTCAGCAGTTGGCCGGACCGGAAGGAACCGTCCCCGGTGGTCCCGGGTGCCGGGGAATCACGCCGGCAGCATGGTTCCGGTCTCGAGGAACCGGCGGTGCCAGGAGTGGGCCTGCGCCAGGTCGTGCGGGGTGTGCAACCCGTTGGCGACGGTGAGCGCGCGGTCGTAGTACTCCTGCAGCATCGGACGGTACGCCGGGTGGGCGCAGTTCTCGATGATCTTCTTGGCCCGCTGCTTGGGGGACAGGCCACGCAGGTCGGCCAGGCCCTGCTCGGTGATCAGAACCTGCACGTCGTGCTCGGTGTGGTCGTGGTGGGAGACCATCGGGACGATCGCCGAGATCGCGCCGCCCTTGGCCACCGACGGGGTGACGAAGGCTGAGATGTAGGCGTTGCGGGTGAAGTCCGCCGAGCCGCCGATCCCGTTCATCATCCGCGAGCCCATGATGTGGGTGGAGTTCACGTTGCCGTAGATGTCGGCCTCGATCATGCCGTTGCAGGCGATCACGCCGAGCCGGCGGATCATCTCCGGGTGGTTGGAGATCTCCTGCGGCCGCAGGATGATCTTCGAGCGGTAGTTGCGCGCCTCTTCGTTCATCCGGTGGGCGTACTCCGGCGAGAGCGAGAAGGCGGTGGCCGAGGCGATCGTCATCTTGCCGGAGTCGAGCAGGTCGACCATGCCGTCCTGGATCACCTCGGTGTAGGAGGTGAGGTAGTCGAACGGGCCCTCCAGCAGGCCGGCCAGCACCGCGTTGGCGATATTGCCCACACCCGACTGCAGCGGCAACAGGTTCTTCGGCAACCGACCCTGCTTCACCTCGTTGGCCAGGAAGTCGAGCAGGTGGCCGGCGATCATCCGGGAGTCGTCGTCCAGCGGCTTGAACGGGGTGTTGCGATCCTCGGAGTCGGTCTCGATGATCGCCACGACCTTCTCGGGGTTGACCCGGAAGTTGCGCTGGCCGATCCGGTCACCGGGGTGGGTCAACGGGACCGGCAGCCGGTTGGGGGGCAGCGCGGCCCGGTAGTAGATGTCGTGCATGCCCTCCAGGTCGCGGCTCTGCCAGGAGTTCACCTCGAGGATGATCTGTTCCGCTTCCTGCAGGTAGGTCTTGTTGTTGCCCACCGACGAGGACGGGACCAGCTCGCCGTCCTCGGCGATCGCGGTCACCTCGACCACGGCCATGTCGAGCTTGCCCAGGAAGCCCTCCCAGACCATCGGGGCCAGGTGCGACAGGTGGATGTCTGAATACTCCGAGGTGCCGTCGTTGATCTTGTTCCGCATGATCGGATCGGACTGGTACGGGGTGCGGAAGGCCACGCCGTCCACCTCGGCCAGGGCGCCGTCGAGCTCGGGGGCGGTGGAGGCGCCGGTCCACATGCCGATGGCGAACTCCTCGCCGCGGTCGTGGGCCTCCTTGATCCGCGCGGCCAGCGCGCCCGGCACCTCCTTGGGGTAGCCGGCGCCGGTGAAGCCGGAGAACCCGACGTTCATGCCGTGCTTGATCAGCTTTGCTGCCTCTTCGGCTGTGGTGACCTTGCTCCGGAAGGCGGCGTTCTCGATCCGCGACATGGCTCTCCTCGGTTGATACTGGTGGCTTGCGGATCCAACGCTACCGAGGGTTTCCCCTCGCCGTGGCCGGTTTGACGAGATCGGTGGAGGAAATGGTCATACCGATTGACCACGCCGCACGTTGGCTGCCGTCGGACGCTCGGCGTCCGGGTCTCGGAGCCTTCGCGGGCTATCCGGCGACCGAGATCAGTTGTTCCATGATGTGGCTGGCGCCGGGCTGCAGCACCAGTGCGGTGTCGCGGACGTTGGCGGCCTCGATGCAGACCATCCGCTGCCATTCCTCGTCGCCGAAGTCGGCCATCGCGGCGGCCTTGGCCACCCAGGGGTTCCACACCACGGTCGCAGCCGAGCCCGTCTTGGCAACGGTGATCGTCCGGTCCCAGACCGGGTCGCGCAGTACCGCGGTGCCGTCGTGGGAGTAGAGCCGGTCGGTCTCCGCGGTGAAGGTCACCGGGCCCCGCTGCCGGTGCGGCCCGGGGTCGGCACCGGGAACGGTGTCGAGGTAGCTGGATCCGTCGAGGCCGTCGATGCTGACCTGACGGACATCGCTGACTGCGAAGTAGGTGTGCAGCGCCGCCTCGATCGTGACCGTCGCATCGGTGTCATTGACGATGGACAGCCCGATGGTCAGTTGATCGCGTCCGAAGTCGACCACCAGCTTCGCGGACGGGAAGCCGTCCCGGGCTTCGAGCCGGTACCCGACCCGAAGCCGGTCGTCCTGCTCAGTGACCTCGGTCCGGTCCCAGTCGCTGATCCGGCCATAGCCGTGGGACGGGGTGCGATCGCCGTCCGTCCCCTTGCCGAACCACGGGAACACCACCGGGACGCCGCCGCGGAGAGGCTGGCCGGGTGCGAACTCCGAGTGCTCCGATACCCACAGCACCGGACGCTGGCCGGCCGGTTGCCAGGCGAGCACGTGCGCCCCCTGGTCGAGGATGGCGTAGTGAGCGCCCCTGGGCCGGGCTTCAACGCCGGGCAGTGGATCGGTCCGATAGGTCGGCATGGCGGCAGCCTACGGCGAACACTCGTCGTCCGCCCTGACACAAACCGGGTAGCAGAGGCGGTTCGAGTGGATTATCCACGCGAGTGTTCTCTGCTGCCCGGTTTGTGTCACAAGCGACGGAGCGGAGTCCGGACCCGGTGGTCTACTGAGACAGGGGTTCGGTCGGGCGGATCACGAAGCCGGTGCGGAGCTTCGGGGTGAAGAAGGTCGACTTCGGCGGCATCAGCAGGCCCTCGCGGGCGGTGCGCTCGATCTCGGCCAGCGAGGTGGGACGGATCAGGATGCCGGCGGTGACCTCGTCCGAACCGACCAGGTCGAGCATCTCCTCCAGACCGTGCTGGTAGTCCACCTGGGCCTGGGAGCCGGCCAGCGCGTGCTCCAGCCAGGCTCCGTCCAGCGAGCGGACCCCGGCGAAGGCGCCCGGGCGGGGGGTCAGCCACTCGGCGGTGCCGTCCGGCGCGAGCAGCACCAGCCGTCCCGACTCGACCATCCCGGCCAGCAGGCCCGGTGTGGGAGCCGGTGCCGGTGACAGCTCGAAGCAGCCGGACAGCTCGGCTCGGAGCTGCTCGAGGGCGGCGCCGGTGTACACCCGGTGGATCGCCTCGATGCTGAGCTGGTCGGCGACCAGCTCGTTGACGAAGGTGAGGGTGTGCTCGGCCGCGGTGTCGTCGCGCCCGGTCGTTGCCCGGACCTCCTCGCGGTACTGCTGGGAGACGCCGTAGCGGTGATGGCCGTCGGCGATCAACACGTCGTCCGCGGCCAGGATCGCGGCGATCCCGGCGATCCGGTCCGGGTCGGTCACCCGCTCGACCAGGTGCTCGACGCCGTCCACCACCAGTGAACCCACCGGTTCGCCGTGCTCCTGCAGGGCGGCGGTCAGCCCGGCGGCGAGCGACAGCCCCCACACCGGGGAGAGGTTGGCCGCGGTGGCCCGGGTGAGGTCCAGCCGGTCGGTGGAGGCCTTGGGCGTCACCCGCTCGTGCGGCAGGACGCCGTGGTCGCCGTAGGGCATCACCTCCAGCCCGCCCAGCACCCCGGAGATAGTCCGCCGGGCGCCGGTGGCATCGGTGAACCGCATCCGGTAGATGGTCAGCGAGGGCTCCGGATCCACCACCAGGATGCCGGCGTCCAGCCATTCCCGCAGCCGCTGCGCGGCGAGCCGGTAGCGGTCCTCCCCGCCCTGGGGCACGTCGACGTGCACGATGTTGTGCCGGTCGCGGGCCGCCAGCGCTGTCACGTCGGCGGGGGAGAGGACGTCGTAGGGCGGCGCGATCACCGCCGAGAGGTCGGTACCGGGGGCGTAGCGCAGGGCGCGGAAGGGACGGAAGCCGGGCATGAGCCAACGCTAGCGTGTCGCCGGTGGCGGCCCGGGTGCGCTCAGTCCTGGGGCGCCACCGGCCGATCGCCGGGCTTCCGGCGGGAGCGGAATGCGCCGGAGACGGTCGCGATGATCAGGCCGAGGATGGTCCCCAGCGAGTTGGCCAGGACGTCGGTGGGGCTGGCGACGCGATCGGGCAGGAACGTGGCCTGGATCAGTTCGATGCCCACCGACGCCGCCACACCCCCCACCACCGCCAGCCAGCGCCAGCCGCGGGGAAGCAGCCGCCCGGCCAGCCAGCCGGCGGGCACGAAGAGCAGGATGTTCGCGCCGATCTCCAGCAGTTGGCTGCCGTAGCGGTAGGCGTGGTCGACGGACTCCAGCGTCCCGCCGAACAGGTCGGTGACCCGGCTGGGCCAGAACACCAGCGTCGCCGCGGCGAGGGCGTAGACGACGCCGACCACCGTCAGCGCACTGGGTCTGCGCAGGGCGGGTGCCGGCGCGTCCTCCCCCATGGTGTCCCCCTCCCAACCCGGTGGCAGCGCCGCCACGTGTGGCCCGCCGCAGTGTCCCGCAGCCCGCTAGGGCGCCTTGATCGCGATCAGCTGGTCGTCGTCGCGACCGGGTTTCCCGCGAGCGGTGTTGTTGGTCAGCAGCCAGAGTTCATCTCCGACGATCTCGACCGCCCGCAGCCGCCCGGCGCCGTCGAAGTAGACGTCGTCGACCATCCGATCGCCGTCCCACTGCGCGCGCCAGAGCCGCTCACCGCGAAGCGAGGCGAGGAGCACGGTTCCGTCCGGCGTCACGGCGATGCCGCTGGGCGAGGCGTCGTCGGTGGCCCAGACCAGGAGCGGTTCGATGAAGTCCGGGTTGTCCGAGCGGCCCTCGGCCTCGGGCCAGCCGTAGTTGCCGCCCTTCTCGATCAGGTTGAGTTCGTCGAACTCGCCGCTGCCGAACTCGCTGGCGTACATCCGGCCCTGGCCGTCCCAGCCGATCCCCTGCACGTTGCGGTGGCCGTAGGACCACACCTCGTTGCCGAACGGGTTGTCGCCGGGGACCTTGCCTGTCGGGGTGACCCGGAGGATCTTGCCGTCCAGCGTCCTGGTGTTCTGCGAGTTGTGCGCCGGCTTGGCGTGATTGTCGCCGGTGGTGATGTAGAGCATGCCGTCGGGGCCGAACCGGATCCGGCCGCCGTTGTGGTTCTTCGACTTGGGGATCCCGGTGAGGATCGGTTCGGGTGAGCTCAGCCGGCCGTCGGCGTAGTGGTAGCGGACCACCCGGTTGTCCCGGCTGCCGGTGTAGTAGAGGTAGACGGCCTGATCGGTGGCGAAGTCCGGGGAGAGGGTGAGGCCGAGCAGGCCGCCCTCGCCGTCGGGCCGGGCCTCGTCGATCCGGGCCGCCACGGACGGTTCCGCCCCAGGGGTGATCAGCACGACCTCGGCACGCTGCCGCAGGGTGACCAGGGCGCCGCCGTCCGGCAGTACCGCCAGATCCCAGGGGACGTCCAGGCCGGTGGCCAGCACCCGGGGTTCGCCGGGTTCTCCTGGCGTCTGCGGGGTGGCCGTCTCGGAGGGCGCCGCGGTGGTGGGGGCCGGCGTGGTCGGTGCCGGAGTGGAGGTGGCCGCGCCGGTGGACGGCGGTACCGAGGTCGGCCGGGTGGCGGCGGGTTCACCGGCGCAGCCGGCCAGGATCAGCGCGAGGGTCGCGGTCGCCAGCCCGCGCTGCGCGGTACGTGGCACGGTCGCGGTACGTGGCGTGGTCATGGCTCCCAGTGTGCCTGGCGGGTCAACCCTGGCCGTCGGCCGGCTGGTCGTCGGACGGTTCGCCCAGCTCGGCGGCGACGTAGGCCTCGGACTGGAGCCGGAAGAGTTCGGCGTACCGGCCGTCCCTGGCCACCAGCTCGTCGTGGCTACCCTGCTCGGCGACCAGGCCCTCGTGCAGGACGTAGATCCGGTCCGCGCCCCGGACGGTCGAGAACCGGTGTGAGATGAACAGCGCGGTCCGGCCGTGCAGGGCGGTGCGCAGGGTGGAGAACAGTTCGTGTTCGGCCCGCGGGTCGAGTGCGGCGCTCGGTTCGTCGAGGATGACCAGGGGCGCGTCCCGGTAGAACGACCTGGCCAGGGCGATCCGCTGCCACTGGCCGCCGGAGAGATCGCGCCCGCCGGCGAACAACCGCGACAGGGTGGTCTCGAAGCCGTTCGGCAGGGCGTCGATCGCACCGGTCGCGCCGGCCGCGCGGGCGGCGGCCCTGACCCGCTCCGGATCCGGTGGCTGGCTGATCCGTCCGACCGCGATGTTCTCCGAGGCGGTGAGGGCGTAGCGGACGAAGTCCTGGAAGACGACGGTGATCCGCTCCCGCAGGCTGGAGGGGCGGAAGCCGGCCGCGTCCCGGCCGTCCCAGCTGATCCGGCCGCTGTCGGGGGTGTAGAGGCCCGCCAGCAGCTTCGCCAGGGTGGTCTTGCCCGAACCGTTCTCGCCGACCAGCGCGATGATCTCGCCGGCATGCAGTTCCACGTCCACCCCGCGCAGCGCCTCGGTATCCGAGCCGGGGTAGCGGAAGCGGACGTCCTCCACCCGGAGGGTGGCGAAGCCCTCGGGCGCATCCGAACCGGTGTCCTCCTCCCGGGCGGCCCGGCCGAGTGCGAGGAACTCGGTGACGTCGTCCAGGAAGAGGCCGGACTCGAAGATGGTCTGGACCCCCCGGAACAGCGTCTGTACCTGCGTGGCGAGCATCCGGATGGCCACGATCGCCGCCCCGGCGCCGGCGATGCCGATCTGACCCTCGGCGATCAGCCAGATCATCGCCAGCAGGGTGGCGGCCAGCACGATCGCGGAGCCGAGCTGGCCGATCAGGCTCAGCACGGTTCGGCGCCGGACGTGCCCTCGCATGTCCGTCAGGTAGGAGCGGTAGAGCCGATCGAACCGATCCAGCAGCCAGCCTCCGAGACCGAACGCGCGGACCTCCTTGGCCTCGTCCCGCCCGGTCTGCAGCAGGGCGAAGTACTGCCGTAGTCGGACCGTCGGCGTCTGCCTGACCGCGAAGTCGAACTCCAGCCGGGACTCCCGCCGGCTGGTGATCAGGATCGGAACGCCGCCGATCACCACCAGGGGAAGGAGCAGCGGCGACACGCTGACCAGCGCCAGGCCGACGCCGATCGAGGCGGCCAGGGCGCCGGCCACGGTGAGCAGGCCCTGGGTGACCTGGTAGGGGCGACCCATCGCGCTGGTCTGCACCCGGTTCAACCGGTTGTAGAACTCCGGCGACTCGAAGTGGCGCAGCCCGACGCCGGTGGCGACCTCGAGCACCCGCTGCCACATCGAGCGGGCGACCTCCTCGCCGAGCAGCCGTTGCACCTGCCCCTGGACGACCCCGGTGATGGCGGTCAGCGCGGTCAGCCCGGCCAGCGCCAGGACGGGTGCCACCACCTGGCCCACGCCATCGGTGGACTGGGTGAGCAGGATCGCATCCAGCACGGCCTGGACGGCCAGCACCTGCGCGGCCAGCGCGCCGGCGGCGATCAGCTGCAGGATCACCAGGGCGACGAACAGCCTGCGCTCCGCCGACCACACGAGTTCGACGCTGCTGGCGACCAGACGGGAGAGCCGCCCGAGCGACTTGCGCTCCGAGCGCGCCGCCATTCGCAGGGTCAGCGGATCGACCGGCTCGTCGCTGCTCATCGGGTTCCGATCCCCCGATACTCGCTGTCAGCCGGGCGGCGCCCGAGGTCAGGCCAGAACATCAGGCGAGACCGATCGCGGCGCGGAGTTGTGCGGCCAGCCGGTCAGGGAACGGCGGCCCCCAGGGCAGCCCGGCGGCGTACACCGGGACGCGTTCCACCACTTCGCCCAATTGCTGGAACTGGCGTTGCAGGACCTCGGGATCCTGCCAGCCGAGCAGTCGTGGGAACTGCGAGAGCATGAGGAAGGCGGCCATCTGGTCCAGGCGCTGGACCTCGGGCTCGCGCTTGTCCGGTGACTTGTCCGGGAAGGGGACCACGATCGCGGCCAGCGGCAGCCCCTCGGTGGTGGCGCCCAGCGGCGCGAGTGCCTCGCGGTCGTCGCCGGTGGTCCGCCGTCCGGGAGACAGCTCGAAGCGGCCGGCCAGTTCCCCGGCGGCCTTGCGCAGCCGCAGTTCGGTGGCGCCGAGCGCACAGCCCGGTGGTGTGCGGCTGAGATCCAGCCGCAGCAGATCGTCGGTGATCAGCCCGGCTCCGTCGGCGGCCTGGAGCGTGGCCATGGTCGACTTGCCCATGCCGGACGCGCCCACGAAGGCCAACGCCTGCTCGCCCAGTTGCACCGCGCTGCCGTGCAGGACCGGCTCGCCGCGCATGGCGAGCACGAAGGCCAGCAGGGTGCCGCCGGCCAGTACCGACACGATCGTCGGATCGGTCCCTTCGACCGGCGCGATCGTCGCCCGGGTGAGCGCCCGGTCGAGCCGGATGTCGCAGGTGTCGAAGAAGCGGAGCAGATAGCCGTCCGCGTCGGCCACCGCCACGTAGAGCTGCTCGTGGGTGCGCAGGTGCAGCAGCACCCGGCCGTCGGGCACCTCAGCCGAGGCGGTGATCGGTTCGCCGAGCTCGATGTCGAGGTCGACCTCGACATCGTCAGGCACCGGACGGTGCTGGTGCAGCGGAACCGCGGAGCGGATGGCGAGGCCGTAGAGCCGGGTGAGCGAGGTCATCTCTTCAGTCCAGAGGGTATCGAGTTCAGCGGAAGGTAGGACGAGGCGGCTCCCAGCGGATCCAGGATGCGACCGTGGATCAGCAGCCAGGCGTGCGCCCGGACCTCGCCGTCGAGCTTGGCGACGCCCACCTGGAGGCGCGGGTTGAACCGCCTCAGCCGCTGCCCGGCGATCAGTGCCTGGCGAAGGCAGGTGTCGCCGAACGGCCAGTGGCGCAGTACCCGGCGGGTGGCGGCGAGCTGACGCCGGGCGTGTGGCGGCAGGACGAACCCCGGGTCCTGCTCGCGGAGGATCTCCGCGCCGTCGTCCAGGAGAAGGGGGGCGCCGACGAGGGTCGCCAGTCGCGGCAGTTTCAGCGTGCGGAGTCCGATCTCGACGAACCCGGCAACCGCCAGTGCGGCCAGGGTCGGTGGCACCTCGGCGAGCGGTACCCGGGCGATCAGGGAGAACCAGGAGCGCTTCGTCATCCGGAACCTCCGTGGGTGGCCAGCCAGGCGCTGTGCAGCAGCAGGCCGGTGATCATGGTCTGGTCGTCGTTCAGCCACAGTTCGCGAAGCCGGTCGACGTCGACCAGTTCCGGGTCGACCCCCGACCCGTCCCAGGTCGCGGCGAACTCCCTGGTGCTGGAACCGCTGTTGGCCTGGTTGAAGGCGGCCTTGCTGGTCCGGGTGAGCACCGGGGTCGGCAGGACATCGGAGAACAGCTCGCCCATGGCCGAGGTCCGGCTGGTGAAGCCCAGCCGGGGACCGGCCCCGGCCAGCGCCGCCAGGAAACCGGCGTCGAGCAACGGATCGCTGGCCCGCAGCCCGTACTCGGCGGCCATCGCGGTGTGGTTGTGGCGGATCAGCGCGAACGACCGCAGCCGGGAGATGTGCCAGGTCGCCGCGGCGTGGAACAGCGGCTCGGCGACCACGTCCTGGGCGGCGAGCCGGGCGTGGCGGCGCAGTGCGTCCGGCCTCAGCCAGCGGGCCTGCAGCGAGCGCCGCCGCATCCCCCGGCGGGTGATCGCGCGCTGCAGTGGGTTGGGCAGGGTGGCGTCGGCCACGGACCACAGCGTCCTGGGGTCGAACCGTCCCCGGCGGAGCCTCGCCAGGGCGGTCCCGCGCCGGGTGCCGAGAACGGCGTCGCCTCCCTCGCCGGTGAGCAGTGAACCGCTGTCGAGTCGTTCGAACACGGCGGTGTGGGCATGCAGCGGGGCGGGAAAGAACACACCGTGGGCGCGGACCGAGCGGGTCGCGCTTTCGCCGAGCAACTCGGTCTCGCCGGAGAACTCCAGCCGGAGCCACTCGTCGAGCCCGAGGTGATCGATCACCAGCCGCTGCCAGTCGCCTTCCTCGGTGGCCGGGAGGTTCGGGTACACCCTGGTCACCGGAATCGGGAGTTCGTGCCCCTCGCGCCGGGCCAGCTCGGTGGCCACGGCCAGGACGGCCGAGGAGTCGCGTCCGCCGGAGAACGTCACGTAGCAGGGCGGACGGAGCAGAGCCGGCCGGATCGCGTCGGCCAGGGCTTCACGTGGCGAGCGGGAGTCATGCGGTCGTGGGGTGGCCGGAAGCAGCCCGTACGGCCAGCCCGCGGCGATCTCGAGCGGCTCGCATCGGATGAAGGGGTCCTCCCCGGATCCGCTGGGCATGCCGCCTCCTCTCACAGCCCACAAAATACCGGGGGCTGCCGGCGGATAGGCCGCCCCCCGCCCGG
>JAEXCA010000148.1 GCA_023393755.1 Actinomycetes bacterium | reverse complement strand
GCGGCGAACACCAGGGTTGCGAGCACGCAGGAGCCGGTGGCGAACACCCGTGAGGGGGGCATGTCAGTGAGGTTAGCGCGGCGGCGAAACCGGGGGCACACTGGGCCTGTGATCGACCTCACCGCGGATGCCGTGGATCTGGCGCCCCGCCTGCTCGGCTGCCTGCTGCACGCCGGGGAGGTGGTGCTGCGGCTCACCGAGGTGGAGGCGTACTCCGGTTCTGGGGATCTGGCGGCTCATGCCGCGATCGGCCCCCGGCCGCGCACGGCCGCCCTGTTCGCCGGGCCCGGGGTGCTGTACTGCTACCTGTCGCACGGCATCCATGTCTGCGGCAACATCGTCTGTGGTCGGCCGGACCACGGTTCGGCGGTGCTGCTGAGGGCGGGCGAGGTGGTCGGCGGGCTGGAGCCGGCGCGGCGTCGACGCCCCGGGGTGCCGGACGCGGCCCTGGCCCGCGGGCCGGGCAACCTCGGCCGGGTGATGGGCTGGACGCTGGCCGACTCCGGTCGCCGCCTGGGGGAGGACGGGCCGAGGCTCGAGCCGGGCGAGCCGCCGTCCGGGATCGCCAGCGGGCCGCGGGTGGGCGTGTCGGTCGCGCACGAACGTCCCTGGCGGTTCTGGATCCCCGGTGATCCGTCGGTGTCGGCCTACCGGCGCAGCCCGCGCGCGGTGGCCGACCACCGCGCCTGGTAGCGGCGTCCGCGATCCGGACGCGGCGGACGAGGGCCGCGACCGGCCCGGGAGAATGGTGAGTGAACAAGGCGAGGGCCGGCCCAAGTATGAGTTGGTCCGGCCCTCTGGTCGTTCAGGATGGACGCTCCCTGAACTCGGTCAGCCCGCCTGGCCCGCCCGTCCGTCCCGACAGGGCGCCTTCGGGTCTCCCCGAGGGCCATGGACCTCGATTGCTGTCCGACCGCCATCCCGGCTGCTCCCCTTGCGGTTCGCCGCCCTGATGGCGTGTCACATTTCTATCGGTCCTGCGGGGGTCGCGCAAGGGGTTTGGCGAAAGATCTTGCCGGAATTCTGGTGGAGCCCGGCGTGTCGCCTGGACACGCCGGGAGAGGGCCGCCGGACGGGCGTGGAGTCAGCGGGTGGGTTGGCCGGGCGACGCCGAATCCGACCAGGGCGGGCGTGGGTGGACTGCCTCTTCGGGCCGTCGTCAGGGAACCCGCAGTGGAGGGCAACCGCCAGGGGGCCGCGTCCACCGGGCCTGAGGAACGTGCTGACCGGACCACCTCATACTTGGTCCGGTCGTTCCATTTCTACCGGGCTTCGTCGTGCCGGCGGCTCAACGACACGCGGACGCGGCGGAATTCCCGGCGTGGTGGCGGGTCTGCCGGAGCGTCCGGAATTGGGATGGGACGAACCTTCCAGACCCCTCCCCGGACGTCGGTGAGGACGAGTAGGGTGGCGGTACAGGCGGCCCAATGAAGGGCGGGCCAACCAGTCGGATCGAGGTATGACATGACTGATCAGGGCGCGGGCGACACGCTCGCAAACGCCGTGGACACCACCGTGACTGTGAGCCGGTCGGTGTCCCAATCCCCGAAGAATGTATGGAAATTCCTGGTCACCCGCGAGGGTGCCGAAACCCTGCTGGGCCCCGGCGGGGAACTCGGCGACAAGGGTGACAGCTGGCGTGCCGAGGACGGCACGTTCGGCGTGATCCGTTCCTATCATCCGCTGGAGCAGATCCGGTTCAGTTGGCATGCCGCCGAGGAGGCGCCCAAGACCATCGTGGACGTCCACCTGGTCTCCGGCGGCGAGGATCAGACCACGGTGGAGATCCGCCACGAGCAGATCCCGCACTACTTCGACACCACCGCGCTGGCCAAGCGCTGGGACGCGGTGCTGGAGAAACTGCAGGCGGCCGCCAGCTGAGTCGAGGCAGTGGTGGTGCAGTCGTGGTTGGCTGCACCACCGCCACCGGATGACCCGCCTGCCGGCCGGCGATCAGCCTGCCGAGCAGCGTACCCCGGTGGCGTGCACCGGGCAGTAGCCGTTCGGGTTCTTCACCAGGTACTGCTGGTGGTACGCCTCAGCCAGGTAGAACGGACCGGCCGGGGCGATCTCGGTGGTGATCCGGCCGTAGCCCGCCGCCGTCAGCCGGGGCTGGAAGTCGGCGGTCACGGCCTGGGCGAGGTCGGCCTGTTCGGAGTCCACCGGGTAGAGCGCGGAGCGGTACTGGGTGCCGTGGTCGTTGCCCTGCCGCATCCCTTGGGTGGGGTCGTGGTTCTCGAAGAACACGACCAGCAGATCGCGGTAGCCGACCCGCTCGGGGTCGTAGGCCACCAGCACCGTCTCGGCATGGCCGGTGAGGCCGGAACACACCTCGCGATAGGTCGGATTCGGCGTGACGCCGCCGGTGTAGCCCACCGCTGTCGAGGTCACCCCGGGCGCGTTCCAGAACAGCTTCTCCGCACCCCAGAAGCAGCCCATCGCGAAGTAGGCGAACCGGGAACCCTCCGGCACCGCGCCGACGCGATTGCCGAAGACCTCGTGCCAGCAGGGTTCGGAAAGGACCGGGGTCGCCCGGCCGGGCAGCGGCTGCGTCATACCCGGTGCAACCCCCGCGGCCCGGGGGTCATTCCAGCCGCCAGTCGATACCCGGTGCGCCCTGGGCCTCCAGCGCGGCATTCACCCGGCTGAACGGACGCGAGCCGAAGAAGCCGGCGTGCGCCGAGAGCGGCGATGGGTGGGCCGAGGCGATCTGCGGGACGTCGCCCAGTCGGCTGGAGAGGTTCTGCGCGTCCCGCCCCCACAGCAGGGCGACCAGCGGCCCGCCGCGAGCCACCAGGGCGTCGATCGCGCAGGCGGTGACCTGCTCCCAGCCCTTGCCGCGGTGGGAACCGGGCTGCCCGGGACGGACGGTGAGCACCCGGTTCAGCAGCAGGACGCCCTGCTCGAACCACGGCGTGAGGTCGCCCGAGGCGGCCGGCGAGATGCCCAGGTCGGCCTGCAGTTCGGTGTAGATGTTGATCAGGCTGCGCGGCAGCGGGCGAACCTCGGGTGCCACCGAGAAGCACAACCCGACCGCGTGGCCGGGAGTGGGGTAGGGGTCCTGCCCGACCAGCAGCACCCGGACCTCCGCCATCGGGCGGGAGAAGGCCCGCAACACGTTCGCGCCCGCCGGCAGGTAGCCGCGTCCGGCGGCCAGTTCCTGTCGCAGGAACTCGCCCAGCTCCGTCACCACCCCCTCGACCGGCGCGAGCGCCTCGGCCCAGTCGGGAGCCACCAGTTCAGCGAGCGGACGGGGTGCAGTCATGCCGGCCAGCCTAGCGTCGGAGCCGCGGCAGCGGCCCGGCGTCTGACGGACCCGGTCGCCACGCTCGGCGGGGCGCCCCGCGGGACCGCCCCGCGCCCCCCCCCCCCGG